>JBBASO010000075.1:0-11160 GCA_040399265.1 Prochlorococcaceae cyanobacterium
CCATCTGCGAGGAGTTCCGCAAGGACTACAACCGCCACCACTTCGTGCGCAACGAAGAGTTTGAGGGCGCCGCCGACAAGCTCGACCCAGAAACCCGACAGGTGTTCGTGGAGTTTCTCGAGCAGAGCTGCACCTCGGAGTTTTCCGGCTTTCTGCTCTACAAAGAGCTCAGTCGCCGGATCAAGGCCAAGAATCCCCTGCTGGCGGAATGCTTCGCCCACATGGCCCGCGATGAAGCCCGGCACGCCGGCTTCCTCAATAAGGCGATGAGCGATTTCGGCCTGCAGCTGGACCTGGGCTTCCTCACCGCCAACAAGGCATACACCTTTTTCAAGCCCAAGTTCATCTTCTACGCGACCTATCTGAGCGAAAAGATCGGCTACTGGCGCTACATCGCCATCTACCGCCACCTGGAACAGAATCCGGGCAGCAAGATTTTTCCAATCTTCAACTTCTTCGAAAACTGGTGCCAAGACGAGAACCGCCACGGCGACTTCTTTGACGCCCTGATGAAAGCGCAACCGGACACGGTACGCGGCCTGCGGGCCCGGCTCTGGTGCCGCTTCTTCCTCCTCGCCGTGTTCGCCACGATGTACGTGCGCGACGTCGCCCGCAAGGAGTTCTATGAGGCTCTGGGCCTGGATGCCCGCGAATACGACAAGTACGTGATCGACAAGACCAACGAGACCTCCGCCCGGGTGTTCCCGGTGGTACTTGATGTGCGCAACCCCCGCTTCTGGGACGGCCTGGAGCGCCTTGTGGCCAACAACGCCAGGCTCAGCGCCGCCGATCAGAGTGGAGCCCCCGCTCCCTTCAAGGCGATTCAGAAACTGCCTTATTGGATCGCCAACGGTGTGCAGATGGCCCAGCTGTTCCTGATGAAACCGATCCGCAGCGAGCAGTTCCAGCCGGCCGTGCGCTGATCCAGGCGCCCCCCACGCCTCTGATTGGCCTCAACCCCAACACAGAGGCCAGGGCTTTTTGCCAGGATCATCTGATTCCGATCGGTGTCGATGGTCGCCACGATCCAGTCCCCCGGCTCTCCGGTCAGCTCCACCGGGTTCGATCAGAGCTGGCTATCACCCCTTGATGATCTGCTGGCCCTCGGCAGGGCCGCAGGTGCCGACCTCGTGGAAGTGTTCTTGGAGCGCACCGACCACCTGGGGGTGCTGGCCGAACAAGACGCGATCACCAGTGTCAGCCCCGCCTTTGGGATGGGTGCCGGGATCCGGGTGTTCCGGGGCGAGCGGGATGGTTTCGTAAGCACCAACGACCTCAGTCCCGTCGGGCTGCGCGCCGCCCTCGATCAGGCGCTCGGCATGCTCGGCCTGCAGCTGCTGATCAACGCCCGCAGCGACTACGCGGGCCTGAGCAGGTTGCGCGACTTCGCTGCCGCCAAATCCGGCTGGCTGGACGACAGTCCGAGCCTGGCCGACGCCACCGCCCACCTGCTGGCGGGCACCGCCCTGCTGGAGCGCCACGGCACCCACCTGCAGGCGCGGCGCGGCAGCTATGCCCGCGACTGGCAGGAGGTGCTGGTGGCCGCCAGCGACGGCACCTTCGCCCGCGACGTGCGCCTGCACCAGTCGTTGGGCCTGACGGTGCTGGCAGCCGATGGCGAGCACCGCTCCAGCATTGGCCGCCGCTACGGCAGCCACGGCCAGCCGGACCAGCTGCTTCGCTGGGATGCTGACGCCAGCGCCCGCGAGGTGTGCGAAAGCGCCGGCTCGATGTTGTACGCCGACTACGTGGAGGCGGGCCAGATGCCGGCGGTGCTCGCCAACCGCTTCGGCGGTGTGATTTTCCATGAGGCCTGCGGCCATCTGCTGGAAACAACGCAGGTGGAGCGGGGCACCACCCCCTTCGCCGACAAGCTCGGAGAACCGATCGCCCACCAGGCCGTGACGGCGATCGATGAAGGGCTCAGTGAAGGGGCGTTCGGCTCCCTGTCGATGGACGACGAGGGCATGGAGCCCCAGCGCACCGTGCTGATCGAGAACGGCGTGCTCCGGCGGTTCCTCAGCGACAGGGCCGGCGAGCTGCGCACCGGCCATGCGCGCACCGGCAGCGGCCGGCGCCAGGGGCATACCTTCGCGGCTGCCAGCCGCATGCGCAACACCTACATCGCCGCCGGAGCCCACACGCCCGAGCAGCTGATCGCCTCAGTCGACAAAGGGCTGTACTGCAAGTCGATGGGGGGCGGCAGCGTCGGTCCGACCGGCCAGTTCAACTTCGCTGTGGAGGAGGGCTACCTGATCGAGAACGGGCAGCTCACCAAGCCGGTGAAAGGCGCCACGCTGATCGGCGAGGCGAAGGAGGTGATGCCGCGGATCTCGATGTGCGCCAACGATCTCGACCTCGCCGCGGGCTTCTGCGGCTCGGTGAGCGGCAGCGTGTTCGTGACCGTGGGCCAGCCCCACATCAAGGTGGACTCGATCACCGTGGGGGGACGCTGACGATGGCGATGCCGACAGCCATGGCCCTCGGGGAGCGTCTCAGCCGGCTCGCCAGCCAGCAGGGCATCCGGCGCTGGGACCTGGGTGCCGCCTGCAGCACCGACACCTCGGTGCAGGTGGACCGGGGTGAGGCCAAGCAGATGAAAGGTGCCCAGCGCAGCAGCATCACGGTGCGGGTCTGGAACGACGAGGGCCTGGTGGGTGTCACCAGCACCTCCGACCTCTCGGACAGCGGCCTGGAACGTGCCCTCAGCGGTGCCCGCGACGCCAGCTCCTTTGGCAATCCGGAGGACCGACCGGCATTCTCGCCCCTGGCCACCGCCCCGCTGCCGGTTCTGGAGCAGCCCTTCCTGCCGCCGCTGCCGATCCTGCAGCTGCTGGCCACCCTCAAAGACGCCGAGCGGCAGCTGCTCGACCGCCATCCCGCCATCGCCACCGTTCCCTACAACGGCCTGGCCCAGCGCAGCAGCGAACGCCTGTATCTGAACAGCGACGGTGCCTGCCGTCAGCAGCAGCTCAGCACCGCCAGCCTCTACCTCTATGCCCGGGCCGAAGAGGCCGGTCGCAAGCCCCGCAGCGCCGGTGCGGTGCGGCTGGCCTACGGCGCCTCCGACCTCGATCTGGAGGGCTGCATCGGCGAAGCGGCCGAGCGCACGATCAGCCATCTGGACTATGCCCCGATCGATACCGGCCGCTACACCTGCGTGTTCAGCCCGGAGGCCTTTCTCGATCTGATCGGCGCCTTCTCCAGCCTGTTCAATGCCCGGGCGGTGCTGGATGGCGTCAGCCTCAGCAGCCGCGAGTCGCTGGGGCAACCTCTGGCGGTGCCATTCCTCTCGATCCACGACAACGGCCTGCATCCGGGCAACATCGGCGCCTCCGCCTTCGACGGCGAGGGAACCCCCACCAGGCGGCACACCCTGGTGGAGGGGGGCGTGCTGCAGCACTTCCTGCACTCCGAAGCCACAGCGCGTGCGTTCGGCGTTGCACCGACCGGCCACGCCGGCCTGGGCGCCAAAGTGTCGGTGGGGCCCGACTGGTTCGAAGTGGGGCCGACCGCCGGCCGCGAGGGGGCTCAGCAGGGGCTCGACCACCAGGCCAAGACCAGCGGAACCGTGGTGGTGATTGATTCCCTCTCGGCCCTTCACGCCGGCGTGAAGGCCAGCCAGGGATCCTTTTCCCTACCGTTCGATGGCTGGCTGGTGCGGAACGGCGATCGGCGATCGATCGAAGCAGCCACCGTGGCCGGTGACATCCGGCAGGTGCTGAACGCGATCGTGGGCTTCGAAGGGGACGCGAAGGTCACCCACGATGGCCTCTGCCCGCATGTGTGGGTCGATGGCCTGTCGGTCACCGGCGAGGCCTGAGCCGGGTCGCCGCACCCGCTGACGTGATGAAGATCCTGTTCTGGGGCACGCCCGCCTATGCCGTGCCCAGCCTCGACGCCCTGCGCACAGCCGGCCACCAGCTGCTGGCGGTGGTGACCCAGCCGGACCGCCGCCGCGGCCGGGGCAAGGCGTTGCTGCCGAGTCCGGTGAAGGCCCGCGCCCTGGAACTGGGCCTGCCGGTGTTCACCCCGGAGCGGATCCGGCGGGATGCGGCGATGCAGACCGAGCTGGCGGCACTGGGGGCCGATCTCTCGGTGGTGGTGGCCTTTGGCCAGATCCTGCCCCCTGAAGTGCTCGCCCAGCCGCCGTTCGGCTGCTGGAACGGTCATGGGTCGCTGCTGCCGCGTTGGCGCGGTGCCGCCCCGATCCAGTGGAGCCTGCTGGAGGGGGATCCCCGCACCGGGGTGGGGATCATGTCGATGGAGGCCGGCCTCGACACCGGACCGGTGCTGTTGGAGCGTGCGCTGCCGATCGCACTGCTGGAGAACGCCGAGCAGCTAGGCGGGCGACTGGCCGCTCTCACCGCCGAGCTCCTGGTGGAGGCCCTGCCCCTGATCGAGGCAGCGGGTGCCGGACCAGAGGCGGCACGACTGGCCCGGCTGGGGGTGCGCCACCAAGCGGATGACGGCATGACCTACGCCCGCCTGCTCGACAAGGAGGACTTCCGCATCGACTGGCAGCAGTCGGCCCTGGCCGTTCATCGTCGGGTGATGGGCCTCTACCCGGGCGCCCATACCCTCTGGGGCCAGGAACGCCTGAAGCTGCTGGCCACCGAACCGCTGGTGGAGCGGCTGGCCGACCAGCTCAGCGCCGCTGCTGCGCCGCTGCTCGGCCATTGGCGGCAGGATGCACCCGATTACCCGGCCCCCGGCACGGTGCTGGCCTGCGCGGCAGACCTGGGGC
This sequence comes from Prochlorococcaceae cyanobacterium, assembly GCA_040399265.1. GTDB lineage: Bacteria > Cyanobacteriota > Cyanobacteriia > PCC-6307 > Cyanobiaceae > NIES-981. The sequence continues at coordinate 4,748 of JBBASO010000075.1, forward strand.
TGGTGGTGGCCACTGCCGGCTGCCCGCTGCTGATCCGTGAGGCCCAGCTGGCAGGCCGCTCACGTGCAGCCGGTGCGGCGCTGCTGCACCAGCTGGGCGCCCGAGCAGGAAACCGGCTTGGCACAGAGCCCTGCCAGAGCCACTAGACCCGGGCGCCATACGTTGTGTGACGTCAGCGTACGCACACGTCTTGAATCGCACACGCATCGCTAGGACAGATGCAGCCGCCCCGGAAACGATGGGACAAGATCTCTCCTACGTGGCCGAAACCGGCCCTGAATGCCGCATCTACCGGTCCAGCTCCGGCCACTACGTCGTACAGCAGAACGACGGACCACCAGATGGCCGTCAAGTGGCCACCCTGGCCTGCGCCTATGCCGCCTGTCAGGCATTCAATGGTGACATCGGCGTGTCGGGGTCTGCGATAGCGCCTGCTGCCGAACGGCGGTAGTGGGAGTGCAGTTCCTCCAGTTGCACATGCACGGCGCGAAGCTGATCGCGGATCGGCGCACTGGGCTCAATGCGCTCCAGCGACAGCAGCATCGACTCAATCTGGCTCTTGCAGTCGATCAGCACTCGGCACTCTGGCGATCCGGGCTCGTAGGGCATGGCAAGGAAAAACGCCTCCCCATGGGAGCGGAGTGGAGCCCGATCGCATGTATCGCTTGATGCGGTTTACCGACCGGCGTCCCACACGCAGCATTCGCGCGATGGATCCGTCTCCACAGGCCAGTCCACGGATCATCCAGATAGTGCTGGCGGGCTTGTTCCAGAGCTGCCAGCAGCTCGGTGGGCCAGGCTGGATTAGCGGCGCCGCGGTGGTCTGCCAGCACCGCCAGCGCGGGGAGGCCGGCCCCTGCCGCCGCTGAGATCAAGCGGCGGCGCCGACAGCACCGTCGGCTCGAAGCCTGGCACCTCACGGCGAGGCAGCTTCTCACCGATCAGCCGCTCGATCGCCCGCAGCAGCTCATGCTCCTCCGCCGCCACCAGGGAGACCGCATGGCCGTCGCAACCGGCCCGACCGGTGCGGCCGATTCGGTGCACGTAGTCCTCGGCCACGTTGGGCAGATCGAGGTTCACCACATGGGGAAGCTGCTGGATGTCGATGCCCCGGGCCGCGATGTCGGTGGCGACGAGCACGCGCAGCTCACCACTCTTGAAGCCGGAGAGGGCACGGGTACGGGCCCCCTGGCTTTTGTTGCCGTGGATAGCGGCCGCCTGCAGACCATCACTGCAAAGCCGCTCCGCCAGGCGATTGGCGCCATGCTTGGTGCGGGAGAACACCAGCACCTGCTGCCAGTCATTGCTGCGAATCAGGTGGCTGAGCAGATCACCCTTGCGGGCCATGTCGCAAGGATGCAACACCTGCTCCACGCTGGCGGCCGTCTGGTTCTCGGGGCTGGCCTGCAGCTGCACGGGCTGATGCAGCAATCCCGTCGCCAGCCGACGGATCTCCGGCGAGAAGGTGGCGGAAAACAGCAGGTTCTGACGTTTCTCCGGCAACAGCGCCAGGATGCGCCGGATGTCGCGCAGGAAGCCCATGTCGAGCATCCGGTCGGCCTCATCCAGCACCAGGATCTCAACCCGGTCGAGCCGCAGCGCCCCCTGCTGCTGCAGATCGATCAACCGCCCGGGGGTGGCGGTGAGCACATCGGTGCCACGGCGCAACCGCTCGATCTGTGGCCGGATGTTCACGCCGCCGAACACCACATCGGAGCGCAGATCCAGATAGCGGCCGTAGTCGCGCACGCTGTCGGCCACCTGGGCCGCCAGCTCCCGTGTGGGCGTGAGCACCAGAGCCCGTACCACCCCGGCCCGGGCATGGGCGCCATGCAACAGCCTTTCCAGCAGCGGCAGAGTGAACCCGGCGGTCTTGCCGGTGCCGGTCTGCGCTGCGGCGAGCACGTCTAGCCCCTCCAGCACCGCCGGGATGCACTGTTTCTGAATCGGCGACGGATGGCGATAGCCCTTGGCGGCCACTGCCTTGAGCAAGGGCTCGCTGAGGCCGAGGCCAGCGAAATCGGCGGCAAGCGAAGCCACCGGCGTGCCGAGATGCGGAGTGAGCGTGCTGATCGGTGAACGGGCGCCAGCCCTTACCGTAAGGGGCCGCGGCGAAGGGGGCCGAGCAGGAGTGGGGTTCATCGCGTCAGGGTTCACCGCGTCAGAAAGTGGGCGCAGCGTTCACAGGGCCCGTCTGGCAGCACGGCGCAGCGCAACAACGGACTGCGGGCGTTGAAACGGCAGTGTGGATCACCGATCACCCAACCATGGGCGAAGGGCCTGGCATCGGCGGGCTGACGCTCCGGTTTCACCTGGAGCGCCACACTGGCGAGGTCGTAGCGGCCGTCACGCAGCCGGTAGCGGTGCCGTCGCTGCAACACCAGAAAACTGCGGCCGTTGTGCTCCAGCCAGCGCCCGGGCTGGGGCACCTGCGCGAGGCTCTCCAGCTCCAGAGCATCGAGCAGCTGATCGCTGCCGATCTGCCGCAGCTCGACCCGCATCATTCCCCCTCCGCCAGGGCGATGGCCTCCGGGTTGCGCACGGAAAATCCCCAGACAAACAGCGCCGCCACAAGCAGCAGCAACAACCACTCCGGTGGCACCAGGTCCGGTAGAGCCAGGCGCAGCAGCAGGCGCAGGCCCACCAGCCCCACCGCCAGGTAGCCGGCTGTTTCGAGATGGCGGTAGCGATCCAGCCAACGGATGAACAACTCGGCGGTGAGGCGCAGGGCGATCACGCCGATCACCCCGCCGGCGATCACCAGAGAGATCCGGTCGCTCACCGCCACCGCCGCGGCAACGCTGTCGAGCGAAAAGGCCAGGTCGGTGAGGGCAAGTGTGGCCACCACACTGCCCAGTCCGGCGTTCAGGGCCAACGGGCCGGCAGCTCCTGGGGCCGCTGGGGCGACCGCATCGGCAGCGGCGGCTACTCCCTCCTCCCTCCCCTGAAACACCAGCACCAGATGGCGGCCGCACAGCCAGAGCAGATAGGCCGCCGCGGCCAGTTCCAGGGGCCAGAAGTTCAACACCCAGCGGGCCGCCAGAATCAGACCGATCCGGAAGACCAGCGCCAGCAGCAAGCCCAGATTCAGGGCCATCTCTTGGCGGGCCCGGTCATGCAGCCGGCGGGAGATTGCCGCCAGAGCGATGGCATTGTCGGCGGAGAGCACCGCCTCAAGGGCCACCAGCAGGGGCAACAGCAGCAGCAGCTCACTCCAGCGGTCAGCCGATTGGAGCAACGGGGTCAGTGACTCGATCGACTCGGCTTCCATCGGTACCCCTGGGGGGTCCACTCTAGGAAGTACGCCCCATCCCCACCGCATCATGCAGCTCCAGGTCCGCCTGGTCCACGCCGAGCCCGGAGCCCGGGTGGTGGCGGTCACCGCCCTGCTGGAGGGCAGGCCCCAGGCCACGGCCCTGGGGGAAGGACGTACGGCCGAGGAGGCGGAGGACCGCGCCCGCCAGCGGCTGCAGAGCCGGCTCGGCACACCGGCAGCTGATCGCCCTGACCCCATGCCGCCACGACCTGACCCCTTGCCAGCACGACCGGATGCCGCACCGATCGAGCCGAGGCAGGAGATTGCGCCAGCAGCAGAGGCCCCACCGCAGCCAGAGGAGCCGGCCGCCGACCCGGAGGACTGGAGCGCTGAACTGACCCGGATTGATCTGCAGCTGCAGCGGCTGGGCTGGCAGCGGGCCGAGGAAGGCGTCTATCTGGAGCGGGCGTTCGGTCACCCGAGTCGCGGGCGCATCACCACCTACACCGACCTGCTGGCCTACCTCCAGTCGCTGGAGAACTTTGAGGCGGGGAGCACCCCGGCCGGCGTGCCGGTGCCACTGCGGCGCCGCGATCTGCTGGAGCAGAGCGACGGGCTGCTGCGGCAACTGGGCTGGGATGCGATGCGCGGTCGCGAACGGCTGGAGCAGGAGTTCGGGCGCAGCAGCCGCCAGCAGCTGAGCGATGCCCAGCTGCTGCACTTCAACATGCTGCTGGAGGAAGAAATGCTTGCAGCTGGCCCGTCCGTCCCAGGGCCAGGGGTCGGCTGAACAGATAACCCTGACCAAACACGCAACCCATCTCCCGCAACGCCGCCAGCTGGTCGCAGTTCTCGATCCCCTCGGCGATCACCTCAAGCTGCAGATCGGCTGCCAGGCCGAGAATCGCCTTGATCAGGGCCTGACGGCGAGGGTCTTCCCTCATCGAAGCCGTGAAGCTGCGATCGATCTTGATGCCATCGATGGGCAGCTCCGCCAGCCAGGTGAGGCTCGAGTAACCGATGCCGAAATCATCGAGCAGCACCCGGAAACCAGCGTCACGCAGCGCCATCAGCTCCTGGCGGGTGCGCTGGGGCTGATCGATCAGAGCCGTTTCGGTGATCTCGATGCTGAGCAGGGCTGGCGGAAACCCGAAGCGCTCGACGGCGGCGATCAGCTCAGCGGCGATTCCCGACCGGGCAAACTGCTTGGTGCTGAAGTTCAACGTCAGGCCCAGCCCCTTGCCAGCCAAGCCAAGCTGGCCGGCGGCAGAGAGCCCCGTCTCCAGCACCAATCGTCCCAGCTCGTTGATCAGGCCTGACGACTCGGCCACGGCGATGAATTCCGGCGGGGGAATCGACACGCCCTGCCCATCGCTCGGACGCACCAGCGCTTCGTAGGCCACCACCTCCGCCGTGAGCAGCCGCACCACCGGTTGAAAGTGCAGCTCCAGCCGCCGCTGGCGCAAGGCCTGCTGGAGGCAGGTGCGAAGTTGCACCTGACGCACCAGGCGGGTGTTGATCGCCTCATCGAACACGACGATCTGCTCATCGCTGCTCGCCTTGGCCTCATACATCGCCAGGTCAGCATCGTGCAGCAGCTGCTCCGCTGTGTGATGGCTGCTCTGGCTGAGAGCGATGCCGATGCTGATACGGGGATGGATCTCGATCGACAGGGCCCCTGCCTCCGGCGTCCAGGGCTCGGCCACCGCATCGCGCAGCCGTTCAGCGATCCGCGTGGCCCGTTGGGGTTCATCCAGCTCCGTGCAGAGCAGCACGAACTCATCACCACCCAGCCTGGCCAGCACATCGCCCTGGCGCAGCACCCGTTGCATGCGGTTGGCCAGTTCCACCAGCAGCTGGTCTCCCACCCGGTGGCCGTAGGTGTCGTTGACCTCCTTGAAGCGGTTCAGATCGCAGAACAGCAATGCCAGCCAACCCTGCTGTTGATCCAGTTGCTGCAGCGCGGCGGCGATGGCCTGCGACAGTCCGCGGCGGTTGGGCAGGCCGGTGACAGGACAGGTCACCACCTGCTGGGCCAGGGCGAACTGGCGTTCGGCCATCTCCTTGGAACGCAGCCGCAGTTCCTCCAGAGACACCCGATCGCTCACGTCCCGGAAGCTGAAGATCAGCGGGGGCGGCTGCTCAGAGGTGACACTCCGCCACTGCACCTCCAGCACCTGCAGAGGCTCACGCCGCGCCACCGCCATGAACGATCCACCCCCAGAGGGCTGGCGGATCAGGTTGGCCAGATCAAGGCGTACCTCCTGGTCGAGATTCGCCTGGAGCAGGTCATCCAGCGGCCGGCCGAGCATCAGCAAACGGGGCTGGTGCAGCAGCGCCTCGAAGGAGCTGTTGCACCACTGCAGGCGCCCCATGCCATCGGTGATCACCAGACCGTCGCCGATCTGACCGAGGGCGAGTTCCAGCCGTGCCAGGGTGCGGCGCAGCTCCAGCACCAAGGCAGACTCCGAAACGACCTGTTGAGCGGGGGCGGTCGACCGATCGCTCATGGATCGGCGGGTGTGCCCGGGGGCAACGGCGTGAGGGTGGCCCCGAAACACCAGCCGTCTTCACCTCTCTCGGCCACGATGTAATGCTCAGACACAATCTCCCGGCCATCCGAGCAGATGGTGCTGAGCCGCAGCGGGTGGGCCAGGATCGTGGAGATTTCGGTGGCCTGAAACCGCGAAAAACCGAATTGATGAGCCATCCGGAACGCCTCAGGCAGGATCAAGCCAAGGGGTTCACCGATCAGATCAGCCGGCTCCCAGCCGTAGGTGCGCGTGAAGGCGGCATTGAGACTGACGACATTGCCCAGGGCATCGGCCAGCACGAACGGCCTGTCCCCCTGCTGCAGTTCGGTGATTGATGGGGTCGGGATCTCTTCCGGAGCAGCTGGGATTGGGTCGGCGGAGGGGCTTTCGGACATGGTCCCGGGATGGAGTGGGGAGCTGGAGCGGTTGACTGGTGCACTCCACCACTGGGAGGCCCATGGCTCATGAAAGGCTATGGACCCGAACACACAAGGGGTGCTGATCAAGATCGGGCTGCTCTCATTCTGCGGGATCAGCCAGCGCGATGTACATGCGCAATCACACCGTTTGCCAGGTTTGGGCTGCCAGGTTTGGGCTGCCAGGTTTGGGCTGCCAGGTTTGGG
>JBBASO010000076.1:0-11008 GCA_040399265.1 Prochlorococcaceae cyanobacterium
CCAGCCCCCAGCCAGCGACCTCTGACAAGCTGGGCGCACCTTTTCTGCCCCCATGGCGCGCTTCGGCCTCTCAGCCCTGACCACGCTGCTGAAGGGCAACGGGGCCCCGCGGGCAGGCGCCACTGGCGACCCGGCCCCACCAGCCAGCTGGAGCCGGGCCTTCGGCCTGGGCTGGGAGCGGCCCTACACGGTGCGCTACGCCAGCAACCTCGACGACGGCCCCAACCACGGCATGCCCCTGGGGGGCTTCGGGGCGGGCTGCATCGGCCGCGCCCCCGACGGCTCCTTCAACCTCTGGCACCTGGACGGCGGCGAACACTGGTTCGGGGTTCTGCCCGACTGCCAGTTCGCCCTGTTTGAGAGCGACGGCGAGCAGCGCCGCGCCCACGCCCTGGCGGTGAAGCCGGAGGCCGACGCCTCCCGGCCCGAGGCGGGCGAACCCCTGGGCGCCTGGAACTGGTACCCAGCCAGCACCCCCGATCAATCCACCGGCACCTATGCCGCCCGTTACCCCCTCAGCAGCACCCACTACACGGGCGTGTTCCAGGCCGAGGTGAGTTGTGAGGCCTTCAGCCCGATCCTGCCCGGCGACTACCAGCGCAGCAGCTATCCGCTGGCGGTGTTTGTGTGGACGCTGCACAACCCCAGCCGCCAGCCCCTGGATCTCTCGCTGCTGCTCAGCTGGCGCAACACCACCGGCTGGTTCACCAACACCGATCCCACAGCAGCGGTCACGTTCCGCGATGACGGCAGCCCGGAGCACAACTACGTGCCGGCGATCGGCCGCAGCCAGGGCCAGCGCAACCGCTGGGTCGACACCGACCACCTGCGCGGCGTGCTGCTGGAAGGGGAGCGGAGCACGCCGATCAGCGAGGGCCAGGGCCAGTGGTGCATCGCCACCGACGCCGGTCTGGAGGCGCGCCACCCCGGGCTGACGATCCAGCGCTGCAGCCGCTGGAACCCCGCCGGCGACGGCGCCGAGCTGTGGCAGCCGTTCGCCGCCGATGGCTCCATTCCCGACAGCAACAACGACCGCCACAGCGGCGACAACGACCCGGCCAGCGCCGCCCTGGCGGTGCGCTGCCGGCTGGAGCCGGGCGAAACGATCGAGATCCCCGTGGTGATCAGCTGGGACCTGCCGGTCACGGCCTTCGCCACCGGCACGCGCTGCCTGCGCCGCTACACCGACTTCTTTGGCTCGGAGGGCAACGCCGCCACCGCCATCGCCGCCGAAGCCCTGGTGAACTGGCACGAATGGCACGCCGCGATCGAGGCCTGGCAGCAGCCGGTGCTGGAGCGCTCCGACCTGCCCGAGCCCCTGCGCATGGCCCTGTTCAACGAGCTTTACGACCTGGCCTCCGGTGGCAGCCTCTGGAGCGCCGCCAGCCCCGAAGATCCGGTGGGCCGCTTCGGCGTGCTCGAGTGCCTCGACTACGCCTGGTACGAGAGTCTCGATGTGCGCCTCTACGGCTCCTTCGCCCTGCTGCAGCTCTGGCCGGAACTCGATAAATCGGTGCTGCGCAGCTTCGCCCGCGCCATCCCCGCCGCCGATGCCACGCCGCGGCCGATCGGCTGGTACTTCACCCAGGGCAAGGGCCGCGTCGAGGCCGCCCGCAAGCTGGCCGGCGCCACCCCCCACGACCTGGGCGCCCCCAACGAACGCCCCTGGGACGCCAGCAACTACACCGCCTATCAAGACTGCAACCTCTGGAAAGACCTGGCCAGCGACTTCGTGCTGCAGGTGTGGCGCACCTTCCGGCTGGCCCCCAGCGGCGAGGACCTGCGCTTCCTGGCCGACTGCTGGCCCGCCGCCGTACAGGCCCTGCGCTACCTGAAAACCTTCGACGCCAACAACGACGGCCTGCCCGACAACGGCGGCGCGCCGGACCAGACCTTCGACGACTGGCCGCTCAAGGGGGTGAGCGCCTACTGCGGCGCCCTCTGGATCGCGGCCCTGGAGGCGGCCCTGGCCATGGGCCAGCGGCTGCAGCTGGAGCTGGGGCTCGACACCTCCGGCGCGCAGCGCGACTTCAGCAGCTGGCTGGAGCAGAGCCGCGCCAACTTCGACCGCCTGCTCTGGAACGGCGAGTACTACAAGATCGACGCTGAGAGCGGCACACCGGTGGTGATGGCCGACCAGCTCTGCGGCGACTTCTACGCCCGCCTGCTGGGCCTGCCGCCGGTGGTGGCCAATGAGCGGGCCCAGAGCGCCCTCAAGGCCGTGAAGGAGGCCTGCTTCGAGGGCTTCGCCGGCGGCAAGCTGGGGGTGGCCAACGGCCTGCGCCGCGACGGCACCCCCCTCGATCCCAACGGCACCCATCCGCTGGAGGTGTGGACCGGCATCAACTTCGGGCTGGCCGCCTACTACCGGCTGATGGGCGACACCGCCACCGCCCTGGCGATCACCGGCGCCGTGGTGGAGCAGGTGTACACGGGCGGCCTGCAATTCCGCACCCCCGAGGCGATCACCGGCGTGAACACCTTCCGCGCCTGTCACTACCTGCGCGCCATGGCGATCTGGGCCCTCTGGGCCACCCACACCGGCTGGCAGCCGATTCCGGGTGCCGAGCGCCAGCCATGAGTAGAGCGCCAGCCCTGCAGCGGGCATCAGTCTTCGTCACCAGGACCCTGCCGACCCTGCTGCTGGGGCTGGTGGCGGCCCTGCTGCTGCTGATCCAGCCCTGGCCGGCCCAGGCCCTGGTGCACAACCACCCAGACGAAACCGGCACGCCGGTGCTGCGCAGCCTGGAGAGCCTGCGCGACCTCGATTACCAAAGCTGGCAGCTGGTGGCCTGGCGCGAGGGCCCACCCGGCGGCCCGCTCCGCCTGCGGGTGGTGGGCTTTCCGGGCAAGGTGCGGCTCGATCACCCCACCCCCCTGCTGGTGCGCAGCGGCCGGAACACCTGGCAGCTGGAGGATGTGACCCTGGCCAACCCCAAGCTGGCCGGCGACGGCCGCGCCGCTGCCGCCGAATTCAACCTCGCCCCCCTGCTGGCCGACCTTGACCGCAACCGCCCCCTGCGCCTGCAGCTGCCAGGCGTGTTCGTGGAGTTACCCGTGCCCCCCTACGTGGTAGCGGAATGGCGGAGCTTGGTGGATGCCTCCTGAACGCCCAGACCGTTGCGCACCCCCCAACACCTCAACCGTCGAATGAACAGTCAACCTTGATCAGCTGCCTGAGTTCGGTTCGGCTGGCGTCGGAGGGGTCGAGGAGCAGCTGGGCAAGCGCTCGGCGGAATCGAGCGTCGCGATCCAGGCGTCGTACCTGGCGTTTTCGTCTCGCAACCTGGCCGTCTCTTCGACGATTTCCACCGTGCCACTCAAGGCCGAGATCAACCAGGAGAGCCGCTGACGCCACGACAAAGGCGGCGAGGCTCCAACCCAGCAGGGCAGCGGGCGCTCCGCTCTGGTGGGCAGATTCAGTGGGTCCATCGATAAAAAAGCGCAGCAGGGCCGCGAGGGCATAGAAGAAGGTAACCAGAGCCCTGGGCAACAGGGCCAGAAAAGCCAGCATGGAGGGATCAACCAGAGCCGTGGCGTCCATCCCTTCAGTGCCACCCCCCGGATCAAGCCCCTGGCTGCCCTGGATGCGCCGGGCCCTGCAGCTGGCGGCGCTGGGGCGGGGGCGCACCAGCCCCAACCCGCTGGTGGGGGCGCTGGTGCTCAATGCCGCAGGCGAGCTGGTGGGGGAGGGCTACCACGCCCGGGCCGGCGAGCCCCACGCCGAGGTGGGCGCCCTGGCCCAGGCGGGGGAGCGGGCCCGGGGCGGCACGTTGGTGGTGACCCTGGAGCCCTGCTGCCACCACGGCCGCACGCCCCCCTGCAGCCAGGCGGTGATCGCCGCCGGCATCGCCCGGGTGGTGGTGGCGATGGCCGACCCCAACCCCCGGGTGGACGGCGGCGGCCTGGCGGAGCTGCGGGCGGCGGGGATTGAAGTGCTCACGGGGGTGGCGGAGGCCGAGGCCCGGGCCCTCAACCGCGCCTTCTGCCACCGGCTCGCCACGGGCCGGCCCCTGGGCCTGCTCAAGTGGGCGATGAGCCTCGATGGCCGCACCGCCCTGGCCAACGGCGCCAGCCAGTGGATCAGCGGCCCCGAGGCCCGCTCCTGGGTGCACCAGCTGCGCGCCCAGTGCGACGCGGTGATCGTGGGCGGCGGCACCGTACGGGCCGACGATCCCCTGCTCACCAGCCGCGGCCGCCGCGATCCGGAACCCCTGCGGGTGGTGCTCAGCCGCGGCCTCGATCTGCCGGCCGAGGCCCAGTTGTGGCGGCAGGAGCAGGCCCCCACCCTGGTGGCCCACAGCCATGGCGCCCCCAGCCAGGCCCGCTTCCAGCTCGACCGCCTCGGCGTGGAGCGGTTGGTGCTGGCCGACTGTGGCCCGAAGGCCCTGCTGGAGGAGCTGGCGCAGCGGGGCTGCAACCAGGTGCTGTGGGAGTGCGGGCCGGAGCTGGCGGCGGCGGCGTTGCGCCAGGGCTGCGTGCAGGAGCTGGCGGCGGTGATTGCCCCGAAGCTGCTGGGCGGCGAGCCGGCCCGCACGCCGCTGGGCGATCTGGAGCTGGCCACCCTGGCCGAGGTGGCCACCTGGGCCACGGCAGACCGCCGCCCCCTCGGCCCCGACCTGCTCTGGCGGCTCAGGCAACCTGAGGGCTGACGGCCACCGCCAACCATGCCGCCAGCCCGATCTCCAATGCTCACTGTTCCCACCGAGCTGGTGCTGCCGTTCGACCTGCAGATCCCCCTGGGGAGCCTGCTCCTGGCCCTGCTCAGCTGGGTGGGCCTGGAGGTGCTGGGCCGTCGCTGCCGCTCCCGCTCGCTGCTGCGCGGCCTGCTGCTCACCAGCCGCCTGAGCGTGACCAGCACCTGCCTGCTGGTGGGACTGGGCTGGTGGCTGGCGCTGCAGCTCGACCCGCTGGTGATCGACCTGGAGCGCGACGGCCATGAGGTGCGCGAACTGCTGGTGGCCCTGGGCGCCGCCTGGACGCTGCTGCGCTGGCACACGGAGCTGCGGCGCAACCGCGACCGCTACGCCGCCGAGATCCTGCCGCGGCTGAACGAGAAAGACCGCCACTTCCTGTTCGACGTGCTGCAGAAGCTGATCAGCATCGCCATCTGGGCGATCGTGGTCTATGAGCTGATGCAGCTGGTGGGGGTGTCGGCGGCAGTGCTGGTCACCGCCGGCGGCTTCGGAGCGGCAGCGGTGGGCTTCGGGGCGCAGGGAATCGTCTCCAATTCCCTCAGCGGCCTGAGCCTCTACGTGAACCGCCCGTTCATCGTCGACGACATGATCGAGATCCCCTCCGAGCAGCTCTCGGGCACGGTGGAGGAGATCGGCTGGTTCTACACGCGCCTGCGCAGCCGCGACCGCCAGCCGGTGTACGTGCCGAACACAATCTTCACCAAATCACCGGTGATCAACAACACGGCGGTCGACAACCGGCGCGTGTGGATCGAATTCAGCGTCAGCTTCGCCGACCGGCCGCGCGTTCCGACGATCGTGGCCGAGCTGGAGCAGGTGCTGGCCAGCCACCCCGGCGTGGCCCAGCACAAGAGCAGGGCGGTGCACTTCACCGGCTATGGCGAGAGCAGCCTGAAGCTGCGGCTGCTCTGCCACAGCACCGGCCACGCCGTGGAGGACGGCTGGGCGCTGCAGCAGGAGCTGTTGCTCAGCATCGGCGAAGTGGTGCAGCGCCACGGCGCCATGATGCCCTTTCCCAGCCGCACCCTGCTCACCTCCAGTCAGCTCACACCAGCTCCGGATGGGCCGGATCACCCTTGAACGGGCCCTGCACGCGGGAGCTGATCCAGCCCCCGTAGAAGCCGCCGGGCTGGGGGATCACCCGCTCGCCGTCAAGCCAGCAGCCATCCATCAGGGCCGGATAGAGGGCATACCAGCCAGTCAGAGGGGCGAAGGCGCCGGTGGGATCGGGGTAGCTCCACACCGCCCGCCGCAGCCGCCGCTCGCCAGGGCCGCCGGGATCGCACACCACGTCGAAGTAGCGGGCCACCCCCTTCCACTCGCAGAAGCTGCGCCCCGGCGCCGGCTGCAGCAGCTCCAGCCGCAGGGCCTCGGGCGGCAGGTAATAGGTGGGGGGATGGAAGGTCTCCAGCACCCGCAGGCTGCGGCGCGTATCTGCCAGCAGCTGGCCGAGGGCCTCCACCCGCACGTGTTCGCTGCTGGCCACCAGGGCCGGCGGCCGCGGGTAGGCAGCCACCGGCTCGGGGGCCTGGGGTTGGGCGGTCATGGCGACTCCAGGCTGAGGCTGAGTTGCTGGCGGTCTACCGCAGGCGCATCGGGCTTGGCGGCCCCAGCCGTATCGGGTGGCGACTGGGGGGTGATCGGCGAGGTGATCGGCTCCAGCAACCAGCCAGCCGGATCCCAGGGCTCAAGCAAGGGCTCGAGGGCGCGCAGCTCAGCCCCGTGCACCGGCGCCAGCCAGGCCTGCTCCAGGCCGTCGGGGATCAGCACCGGCATGCGCTGGTGGGTCGGCGCGATCAGGGCGTTGGGCCGGGTGGTGAGGATGCAGCAGGTATCGAGCTGGCTGCCGTCGGCCCCCAGCCAGCGCTCCCACAGCCCCGCCAGCCAGAACGGCGCCCGATCGCGGCGGGCGATGCGCTGGCCCTTCTCGAAGAAGGCGTCGGCGGGGATCAGACAGCGGTGGTGGCGCCAGGGGCCGCGGAAGCTGGCCTTCTCAGCCACGGTTTCGGCGCGGGCGTTGATTGGCCGATGCGCGCCTGCCGGCTCCTTCACCCAGGCCGGCAGCAGGCCCCACAGCGCGAAGGCCGCCTCCAGGCGGCCCTGCAGCTGGCGCTGGATCAACAGCGGCTCGCCGGGCCGGATCAGGGGGCGAGGGGCGTAGTGCTGAGCCAGCTGGGGCGGCAGCTCCCCCTGCAGCCGCGGCAGCAGCCGGTCGCTGGCGGTGGTGAGCGAGAAGCGGCCGCACATGGAGCGATTCTGGCGTCAGCGGGGCCACGATTCGGATTCCCACCCCGGTTTTCACCGCCGCCGCCGATCGGCACGGAAGGCGTCGCCCCTAGCCTGAGCACATCCGCAGTCCGTGCGCCATGCCCATCCGCCAGGACGACAATCGCCCCAGCCGGCGCTTCGGACTGATCAACCTGGTGCTGATCGGCTTCGGCGTGCTGCTGCTGTTCAGCAACTTCCTGCCGAATCCGGCCAACCAGGTGCCGCGGGTGCCCTATTCCCTGTTCATCGACGAGGTGAACGGCGACAACGTGCGCCGCGCCTACATCACCTCCGACCAGATCCGCTACGAGCTCAAGGAGGCGCCTGCCGAGGGGGCGCCCACGGTGCTGGCCACCACGCCGATCTTCGACATGGAGCTGCCCCAGCGGCTGGAGCAGCACGGGGTGGAATTCGCCGCCGCCCCGCCCCAGAAGCCGAACATCTTCACCACCATCCTCAGCTGGGTGGTGCCGCCCCTGATCTTCATCCTGGTGCTGCAGTTCTTCGCCCGCCGCAGCGGCATGGGCGGCGCCCAGGGGGCGCTGAGCTTCACCAAGAGCAAGGCGAAGGTGTACGTGCCCGATGAAGAATCGCGGGTCACCTTCGCCGATGTGGCCGGTGTGGATGAGGCCAAGGCCGAGCTCACCGAGATCGTCGACTTCCTCAAGAAACCGGAGCGCTACGCCGCCATCGGCGCCCGTATCCCCAAGGGGGTGCTGCTGGTGGGCCCTCCGGGCACCGGCAAGACCTTGCTCTCCAAGGCGGTGGCCGGTGAGGCGGGTGTGCCCTTCTTCATCATCAGCGGCTCCGAGTTCGTGGAGCTGTTCGTGGGCGCCGGCGCCGCCCGCGTGCGCGACCTGTTCGAAGAAGCCAAGAAGAAGGCTCCCTGCATCATCTTCATTGACGAACTCGACGCCATCGGCAAGAGCCGCTCCGGCTCGATGGGCGTGGTGGGCGGCAACGACGAGCGCGAGCAGACCCTCAACCAGCTGCTCACCGAGATGGACGGCTTCGCCGGCAAGGACAAGCCGGTGATCGTGCTGGCGGCCACCAACCAGCCCGAAACCCTTGATGCCGCCCTGCTGCGCCCGGGCCGCTTCGACCGCCAGGTGCTGGTGGATCGGCCTGATCTCTCCGGCCGCCGCACGATCCTGGAGATCTACGCCAAGAAGGTGAAGCTTTCCGATGGGGTGGACCTCGACCGCATCGCCCAGGCGACCGCGGGCTTTGCCGGAGCAGACCTGGCCAACCTGGTGAACGAGGCGGCACTGCTGGCCGCCCGGGTCAATCGCACCGCCGTGGAACAGGGCGATCTGAACGAAGCGATCGAGCGGGTGGTGGCCGGCCTGGAGAAGAAGAGCCGGGTGCTGCAGGCCGATGAGAAGAAGGTGGTGGCCTACCACGAGGTGGGACACGCGATCGTGGGCCACCTGATGCCCGGCGGCAGCAAGGTGGCCAAGATCTCAATCGTGCCCCGCGGCATGAGCGCCCTCGGCTACACCCTGCAGCTGCCCACCGAGGAACGCTTCCTCAACTCCAAGGAGGATCTGGAAGGCCAGATCGCCACCCTGCTGGGCGGCCGCAGCGCCGAGGAGGTGGTGTTCGGTGCGGTCACCACCGGCGCCGCCAACGACCTGCAGCGCGCCACCGACATCGCCGAACAGATGGTGGGCACCTTCGGCATGAGCGAAACCCTCGGCCCCCTCGCCTACGACAAGCAGGGCGGCAGCCGCTTCCTCGGCGGCCCCAGCAACCCCCGCCGGGTGGTGAGCGACGCCACCGCCCAGGCGATCGACCGGGAGGTGCGCGGCCTGGTGGACCGGGCCCACGACCGGGCTCTGGCGATCCTCCACCACAACCGCGACCTGCTGGAGCGCATCTCCCAGGAGATCCTGGCCAAGGAGGTGATCGAGGGCGACGAACTCAAGGGTCTGCTGGCCGAGAGTGTGCTGCCCGCCGAAGCCCAGCTGGCGGCCTGAGTGTCCCGACTTGACGGCGGGCCCGCCGATGGCCGATAAGGGTTCTTTGAGACCGGCCGATGCACGGCGCCGCCTCCACCCCCCTGCCTCCGGCCCTCGCAGGCCTGCGGAACGCCGACCTGCTCTCTTCCGCCGACCTCACCGGTGAGCAGACCCGGGCCCTGCTTGAGCTGGCAGCAGCGCTCAAGCAGGGCCGGGCCACCATCAACCTGGGCGGCCGCACCCTCGGCCTGATCTTCACCAAATCCTCCACCCGCACGCGGGTGAGCTTCACCGTGGCGATGGCCCGCCTCGGCGGCCAGACCCTCGATCTCAATCCCCAGGTGACCCAGGTGGGGCGCGGCGAACCGGTGGCAGACACCGCCCGTGTGCTCAGCCGCTACGTAGATGCCCTGGCGATCCGCACCTTCGCCCAGAGCGAGCTGGAGGAGTACGCCCACTGGGCCTCGATCCCGGTGATCAACGCCCTCACCGATCTGGAGCATCCCTGCCAGGCCCTGGCCGATGTCCTCACCCTGGCCGAATGCTTCGCGGCAGATCCAGGCGGGGTGCTGGAACTGGAGCGCCTGGCGGGCCTCACCCTGGCCTATGTGGGCGACGGCAACAATGTGGCCCACTCCCTGATGCTCTGCGGCGCCCTACTGGGTGTGAACGTGCGCATCGGCTGCCCCGTGGGCTTCGAGCCGGATGGGGACGTGCTCGAACGGTCGCGCCAGCTGGCCGCCGCCAGCGGCGCCGTGGTGGAAGTGCTGCACGAGCCCGTGGCGGCCGTGCGCGGCGCCCACGCCCTCTACACCGACGTGTGGGCCTCGATGGGGCAGGAGCAGGAGAAGGTCGAGCGGGAGCGGGCCTTCGCCGGCTGGTGCCTGGATGAGGCGCTGATCGCCGAAGCCGACAGCCGGGCGATCGTGCTGCACTGCCTGCCGGCCTACCGGGGCCTGGAGATCAGCGCCGGGGCGATCGAGGGGCCCAGCAGCCGGGTGTTCGACCAGGCCGAGAACCGCCTCCACGCCCAGCAGGCCCTGCTGGCAGCCCTGTTGGCACCGGCCTGAGCTGGACAAACGCCCCTCGGGGAGGTACATCTGTATCAACGATCCCGGCTTCGATGGTCAGCGGCAGGTTCCAGCAGCAGCGCCCCACCTCCCAGGGGGAGCCCCCCACCTCCCAAGGGGAGCCCCCCACCGCCCAGCAGCAGCTCACGGCTGCCCAGCAGGAGCTTTACGACTGGCTGGCGGGCTACATCGGCGAACATCGCCACAGCCCCTCGATCCGCCAGATGATGGAAGCGATGGGGCTGCGCTCGCCGGCGCCGATTCAGAGCCGGCTGCGGCACCTGCAACAGAAGGGCTGGCTCACCTGGCAGGAGGGGCAGGCGCGCACCCTGCAGCTGCTGGGCGAGGCGGCGGCGGCCTTCGGCGGCGGCACACCGTCGATCCCGGTGCTGGGGGCGGTGGCGGCCGGCGGCCTGGTGGAAACGTTCGATGATGTGCAGGAGCAGCTCGATCTAGGCCCGGTGCTGGAGACCCGCGGCCTGTTCGCCCTCACCGTGAACGGCGACTCGATGGTGGAGGCCCATATCGCCGACGGCGACGTGGTGCTGATGGAGCCGGTGCACGACCCGAGCCGCCTGAGGGCCGGCACGATCGTGAGCGCCCTGGTGGCGGGCAGCGGCACCACCCTCAAGCACTTCCAGCGCCGGGGCGGCACCGTGATCCTGGAGGCCGCCAACCCGGCCTATGCCCCCCTGGAGCTGCCGGCGGAGCAGGTGCAGGTGCAGGGCCGGCTGGTGGCGGTGTGGCGCCAGGTGTGAAGCGCCCCAAGCCGCGGCAGGCCGAGGTGTAAACTCCTCTCACGTCAGACGGGGCCTTCGGGCCCGGACAGTCGACCAGCGACAAGTCTGTCAGGCGTACTTCAAGGGGCCATAGCTCAGCTGGTAGAGCACCTGCATGGCATGCAGGGGGTCAGCGGTTCGAGTCCGCTTGGCTCCATTCAGTCAGAGTCCTTGCGCTGCAAAGCGTCTGGAGCGTTTCCACGGTTCTCTGCCAACCACTCTCCGCCAACTAC
>JBBASO010000077.1:0-7095 GCA_040399265.1 Prochlorococcaceae cyanobacterium
GATGGCCGTCACCAGCTTGCCGCCCTTGCCGGCCTTCGTGCGCTGCACCCGCACCGGTTGCTGGGCCCTGGGGGTGGCTGGTGAGGCTGCGGCGGGCCGGGCGATGCTGGCGGCGCTGCTGAGGCTGCCGAATTCCTGCCAGCCCCCTTTCTTGGCCATCCGTTCTGCGCCGCCGTTGATCCCATTCTGGAGGGGCTCAGCCCGCCACCGCCTCCACCACGCTCACTGCTGAGGCGGTGGGGTGGATCCGCCGCAGGCTCAGGCCGGCGCTCTCCAGCAGCAGGGCGTACTCGCCGGGGGTGCGCTCGCGGCCCCCTTCGGTCATCACCAGCATGTTGAGATCGAGCAGCTTGCCGGGGAAGGGGGCGTTGCCCGGCGGGATCACCTGCTCCAGGATCAGCACCCGGCCGCCGGGGGCCATGGCGGCGCGGATGTGGCGAAGGATCGTGCGGCAGGCGTCGTCGTGCCAGTCGTGGAGGATGTGCTTGAGCAGGTAGGCATCGGCGCCGGTAGGCGCGTTGGCGAAGAAGTCACCCCCCACCAGCTCCAGCCGGCCATCGAGATCGGCCGGCACTGCCACCGGTGCCAGCACGTGGGGCTGGTCGAACACCACGCCCCGCAGGCCGGGGGTGGCCCGCAGCACCGCCATCAGCAGCTCGCCCCGGCCGCCGCCCACATCCACCAGCTGGTCGATGGCGCTGAAGTCGTAGGCCGCCAGCACGGCTTCGGTTTCGGGCCGGGAGAAATCACCCATCGCCCCATCGAAGATGGCGCCCCGCTCCGGGTTCTGCTCGTACCACGCGAACACCGAGCAGCCGTGGCGGTGGCAGAAGGCGTTCTCCCCCGTGCGCACGCTGTGCAGCAGGTCGGCCCAGCTCAGGTAGTGCTCCGCGCCCAGCATGCGGGCGAACTGGCGCAGCGACTGGGGATGACCGCTGCCCAGCAGCTCCGCCAGGGCATCGGCCAGGCCCAGCTCGGCGGCCACGTGGATCATCTGGCTCACCCAGGCGCCGCTGGCCATCGCCAGCAGCTGGTCGGCGAGCGGGAGGGCGGGGGGCATGGGGGGGAAGTTCGGGGACGAGCTGGTTGGTAGCAACGCTGGAAGCCCTGCGTTGCGCCTCCGGGCGTTGAGATCCCCAATCACCAACCTTCATGCAGGTGCCAGATCGCCGAACATCTGCCAGCGGGAACCGTTCAGCCGCTCGGCACCGGCCCGGCCAGCGATCACCAGATCAATCTCCACACCCAACAGCCCCAGGCGCTGTGCTGATGTCCACCCCGCCCGAAAGCCTCGCTACTGTGAAACCATGAAAAACATCACAGTTTCTGTGGACGAGACGGTGCATCGCCGTGCCCGGTTGCGGGCCGCGGAGCTCAATACCTCGCTCTCGGCGCTGGTGAAGGGATTTCTGGAGGAGCTGGCCGGCGATGCCAGCGAAACCGAGCGCCGTCGACGGCTGCAGAACGAGCTGCTTCAACGCCTCGACGCCGAGGGCCGTGGGGTGATTGCGGGGCAGCGGCTGGATCGGGAGGTCCTGCACGCACGTGCTGCCACTCCACGGTCGGCCTGACGACCCGGTGCCATGGCTCCCGGCTGCTTCCTCGACACCAACGTGCTGCTCTATGCAGTCAGCGCTGATCCCGGTGAAGCTGCCAAGCGCCACCTCGCCCGCCAGCTGCTGCAGGACGACGACTGGACCCTCTCCATCCAGGTGCTGCAGGAATTTTTTGTCCAGGCCACCCGGGTGAGCCGCTCCTGGGCCCTGTCCATGGACGAGGCCCGGATGCTGATCGATTGCTGGGGCCGCTTCACGGTGCAGCCCATCACCTGGGAGGTGCTCCAGCGCGCCCTTGATCTGCGGGCTATGCACCCCCTCTCCTATTGGGATGCGGCGATCCTGGCAGCTGCCGAGCAGAGCGGCTGCACCCTGCTGCTCTCCGAGGACCTGAGCGACGGGGGCCGGTACGGTGCGGTGGAGGTTCGCAATCCTTTCCGGCGGCTGGGTTGAGCGTCCCTGTGGGCATCCACTGGCCAGCCATTCCCGGCCTGCCGGTGGAGGCTTTGGTGCGCCTGCTCGCCCTGTTCTGCGCCGGCACGTGGCCCGGGTGGGGCTGCGGCTGGTGCCGCCTCCCTAGGCTGCTTCCACTGCATGCCGCCGCTGGTGACCGCCACCGTTCCCCCTGCCGCCCTCACCTCCGCGGTGCGGCCCGATCCCCTCGGCCGCTTCGGGCCCTATGGCGGCCAGTACGTGCCGGAAACGCTCATGCCGGCCCTGGCCGAGCTGGAGACAGCCGCCGCCGAAGCCTGGGCCGATCCCGCCTTCACCGAGCGGCTCAACCATCTGCTGCGCACCTACGTGGGCCGGCCCAGCCCGCTGTATGAGGCCGAGCGGCTCACGGAGCTCTACCGCCGGCCCGAGGGCGGCCCGCGCATCTGGCTGAAGCGCGAAGACCTCAACCACACCGGCGCCCACAAGATCAACAACGCCCTCGGGCAGGCGCTGCTGGCCCTGCGCATGGGCAAGAAACGCGTGATCGCCGAAACCGGCGCCGGCCAGCACGGCGTGGCCACGGCCACCGTGTGCGCCCGCTTCGGCCTGGAGTGCGTCATCTACATGGGCGCTGAAGACATGCGACGCCAGGCCCTCAACGTGTTCCGCATGCGCCTGCTGGGCGCCACCGTGCAGCCGGTCACCGCCGGCAGCGCCACCCTCAAGGACGCCACCAGCGAAGCGATCCGCGATTGGGTGACCAACGTGGAGACCACCCACTACATCCTCGGTTCGGTAGCTGGGCCCCATCCCTACCCGATGCTGGTGCGCGACTTCCACGCCTGCATCGGCATCGAGGCGAAACAGCAGTGCGCCGAGGCCTTCGGCCGCCTGCCTGACGTGCTCGTGGCCTGTGTGGGCGGCGGTTCGAACGCCATGGGCCTGTTTCACCCGTTTGTGGAAGACACCTCCGTGCGCCTGATCGGCGTGGAGGCGGCCGGTGAGGGCGTGCCCACCGGCCGCCATGCCGCCACGATCACTGAAGGCCGGGTGGGGGTGCTGCACGGCGCCATGAGCCTGCTGTTGCAGGACGACGAGGGCCAGGTGCAGGAGGCTCACTCGATCAGCGCCGGCCTCGACTACCCGGGTGTGGGCCCCGAGCACAGCTACCTCAAGGGCATCGGCCGCGCCGAATACGCCGCCGTCACCGACACCGAGGCGCTGGATGCCCTGCAGCAGCTCTGCCGCCTGGAGGGGATCATCCCGGCCCTGGAGACGGCCCACGCCTTCGCCTGGCTCGACAAGTTGTGCCCCACCCTGGCCCCGGGCACGGAGGTGGTGGTGAACCTCTCCGGCCGCGGCGACAAGGACGTGAACACCGTGGCCGACAAGTTGGGCGGTGCGCTGGGGGGCTGAATCCCGACGGGCTCGCCGGCTGTGCAGAACAGCTGCCGATTCACCCCAGCAGCCGCTCCAGCACGCTCGCGACCGAGCGCACCGCCGCCCGGGCGGTGGCGTACGCCATGCGCATCGGCCCGATCAGGGCCACCTGTCCCACGCCGCCATCGCCGCTGCGGTAGTCGGCCTGCACCAGGGCGCAGGCGTGCAGGGCCTGATGGGGATGCTCGGCGCCGATCCAGATGCCGCCCTGCTGGAGCAGCTTGCGGGGATTGTCCTCCACCAGCTCCACCAGCGGCCGCAGGCTCGCGGTCTGGCTGAATTCCGGCTGGGCCAGCAGACCGGCCAGCCCGGAGGCCACGGCCCCCTTGCCGAGTCCGCCCCCCTGCAGACGGCCATGGCTGGCCAGGCCCTGGCGCAGCACGGCGCCACAGGCGTTGAGCTGGGTGGGCAGGCTGTTCCAGTCGATCGGGCCGCGCTCCAGCTGCTCGCTCACCCATTGCTCCAGGGCTTCCACCTCGCCCCGCCCCGGTATGGGCAGACGCAGATTCAGGCTGCGGGCCGTGGCTGCGTCTTCCACCAGGAACACCAGCAGCCGATCGCCGCTCGGCACCAGGCGCAGGGCCTGCAGGCTTGGGCGGGGCTGCACCGGCTGCGGCCTGGTGATCAGGCTGAGCAGGCCGGTGAGGTCGGCCAGGCGCCGGCTGAGATGGAGCAGCAGGTCGTCGAGGGCCGCCCATTGCAGGCTGAGGCCGGTCAGTTCCCGATCCAGCTGTAGGGCCACGGCGCCGGGGGCCGGCAGCAATGCGTCCACATACATCCGGTAGCCCCGCTGGCTGGGGATGCGGCCGGCCGAGGTGTGGGGCTGGGTGAGCAGCCCACGCTGCTCCAGGGCTCCCATGGCGGAGCGCACGGTGGCGGGGCTGGCCGGCAGGTCAAAACGCCGCACCAGGGTCTGGCTGCCCACCGGTTCCATCGTGTCCACGTAGTGACGCACGGCCAACTGCAGCACTTCCTGCTGGCGGCGGGGCAGCTGATGCACGGCTGAGCGCAGAAGTGCGGAAACCTTAGGGAACCCTGAGGTTCACGGGGTTCATTGGCCCGAATCTGTGTGCACTTCCACCAAAGCGGCTCCAGGGCCTTCGGCGAGGCTCTCAGAAGTCGAAGTGAACGGCTCCAAGGCTTGGGGCTCCCTCAAGAATGCAGATCAGACCTCCTTTGCCAAGGCCGGGTTTTGAGCCATTTTCATTGAAGAAGAGCTCGCCGCTCTTGAATTGATACAGGAATGCTTCTTCGCGGGAAGCACCAGTGTTGATGGCGGCTTTGCAATTGCCGAATCCGATGCTGGCTCTTTTGTATTGCCTCCACGTGATCCCAAAAGAGCTCATGTCAAAGGTGATCGAATCACCCTTGGATCCCTTGTAGTTTGTGATGTGGTCGATCGCGTTTGCTTTGAATGATTTGGGCTTGAGAAGTGTGAGCGTCTGTGCCATTTGAATGAGGCTGCGTTGAATTTATGTTGCATGAAAGCCTTATTTACTTGATTCGTTGAGTTAAGCAAGGCCTTCTGTTGCTCTGTTTTATTATTGATACTCGTTTCGGTTCTGTCAACCCACGCCGAGCCATGGCCGGCTGATCGATCGAGCACGTTGTTCGTTTCGTCTTCTTGAAATTCCTGGATGCACGCCTTGCTTTGCGGGCGCCGATCCGATCGGTCTCTCCGCCGCGCTACCGCCGCTCCATCTCAGTACCGCGGCACCGTCGGGTCCACCTCCACGCTCCAGGCCTCGATGCCCCCCTGCAGGTTCCACACGTCGCCGTAACCCTGCTGCTCCAGCAGCCAGCAGCCGAACTGCCAGCTGCGGATGCCGGCGTGGCAGAGCACGGCCACAGGGCGGTCGCGGGGCAGGCGCGCGTTGAGAGTCGGGCCCCAGTCCTGAAAGCGGCTCAGGGGCAGGTGCACCACCGGATGGGCTATCCGGGCCAGGGCCAGCTCCCCGTCTTCGCGCACGTCCACCAGCTGGATGGGCTCGCCCGCGAGCAGCCGTTGCTGCAGCGCGGCGGCGCTGATCTGCCGGGGCGTGTTCACGGGGAGAGGTTCGGTGCAGGATGGGCCCATCCTGCTTGGGGTGCATGAAAGCCCGCCGATTTCTGGCGGTGGTGCTGGCGGTAACGGTGCTGCTGTTCGGTCTCGGCGCCGGGGCCTGGTGGCTGGTGTGGCAGCGTTCACCACTGCAACTTCAGCACCGGCGGCTGGAGTTGCCCCGGGCCGCCCGTTTCGTGCCGCGGGACGCTGCCCTCAGCTTCTATCTGCTCAGCGACACCGATGGCCCCCTGGCCTACGCGCGGGCTGTTGCTCCAGCCGCCAGGCGCCGCCAAGCCGGTGAGACCCTTGCCCGGCTGCGGGATGGGGCCTTCGCGGCGGCCGGTCTCGACTACGACGGTGAGCTGGCTGACTGGCTCGGCTCCGACACGGCTGTCTGGCTGCTGGCGGACGGCCAGGCCGCTCCGGCCGGCTGGGTGCTGGCCCTTGCCAGCCGCGATGGCGACGGCGCCCGCCGCTTTCTGCAGCGCTTCTGGCAGACGCGCAGCCTGGCCGGCACCGAGCTGCAGATCAGCAGCTACCGGGGCATGGGCCTGATCAGCGGCCGCGGCGCCCTGCGCGGCCAGGAGCCCCTGCCGCTGGCGACCGCCCTGATCGATGACGACCTTGTGCTGCTGGCCTCGGGCCGCGGCGCGCTGGAGCAGGCCCTCGATGTCTCCCAGATCGATGAGCTCAACCAGGCGGCCGACCCCAGCCTGGCGGAGCGCCTGAGCCGACTGGGTGAAGGGGTGGCCCTGCTGACCGGTCGCGTCGAGGCGCTGCAGACCTGGCTGGCCCAGCCGCTGCCCGCTGGCGGTGCGCTGGTGGCGGTTCTCCGGCCGGAAGGGCGGGAGCTGGTGCTCGATGGCTGGTTGCAGACCGTCACGGCTGCGGCGGAGCCCCTGCCTTCGCCCCCAGCTGCCGCTGACGGGGGGGCGGCTCTGCTTGAGGCCCTGCATGGCGAGGCTGGCAGCATCGCCCTTCTTCAGGATCCGGCTCACTGGCCCGAGGCCTGGCGCCAGGCCCTGCTTCAGCTCCAGCAGGTCGGCGCGGCTGACGCCGCTCTGCCTGCCCTGCTGTTGCAGCAGTCGCCGGGGCCACTGCTCTGGCGCGAGGGGGCCGATGGACGGCTGCTCGGCAGCAGGGCCGGCCCGAGCGATCCTGCCGGCCTGGCCCCGGCGCTGCTGGAGCAGGGGCTGGTGGCGGCGCCGCTGGAGTTTGATGGCCAACCGGTGGAGGTCTGGACCCGGCTGCGGGCGGCCGCCGCCGGGGGACGCCTGGAGGCGACCCTGGCGGCGGCCCGCAGCGTGCAGGACGGTTGGGCCTGGTGGTCGGATTCGCTGGAGGCGCTGCGCCGCCAGCAACGCGGCCGTGGCCAGCCCCGGGCCCTGCTGGCCCGGCTGGAGGCCCTGGCCCTGCCTGAGGCGGCCCTGCGCTGGGCCGGTTCCGGCGATCCCGCCCAGGCTCTGCTGCAGCGCTGGGCGGGCTGGCGGCGGCTCTCAGCGCTGGCGGGCCAGCCTCTGGCTGAGACGGTGCAGGCCGTCGCTCTGGCGGTGCAGCCGCAGTCACAGCCGCAGTCACAGCCGGACTCACAGCCGGAGTCACAGCTGCAGTCACAACCGC
>JBBASO010000077.1:7195-10646 GCA_040399265.1 Prochlorococcaceae cyanobacterium
TCACAGCCGGAGTCACAGCTGCAGTCACAACCGCAGGCCCAGGAGCTGCGCCTGCGGTTGCGGCTGGCCTTCGGAGCCTGATCAGCATGCCGGAACTGCTGCTGCTGCGTCACGGGATCGCCGAGGAGCGCTGCCCTGATCAGCCCGATGCGGGCCGGGCGCTCACCCCGGCGGGCATCAGCCGCACGGCGGCGGTGCTTGGGCGGTTGCGCCGTCTTGATCTGGGCTGTGAGCTCCTCATCACCAGCCCGCTGGTGCGTGCCCGCCAGACTGCCGAGCTGGCGGTGGCCGCCGCCCTGGCGCCGGATCTCAGCGTCGCTGAGGCGTTGGCGCCGGATGGGGATCCCTGGCCCCTGCTGCGCTGGCCGCCGGGGGTGCATCGGCTGGGTCTGGTGGGCCACGAGCCCGACCTGGGCAACCTGGCGGCGGCGTTGATCGGCGCCACTCCCGGCAGCCTGGTGCTGAAGAAAGCGGGCATCGCCCTGCTGCTGGTCGATCCGCAGGGTCCAAGACCCAGCGGCCAGCTGCGTCTGCTGATCGGCCCTGCCCAGCTCCTCACCGGCAGCTAGCGCTACGGCGCGGCGGTGGCCGGCAGCCGTAGGTTCATCGCAGCTCTGAACGTGGGCATGGTTGAAAGTGGTTCCGACAGCAGGCCGGACCGCAGCGGTTCCGCCGCTGCCGGGCCGGATCAGTCGCTGTACCGTCCTGGGCTGGAGGGGGTGCCGGCAACTCAGTCGGCCATCTGTGACATCGATGGTCGCCTAGGCCAGCTCACCTACCGCGGGTACGACGCGTCCACCCTGGCGGCCCGCAGCACCTTCCTCGAGACCGCCTATCTGCTGGTGTGGGGCGAGCTGCCCAACGCGGATCAGCTGGAGGAGTTCGAGCAGGAGGTGCAGATGCACCGGCGGGTGAGCTTCCGCATCCGCGACATGATGAAGAGCTTCCCCTCCCAGGGGCATCCGATGGATGCGCTGCAGGCCAGCGCCGCCTCGCTCGGCCTCTTCTATTCCCGCCGCGCCCTCGACAACCCCGAATACATCTATGGGGCCGTGGTGCGCCTGCTGGCCAAGATCCCCACGATGGTGGCGGCCTTCCAGCTGATCCGCAAAGGGCAGGACCCGATCCAGCCCCGCGACGATCTGCCTTACGCGGCCAACTTCCTGTACATGCTCACCGAGCGGGAGCCGGATCCCCTGGCCGCGCGCATCTTTGATGCCTGCCTGATCCTGCACGCCGAGCACAGCCTCAACGCCAGCACCTTCAGCGCCCGCGTCACCGCCAGCACCCTCACCGACCCCTACGCCGTGGTGGCTTCGGCCGTAGGCACCCTGGCCGGCCCCCTGCACGGAGGCGCCAACGAAGACGTGCTCACCATGCTCGAGGAGATCGGCAGTGAGGACCGGGTGGAGCTGTGGCTCGACCGGGCGATCGCCAATCGTCAGAAGATCATGGGCTTCGGTCATCGGGAGTACAAGGTCAAGGACCCCCGCGCCGTGATCCTGCAGCGCCTGGCCGAGGAGCTGTTTGACCGGTTCGGCCATGACCCGATGTACGACCTGGCAAGGAGGCTGGAGGAGCAGGCCGCCAGCCGACTCGGCCCAAAGGGCATTTACCCCAACGTCGATTTCTATTCGGGCCTCGTGTACCGCAAGCTCGGCATCCCCTGCGACCTGTTCACGCCGATCTTCGCGATTGCCCGCACAGCCGGCTGGCTGGCCCACTGGAAGGAGCAGCTGGGGGCGAACCGGATCTTCCGGCCCTCCCAGATCTATACCGGTTCCGCCCGGCGCGACTGGCAGCCGCTCGAGGCCCGCTAAGTTTCCTCCATCTGAGATGCCGTCATGCTGAGCACCACGGCCCCGGGCGCCGGTTCAGGCCTGGATCTGCAGGCGAGCGTTGAAACGACCCTGCAGGGCCTCGGCCTGAGCGCCGGAGCGGCACACCTGGTCTGGCTGCCGCTGCCGATGGTGCTGGTGCTGGTGGCTGCTGTGGTGGGCGTACTGGTGAACGTGTGGCTGGAGCGCAAGATCTCCGCCGCCGTGCAGCAGCGCATCGGTCCGGAATATGCAGGCGCCCTCGGCATCCTTCAGCCGATTGCCGATGGCCTCAAGCTGGTGTTCAAGGAGGACATCATCCCGGCCCGGGCCGATGGCCTGCTGTTCACCCTGGGGCCAGTGCTGGTGCTGATCCCGGTGATCCTCAGCTGGCTGGTGGTGCCCTTCGGCCAGCACCTGCTGATCAGCAATGTGGGTGTGGGGATCTTCCTGTGGATCTCCTTGAGCAGCATCCAGCCGATCGGCCTGCTGATGAGCGGCTATGCCTCCAATAACAAGTATTCGCTGCTGGGGGGTCTGCGGGCGGCGGCCCAGTCGATCAGCTACGAGATCCCCCTGGCTCTGGCGGTGTTGGCGGTGGTGATGATGAGCAACTCGCTCAGCACGGTCGACATCGTCGATCAGCAGACCGGCGCCGGCATTCTCAGCTGGAACATCTGGCGCCAGCCGGTGGGTTTCGTGATCTTCTGGATCTGCGCCCTGGCCGAGTGCGAACGCCTGCCCTTCGACCTGCCCGAGGCCGAGGAAGAGCTGGTGGCCGGCTATCAGACCGAGTATTCGGGCATGAAATTTGCCCTCTTCTACCTGGGCAGCTACATCAATCTGGTGCTATCAGCCCTGCTGGTGTCGGTGCTCTACCTGGGCGGCTGGGGCTTCCCGTTGCCGGTGGAGTGGCTGGCCGGCTGGCTCGGTCAGCCGATCGATGCGCCGTTGGTGCAGGTGATCACCGCCTCCGTGGGCATCGTGATGACCGTGCTGAAGGCCTACCTGCTGGTGTTCCTGGCGATCCTGCTGCGCTGGACCACGCCGCGGGTGCGCATTGACCAGCTGCTCGATCTCGGCTGGAAGTTCCTGTTGCCGATCGCCCTGGTGAACCTGCTCGTCACCGCAGGTCTGAAACTGGCCTTCCCGGCTTTCTTCGGCGGTTGATTACCGAGCGCTCAACCGCCTGACCGACCCGCCATCATGAACAGGCGCTGGCTCCGGCGCCGCCTCCACGCAACACCTCCGTTCCTCCAGCCTCTCCACTGAGCCAGTTCCATGTTCGGGTTTCTCCAGAAAGTCGGCGACTACACCCGCGACGCGGTGGGTGCCGCCAACTACCTCACCCAGGGCCTGGCGGTCACGTTCGACCACCTGCGCCGTCGGCCGGTGACGGTGCAGTATCCCTACGAGAAGCTGATCCCCTCAGAGCGCTATCGGGGGAGGATCCACTACGAATTCGACAAGTGCATCGCCTGTGAGGTGTGCGTGCGGGTCTGCCCGATCAACCTGCCGGTGGTCGACTGGGTGATGAACAAGGCCACCAAGAAGAAGGAGCTGCGCAACTACTCGATTGATTTCGGGGTGTGCATCTTCTGCGGCAACTGCGTGGAGTACTGCCCCACCAACTG
>JBBASO010000078.1:0-10318 GCA_040399265.1 Prochlorococcaceae cyanobacterium
CTCAGTTGCTGCGGAACGGCATTCCCATCTCGCGGAGGAGGGCCCGGCCCTCTTCATCGTTACGGGCGGTGGTGACGATCGTGACATCCATGCCACGGATCGCGTCGATCTTGTCGAAGGAGATCTCCGGAAAGATGATCTGTTCGCGAATTCCCAGGGTGTAGTTTCCCCGGCCGTCAAAACTCTTGGAGCTCACGCCGCGGAAATCGCGGATCCGAGGCAGGGCCAGGTGGATCAGGCGCTCCAGGAAGGCATACATGCGTTCACCACGCAAGGTGACGGCAACGCCGATCGGCATGCCTTGGCGGATCTTGAAGCCGGCGATCGCCTTCTTGGCGCGGGTCACAACCACCTTCTGACCGGTGATGGTGGCCAGCTCCACGATGGAGGCTTCGAGCGCCTTGGCGTTCTGAGCGGCTTCACCGAGGCCCCGGTTGACGGTGACTTTCACCACCTTAGGGACTTCGTGGACGTTGGAGAGGTTCAGATCCTTGAGCAGCTTGGGCTGGATCGTCTCCCTGTAGCGCTGTTTGAGTGACATGACGGGGGAGGGGGTTGCGCTTCTGGGCTGGGTCAGAAGGCGGACAGGAACAGGGTGGGGGGACCGCCTGGGAACGGTCAGTGCGGTGGTCGGTGGAGTGAGATGAACTTCAGACAGGAGTTGGTTGCCCTGGCGGATGATCGTGGTGAAACTGACGCTTCGGGGCGATCAATCCAGAACCTCACCAGTCTTTTTGAGCCGCCGCTTCTTCGTGCCGTCGTTGTCGACGACAATCTCAACGCGGCTCGCTACTTTTTTGGTGGTGGAGTAGATCATCAAGTTGGAGGCGTGGATGGAAGCCTCTTCGGTGACAATTCGGCCGCTCTCACCTTCCTGGGTGGGCTTTACGTGGCGTGTGCGTAGGTTGATCCCCTGCACGATCACGCGGTTCTCGTAGGGGAGGGTGCGCAGCACCTCACCCGTCTTGCCTCGATCCTTTCCGGTGATCACCTGAACGGTGTCACCCTTGCGAATGCGCATCTTGGTGCGCACCGCAACCTTGGCTTTTGGGGTTGCAGTAGCCATCTCAGATCACCTCCGGAGCGAGGGACACGATCTTGGTGAAGTTGCGCTCGCGCAATTCACGGGCGACAGGACCGAAGACACGGGTGCCCTTCGGGTTGTTGTCGTTGCCAAGAATCACGGCAGCGTTGTCGTCGAAGCGGATCGCGTTGCCGGTTTCCCGGCGCAGTGTGGCTTTGGTGCGAACCACCACGGCCTTGACCACGTCCGACTTTTTCACACCCATGTTGGGCATGGCGTCCTTGACTGCAGCGACGATCACATCGCCCACGTGGGCATAACGCCTGTTGGTGCCCAGAACACGGATGCACTGAATGCGCTTGGCGCCACTGTTGTCAGCGACGTTGAGGAAGGTTTCTTGTTGAATCATTGGAATGTCCTCCTCAGTTGGCGACGGTGCTAGTGAGCACCTCGGCCACGGTCCAGCGTTTGGTGCGGCTCAGGGGCCGGGTTTCGGTGATGCGAACCTGGTCGCCCACCTTGCAGCTGTTGGTTTCATCGTGCGCTTTGTAGCGCTTGGTGCGGCTGACCGTCTTCTTGTAGATGGGGTGGGGGAAGCGGTTTTCCACCGCCACCACCACTGTTTTGTCCATCTTGTCGCTGACGACGGTGCCGACCCGTTCCTTGGTTGCCATGGGATTGAGGGGGTCAGGAGGCTGGGGTTGCCGTGGAGGCGCGCGCACGCTCGGTCTGCACCGTCAACAGGTGGGCCAGCTTGGTGCGGGCCTGCTTGAAACGATGGGACTGTTCCAGGCGGCGGGTGGCCTGCTGGAAGCGGAGCTCGAAGAGTTCGCGCCGGGTGGCGTCGATCTGGGTGCTGATCTCGCTGTCGGCGAGACTGCGCACGTCGCTGATGGAGGGAAGGGCCATGGTCAGGACTCCACGGTGGCGGCCATGACGGCCTGATTGCTTTCGGCTTCAGCGGTGGGAGCAACTTCCTGATCCTCAAGGGTCAGGAACTTGGTCTTCACTGGCAGCTTGTACTGCGCCAGTCGCATGGCCTCTTTGGCGATCTCGGGGGTGATGTCGGGTCCTCCCATCTCGAACAGGATCCGGCCGGGCTTGATCACCGCCACCCAGAACTCCGGGTTGCCCTTACCGGAACCCATCCGGGTTTCGGCAGGACGCATGGTGACAGGCTTGTCCGGAAAAATCCGGATCCAGATCTTGCCGCCCCGCTTCACGTAGCGGGTCATCGCCCGGCGGCTGGCCTCGATCTGGCGCGAGGTGATCCAGCCACATTCTTGGGCTTGCAAAGCAAACTCACCGAAGGCAATGGTGTTGCCACGGGTGGCAACGCCGCGCATGCGGCCGCGTTGCTGTTTGCGAAATTTGACGCGTCTTGGACTCAGCATGGTTCAGGCCTCCTGATCACTCCTGGTTGGAGCGGTCTTCAAACTGTTGGGGCTGCCGGCTGGTCCGGCGGCGGGGGGCGGCGCCCACAGGCACCTGTTCCTTCTGGCCAGGCAGAACCTCGCCCTTGAACACCCACACCTTGATGCCGAGCACCCCGTAGGTGGTGCTCGCCAGCTTGGTGGCGTAATCGATGTCCGCACGAAGGGTGTGCAGGGGCACCCGGCCTTCGCGGGTCCACTCGGTGCGTGCGATCTCGGCACCGTTGAGGCGACCGCTCACCTGGATCTTCAGGCCCAGCACACCGGCTCGCTGGGCCCTTTGCACGGCCATGCGGATCACGCGGCGGAAGGCGACGCGCTTCTCGAGCTGCTGGGCGATGTATTCGGCCAGCAGGAAGGCGTCGGCATCGACCCGCTCCACTTCAACCACATTGATGCGCACCTGCCGGTTGGCATCGCCGAGGGTGGTCTGGATGCCGGTGCGTAACTCTTCGATGCCGCTGCCCTGGCGGCCGACGAGCACGCCTGGGCGTGCGGTCTTCAATTCCACTTCGAGCTGGTCGGCCTTGCGGGCGATCAGCACATCTGAAATACCAGCGGCGCCGTATTTCTTGTGGATGAATTTGCGGATCCGCTCATCCTCTTGAAGGAGGGTCGGATAGGTCTTGCTGGGGGCGTACCAGCGGGACCGGTGCTCCTGGGTGATCCCCAGGCGCAGTCCGGTTGGATGGATCTTGTGTCCCATCGGTCGGTGTCCTCGAGGGTTAGGTGGCAGGAGCCACAGCAATGCTGATGTGGCAGGTTTTTTTCTGGATCGCATAGGCGCGACCCTGGGCGCGAGGCCGGAAGCGCTTCATCACAGGGCCCATATCGGCCGAGGCCTGGCAGATCACCAGGGTCGCCGGATCAAGACCGAGATTGTGCTCGGCGTTGGCCACGGCGCTGCGCAGCACCTTGGTGATCGGACCTGTGGAGCGGTAGGGCATGAACTCGAGCATGATCAGGGCATCGCGATAGGTGCGGCCGCGGATCTGATCGAGCACCCGGCGCACTTTGGATGCGGACCCTCGGATGTAGCGCCCGTGAGCAAGGGCCTGATTGGCAGATGCGTTAGCCATGGTTTCAGCGGCCTCCTTTCTTGTCCTTGATGTGGCCCTTGAAGGTGCGGGTCGGGGCGAATTCCCCGAGCTTGTGGCCCACCATCTGTTCAGTCACGTAGACCGGAACATGTGATTTGCCGTTGTGAACGGCGATCGTGTGGCCGATCATCATCGGGAGAATGGTGGATGCCCGTGACCAGGTCTTGATCACGGATTTGTCATCGGCTGCGTTCTGCTTTTCAACCTTGCGCAGCAGGCTGTCGGCAACAAACGGACCTTTTTTGAGTGAGCGTCCCATAGCTGTTTATACGGCGAGCAAAGCGGTGTGGTTCATCAGGAATCGCGTCCGCCACGGCTCCGCTTGGAGGTGCGGCGACGTTTCCGGAGCACAAACCGATTGCTGGGCTTGTTCCGCTTGCGGGTTTTGAGTCCCAGGGCAGGTTTGCCCCAGGGGGTGACAGGCCCTGAACGGCCAATCGGGGCGCGGCCCTCTCCGCCACCATGGGGGTGGTCGCAGGGGTTCATCACCGAGCCGCGCACCTCGGGGCGGCGACCCAGCCAACGCTTGCGGCCGGCTTTGCCGAGGCTGGTGTTGCGCACCTCGGAGTTGCCCACCTCGCCGAGGGTGGCGTAGCACTCGCGTCGCACCAGACGCACTTCGGTGGAGGGAAGCTTCAGGGCGACATAGTCTCCCTCCTTCGCCATCACCTGGGCGCTGGCGCCGGCGGTGCGGACCATCTGGCCGCCGCGACCGGCATACAGCTCCACGTTGTGAACGTTGGAACCAAGCGGGATCGCGGAGAGAGGCAGGGCGTTGCCGGTCTCAATCGGAGATTCGGGACCGGACACGACGGTTTGACCGATCTGAATCCCGGCAGGGGCCAGGATGTAACGCTTCTCGCCATCGGCGTAGAAGAGCAGTGCCAGACGGGCGTTGCGGTGTGGGTCGTAGTGGATTGCAGCCACTTTGGCTGAAACGCCGTGCTTGTCGCGGCGGAAATCGACGATGCGGTAGAGGCGTTTGTGACCACCGCCGCGGTGGCGGCAGGTGATCACGCCGCGGTTGTTGCGGCCCTTGCGGCGGTGCTTGGCCACCACAAGGCCTCGCTCCCGTCCGCGGCCAGTGACTTCAGCGAAGTCGGTGGCGACGCGGGTGCGGGTGCCGGGGGTGATGGGACGGTAGTTGCGGATTGCCATGTGTTGTTAACCCCTCAGGACTCCGGGAACAGCTGAATGGCGTTGCCTTCGGCGAGGCGCACCACCGCTTTTTTCACCTGGGCACGCTTGCCGGCGAACCGACCGACGCGGCGGGTGCGCCGCGGAGGATTCATGGTGCTGACTCCCACCACCTTCACATCGAAGAGGGATTCCACAGCCGCCTTGATGTCGGGCTTGGCAGCCCTGGGGTCCACCTCGAAGGTGTACTGGTTGAGTTCAAGGGCGCGGGTGGCCTTTTCGGTGATCAGCGGCCGGCGGATCACATCCGCGAGCCGCCCTGCAAAACGTTCAGCCATCGCCGTAGACCTCCTGAATCTTCGCGAGTGCCTCATCGCTCACCACCAGCTTTTTGGAGTTGAGCAGATCAAACACATTGAGCTGATCTGCGGCGATCAGCTTCACCTTCTCGAGGTTGCGCACCGAGCGGCACACCACCTCGCTGGGGTTATTGAGGACCACCAGCACCTTCGTGCCATCGGCGATGCCGAGGCGCTCCAGGCCCGCCACGATTTCCCGGGTTTTCGGGGTATCGAGCCCGTCGCCGAAGCCCTGCACAACGATCAGATCGTCGATGCGGCTCATCAGCGCAGTCCGGAGGGCCAGGCGGCGTTCCTTGCGGTTCATCGCCAGGTTGTAGGTGCGGGGCTTGGGCCCGAACACCACACCACCACCGGGACGCAGTGGGGTGCGGATCGAGCCCTGACGAGCCCGCCCGGTGCCCTTCTGCTTGTAGGGCTTGCGACCACCGCCGGCCACTTCCGCGCGGGTGAGGGTGCTGGCGGTGCCCTGACGGGCATGGGCCAGCTGCCTCACCACAGCGCGGTGCACCAGATCGGTGGCAGAGCTTTCTTTGGCGACCTTCAGGTCAAGGCTTGCCTTGCCGGCTTCCTTGCCTTGCCAGTCGCGAATCACACAGTTAGCCATCGGTCTCCTTCTCAGTTGGCGGCCTTGGCGCCCACCCGGTTGGCCGGGCGGATGTTGAGCAGAGCGCCGGGTTTCCCAGGCACTGAACCCTTCACCACAAGCAGGTTGCGTTCGGCATCCACCTTCAGAATCACCAGCCCGCGGGTGGTGATCTGCTTGCCGCCATAGCGGCCGGCCATGCGTTTGCCGGGATAGACCCGGCCCGGCGTGGTGCCAGCGCCCGTGGAACCGGGTTCGCGGTGGTTCTTGGAGCCGTGGGTCATGGGACCGCGGCTGAAGCCGTGCCGCTTCTGGTAGCCGGCGAAGCCACGACCCATGGTGTCGCCGCTCACATCGACCTTCTGGCCCGCCTCAAAGGCGGTGACGGTGACGGAGGCCCCCAGCTCGAGCCCCTCGACGCTGTCGACCCGATATTCCTTCAGGTGACGCAGGAGTTGCTCGCCCGACCTGGCCAGGTGACCCTGGGCCGGCTTGTTCACGAGTTTCTCGCGGACGTCGCCGAAGCCGAGCTGAACGGCGTTATAGCCGTCGGTGCCGGTGGATTTGAGTTGGGTGATGCGGCAAGGACCTGCCTCGATCAGGGTGACCGGGATGGACCTGCCCTCGTCGTCGAAGAACTGGGACATGCCCAGTTTCTTCCCAAGAATGCCGATAGACATAGGAAGGGAAACAACGCCAGCTGGACTACCGGCTCGATTCTCATCGGGCCGACGTTGCTGATGCAGAGCTATGAAACCTGGCTGAAGCCTGTGAAGGCGCTAGCGCAGCGGATCTGAATCCGGATCAGCGTTGGCTGGGACTTACGGGAACCGGACCGCTGGGCTCTGATGCCGGGCGGCGCGTTCGGGCAGTTTCCCTGGGCCGGAAGGGATCACCACCACTGGTGATCCGGTGCTCAGAAACTGGAGGCCCGGCTAGCGGACGGGCACAGGTTCCAAGCACAGCTGTCAACCATACCCCATCACCTCCCACCAACCCTGCAGGTCTCCGGAAAGCGTTCGTGCTGTCAGACTCGTTGCAGCATGTCGCCAGCCCGATGCCACTCCTGCTCTCAGGCCGCGGTTTTCGCCAGGAGCTTGAGCGGGCTGGAGCTCTCGCTCTCTACGCCCCTCTTGAGGGAGGCGCTGAGACCCGTCTGCTGCGGCGCCTCAGGGCGGCTGGCTACCGCGCTCAGATCACCTCGGCGCGGGGGCTCGGTGACCCTGAGGCCACCTTGTTGCAGCTTCATGGTGTTCGCCCCCCCCATCTCGGCCACCAGAGTGTGGGCCGGGGCGCCGCCGTGGGCGAGGTGCAACGGGTGATGCCTTTGCTCGGCCCTTTGCTGGAAGGCAACGCGCCGATCGTGGTCTGGCTGCTGGAGGGGCAGGTGCTGTCCAGGGCGGAGCTGGCCTCGCTGGTCGCATTGAGTGCCCGCCGGCCCGGCCTTCGTTTTGTGGTCGAGATGGGTGGTGCACGCGCCCTGCGCTGGCAACCGCTGGCGGAGCTGGTGTGAATCCCGCGCCTGGGAAGTTTCTGCTTGTCCGCGCTGCTCAGTCCGATCCCCAACATTGCCGGCGGCAGCTGAATCAGGCTGTTCCTGTTCGGCCTGGTCGTGGTCAGCACCCCGCCGGCAGCCACTGGGTCGCTGGGACGAAGGGGCTTTCCCACGGGGAGGGCCCTGATGGGGTTTTGCCTGTGGCGGCGGTGCCCGCCCTGCACTGATGGACGCCGACCGGGGAGAGCAGGCGCTCGCGGCCGGGCGCTGGGTGAAGTGGATCGGCGGCGCCAGTAATCAGGATCTGGCCGCGATTGAGGATCTCGCCGGCATCTATGCACTGGCGGGAGTTCATTGTGTGGACGTGGCTGCCGACGCGGCGGTGGTGGCGGCGGCGCGGCGGGGCCTGGCCTGGGCCGAGGCGAGGGGAGCGTCGCGCGCGTGGCTGATGATCAGCCTCAGCGATGGACAGGACCCCCACTTCCGCAAGGCCTGGTTCGATCCAGACCGGTGTCCTCCAACCTGTTCACGACCTTGCGAACGGGTGTGCCCGGCACTGGCCATCACCAAGCCCGCCGGTGTGATCCCGGAGCGCTGTTACGGCTGCGGCCGCTGCCTGCCGGCCTGCCCGGTGGGGTTGATCGAGGAACGCGGCCACGCTCTGGCGGCGGAGGCAGTGGCGCCGCTGTTGCGCCAGCTCCTGCCCGATGCGGTCGAACTGCACACCCAGCCCGGCCGTCAGCCGGCTTTTCTGCAGCGGCTCGAGCAGGTGCGTGCCAGTGGTGTGCCCCTGCGTCGCCTGGCGGTGAGCGCTCCCGCTGAGCTGGGCACCGCCGAGCTCTGGCAGCGCTTTGGCGCCCTGCGGCAGCTCGGGTTCCGGCCCCTCTGGCAGCTGGATGGCCGGCCGATGAGCGGTGATGTGGGGGACGGCACGGCGCGGGCGGCGGTGGCGCTCCTGACCAGGCTGCGTCGTGGGTTGCCGCCGGGGCCGCTGCAGCTGGCAGGTGGTACCAATGGTCGCAGCCTGGCGCACCTGCAGCGTCACGGCGCCGATGCCGCCCATTGCGCTGGCGTTGCCTTCGGCGGGGTGGCCCGACGGCTGCTGCAGCCACTGCTGCTGCAGAGCCAGGCCCGCGATGTTCCCCTGCTGCAGGCACCCGACCTCTGGCCCCTGGCGCTCGCCCAGGCCCGGGAGCTGGTGACCCCCTGGCTAGAACGGGGCTGATCCTCCTCTTCGCCCCTGTCGGTGCCCGGATCCGAACTGCAGTTTTCTCCACCTGAACGCATCACCGACGACCTGGATCGGTTGCTGGATGTGCTGCCGGTTCCCGTGGCCGAGGCACTGCGCGGCCAGCCCGGCAGCGACCAGTTGCTGGAAGTGGTGCTGGATCTCGGTCGGGCCCCGGAAGCCCGCTACACGGGTCGCTCTGTGGCTCTGGTTGAGGCGCTGGTGGAACGGGCCGATCTGGCTGCGGTGGTGGAGCGGCTCGGGGCCTTTGGTGGCGACAACCGGGCTGGGATCGAGCGCACGCTGCACCGCATCAGCGCCATCCGCAATCGCAGTGGCGAGATCGTGGGTCTCACCTGCCGGGTAGGGAGGGCGGTGTTCGGCACGGTGGCCATGGTGCGCGATCTGCTGGATTCAGGCCGCTCGTTGCTGTTGATGGGCCGGCCTGGCGTGGGCAAGACCACCGCCCTGCGCGAGATCGCCCGAGTGCTGGCCGATGACCTGGAGAAGCGGGTCGTGGTGATCGATACCAGCAACGAGATCGCCGGTGACGGCGACATCCCTCATCCGGCCATCGGCCGTGCCCGGCGCATGCAGGTGGCTCGGCCCGAGCTGCAGCACCAGGTGATGATCGAGGCGGTGGAAAACCACATGCCCGAAGTGATCGTGATCGACGAGATCGGCACGGAACTGGAGGCGCAGGCGGCGCGCACGATTGCCGAGCGGGGGGTGATGCTCGTGGCCACGGCCCATGGCAATGAGCTGGCCAATCTGATCAAGAACCCCACCCTCAGCGATCTGGTGGGGGGCATTCAGTCGGTCACCCTGGGGGATGAGGAGGCGCGCCGTCGCCGCAGCCAGAAGACCGTGCTGGAGCGCGCGGCTGACCCCACGTTCCCGATGGCGGTGGAGATGCACAGCCGCCAGCGCTGGCTGGTGCATGCGGATGTGGCCGCCACAGTGGATGCGCTGCTGCGGGGCCTGCAGGCCCGGCCCCAGGTGCGGGAGTTGGATGACGGGGGTCGGTTGCGGCTGGCCGAGAGCGCCGTCGTGGGGGCTGAGCCCGCCCGTTCGTCTCCGCTGCGGCCCCTGCCGCGCCCTCTGGCGATCCCCACCGGCACAGAGATCGACGAGCCCCTGCCACCGGAGCCGGCATCGGCTGCACCGCTCCGGCCGCTGCCGTCCCTGCCGGTGCAGCCTTTGCCTCTGCGGGTGTACGCCGCCGGCATCAGCCGTACGCCGCTCGAGCAGGTGGTGCGGGCGCGGCAGTTGCCGGTGGACCTGGTAGCCAGCGTTGAGCTCGCCGATGTGGTGATGAGCGTGCGTGAGGGGCTCGGACGGGATCCCCACGTACGCAGGCAGGCACAGGAGCTGGGGCTGCCGATCCTGGTGATCAAGAGCGCAGCACCGACTCAGTTGCAGCGAGGGCTGGAACGGCTGCTGCAGCGGCGCGGGCCCCAAGGAGACACCGCCGCCGGCGCACCATTGGCAGCCGCGCCCGCCTGTGGCGACGATGCGCTGGCGGCGCTTGAGGAGTGCCGACTGGCGGTGGAACGGGTGGTGCTGGCCCAGGGGCAGCCGGTCGAACTGCTGCCCCGCAGTGACTGGGTGCGCCGGCAGCAGGCGGAGCTGGCCGAGCGCTACCGGTTGCGGACTGCGGAGTTCGGACTCGGAGGCCAGCGGCGGCTGCGGGTGTTCCCGGCCTGAAATGGCGCCTGGTCGCTCCACCTGGATCCGTTGGTCAGGCTGCCGGTAGGGCGGCCACTGCTGGTGAGGACATTGAAGATTCGGCCACTGCCGCGGCGGACGTTGACGAAGGGCCCGGCGCTGTGGGTAACTAGCTAGGCACCGATTCATCGGTGCAGGAACAGCCCTGAGAGATTTCCTCTTGGAGCGTTTCGTTGGGCCGTCGCCAAGCGGTAAGGCAGCGGGTTTTGGTCCCGCCATTCCTAGGTT
>JBBASO010000079.1:0-3404 GCA_040399265.1 Prochlorococcaceae cyanobacterium
CTGCCTGATGGGCCCCAACGCCCGCAGCGTGCTGCAGGCGATGAAGCGCATGGATGGGCTGCCGGCGATCACCACCATCGCCGTCGGCCACGGGCCGCTGCTGCGCCATCACCTCAGTCTCTGGCTCGACGACTACCGCAGCTGGAGCAGCGAGCGCAGCACCGGTGAGGCCTATGCCGCCGTCTGCTACGTGAGCCAGTACGGCTTCTGCGACCGGCTCAGCCAGGCCCTGGCCCGCGGCATCCAGAAGGCCGGCGCCGCCGTGCAGCTGGTCGACCTGCGGGCCACCGATCCCCAGGAGCTCAGCGCCCTTGTGGGCGAGGCCAGTGCCGTGGTGGTGCCCACCTGGCCCGCCAGCGCCGACGCCGACCTGCAGGCCAGCATCGGCACCCTGCTGGCGGCGCTCAAGCCCAAGCAGTGGGTGGCCTGCTATGACGCCTTCGGCGGCAACGACGAGCCGATCGACACCGTGGCCGGCCAGCTGCGCGGCCTGGGCCAGAAGAGCGCCTTCGAGCCGCTGCGCATCCGCCAGGTGCCCCAGACCGGCGACTACCAACGCTGCGAGGAAGCCGGCACTGACCTGGGCCAGCTGCTCACCAAGGCCAAGACGATCGCGGCGATGAAGGCGCTCGACGGCGATCTCGACAAGGCACTCGGGCGCCTGAGCGGCGGCCTCTATGTGGTGACCGCCCGCCAAAGCGATGGTGAGGGCGGCACCAGAAGCGGCGCCATGGTGGCCAGCTGGGTGAGCCAGGCCAGCTTCGAGCCGCCGGGGATCACCGTGGCCGTGGCAAAAGACCGCGCCATCGAGGCGTTACTGCAGGTAGGCGATCGCTTCGTGCTCAACATCCTGCGCGAGGACAACCACCAGCAGCTGCTGCGCCATTTCCTCAAGCGCTTCCCCCCCGGTGCCGACCGCTTCGCCGGTGTCAGCACCCTGAACGGTGTGGCTGCCGGCGGACCCGTCCTGGGAGACGCCCTGGCTTTCCTGGGCTGCCGCGTGGCCCAGCGGCTGGAGGGACCCGACCACTGGATCATCTACGCCGAGGTGGAGGAAGGCAACGTCGCCGACACCGAGGCCACCACCGCCGTGCACCACCGCAAGGTGGGCAACCACTACTGATGGCCGCCGCCGCTGCCGCACCGGCGATCTCCAGCGACCGCCAGGTGATCCGGATTCCGCTCGACGAGGGGCTTCTCTGCCTGCGGGGCCTGAGCCCGCAGCGGCTGCGCTTCGAGGTGGAGTACGGACTGGAGCGCGGCACCACGGCCAACAGCTTTCTCTTCCTGGGCGGCACCACAGCCAGCGACCAGCACCCCGATGGCCATGCGCTGCCACCTGTGCTCGTGCACCCGCCCGGAGCTTCGTTCGCCGAGCCCTACCTGGAGCAGCTGGCGGCGCTGATCCCCGCCGAGGCTGCCCTCAAGGTGGTGGTCGGTCACGTCAACCCCAACCGGGTGGCCCTGCTCCGCCAGCTGGCGGCGCGCTGGCCGGCGCTGATGCTGGTGGCCTCCAACACCGGCGCCAAGCTGCTCACGGAGCTCTGGAGCCAGCAAAAGCCCCAGAAACCCGGCGAGGCCAGCAACGCCGCTGCCGAAGCAGCTCCACAGGCCCCGGCGATCCCGCCCCTGCCGCCGATCGATGTGGTGAAACAGGAGGCCAGCCGGCCCCTGGGCCATGGCCACGTGCTGCGGCTGATCCCGGTGCCCACGCCCCGCTGGCCCGGCGGCCTGATGGCCTTTGAAGAGAGCACGGGCCTGCTGATGAGCGGCAAGTTCTTCGCCGCCCACCTCTGCAGCGAGGCCTGGGCCGAGGCCAACCGCAACAGCAGCGAGGAAGACCGCCGCTACTTCTACGACTGCCTGATGGCGCCGATGGCCCGCCCGGTGGAGGCGGTGGTGGATCGGCTCGAGGAGCTCGACATCCGCACGATTGCCCCGGGCCACGGTCCCGCCATCGCCCAGAGCTGGCGCAGCCTGCTGGCCGACTACCGCCGCTGGGGCGAGAGCACCGAGCGCGCCAGCCAGTCGGTGGCGCTGCTGTTCGCCAGCGCCTACGGCAACACCGCCGCCATCGCCGACGCCCTGGCCCAGGGGATCTCGCGCACCGGCGTGCGGGTGGA
Organism: Prochlorococcaceae cyanobacterium; assembly: GCA_040399265.1. Classification (GTDB taxonomy): domain Bacteria; phylum Cyanobacteriota; class Cyanobacteriia; order PCC-6307; family Cyanobiaceae; genus NIES-981. Next base: position 2,124 of record JBBASO010000079.1, read on the forward strand.
GAGCATCAACTGTGAGTTCACGCCACCCGAGCAGCTGCTGGCGGCGATCCACGGGTGCGATGCCCTGCTGATCGGCTCCCCCACCCTGGGGGGCCATGCCCCCACGCCGATCGTGTCAGCCCTGGGCACCGTGCTCGCCGAGGGGGATCGGGCCAAGCCCGTGGGCGTGTTCGGCAGCTTCGGTTGGAGCGGCGAAGCCCTGGATCTGCTGGAGAGCAAGCTGCGCGATGGTGGCTTCAGCTTCGCCTTTGCGCCGATCAAGGTGAAGTTCAGCCCCGATGCAGCCACGATCAAAACCATCGAGGAAACCGGCACCGCCCTGGGCCGCCAGCTCAAGGCCGCCCAGCGGCGCCAGGAGCGGCGCACGGCCGCCGGCGGCCTGAGCGAGAGCCGCACCGGCCCGGCCCTCCAGGCCCTCGGCCGGGTGGTGGGCTCCCTGTGCGTGCTCACCACCCGGAAAGGTGAGGGCGAGAACCGGCTCGGCGGTGCCATGGTGGCCAGCTGGGTGAGCCAGGCCAGCTTCACCCCTCCCGGCTTCACCGTGGCTGTTGCCAAGGACCGGGCCGTGGAGGCCCTGTTGCACGTGGGTGATCACTTCGCCCTCAACGTGCTGGCCGCCGGCCGCGAGAGCGGGCCGATGAAGCAGTTCCTCAAGCCCTTCGCCCCCGGCGCCGACCGCTTCGCCGGCCTGGAGCTGGAGGCCAGCCCCACCGGCCAGCCGATCCTGCCGGAGGCCCTGGCCTGGCTGGAGGCCAGCGTGCAACAGCGCATGGAATGCGGCGACCACTGGCTGCTCTATGCCCGCGTCGAGCAGGGCGGCGTGCTGGATGCCACCGGTGTCACTGCCGTGCACCAGCGCCGCAGCGGCAGCAGTTACTGAGCGCAGCCCAGGAGAGCAGCCCAGGGCGGCTGGCCAGCGAAGCGGATCAAACCAGCAGACCAGCGCCCTTTTACAACTCGCAAACCAAACCAGAAGGAAATCGGTGCGTCTGCCGGGGGTCCAGGACAACCCGCTCCAATGCATCGATCAGGTTTAAGTCAAGTTGATGGCCTCGCCCCAGCGGAGCAGCACCCCCCTCGCCGTGGTGCGATATCGGGGGTTCGTGCTGATACCGCAGGCCGATCTGTCCTGGCTGGTGCGACCGGAACGCAGCCCGATGGCCGTGCTGCCGTTCCGCACCCCCACCAGCTCACTGGCCGATGTGAAGGCCCTGGTCGACTGGCGCCTCGATCGCCAGGCCTGCTGAAGCCTTTCCAGCTCGGTGAGGGGACCAGCTCGGT
>JBBASO010000079.1:3504-10306 GCA_040399265.1 Prochlorococcaceae cyanobacterium
CTCGATCGCCAGGCCTGCTGAAGCCTTTCCAGCTCGGTGAGGGGACCAGCTCGGTGAGGGGACCAGCTCGGTCAATGCTGCCAGGTCGATCAACGGGGCCGATACAGGCAACCAGTCCAGGACAGGCAACGGCGCCAACGTATTGACAAACGCTCAGGCGGCCTGAGGCGGGGGTGTGGGCTGGCCGCCACCGGCCTGGAAGGGAAGCACCAGGGTGGCCCAATGGTCGGGACGGGCAGGACGCCGCCGTCTGGGCTGGCGCACACCGAAGGGCACGCGCACCACATTGGTATCAGGATCCGATGGACCGTTGGTGCTGTTGGTCATGATGGTCCCCACACGAAATGAACAGAAGCCGAGAGAACGGCGAACAGGCTGACTGGGCGGAATGCGCGATCTGAGGAGCCGGTTCAGGCTGCTCTCACAAAATCGCGGAATGAGGCGAGCTGGCGGGCGTTGAGCGGATTGTTCAGTTGTTTGATGCGCCAGTGTAGTGATGAAGGGTTAACGATTCAATCCCATCAAGGCGGCAGATCAAGTCGGCAGATCAAGGAGGCAGATCAAGGAGGCGGTGCAGGGCGAAGGATCGAGGCAGCGGAGCAGGGCGGAGTGGTGATGAAGGTGTGATGGCCTGGTGAGGCGTGCGCAGTGCTCAGGTGAGCGCAGTGTGCCCATGAAGGGCTAGCGGCGGTGTTGACCATGAACAGTTAGTTGCTGGCGATGGTGACAGCGCTGGTGACGACGAACTGAAACGGCTGGCAGCAGACCACCTTCCTCAACGCTGCAGTTGCACCAGATTGCGCAGGAAAAGCAAGCCCCGAAAAGCAAAGAAATCCTGTGACCCCTTGATCACCGCCGCGTGCTGATGGCGGCCAGTTTGTGGCATGGAGGCATGGACCTCAGGCGACGCTCGGGGTGGGCGCCTGAGCGGCTGAGCCAGCAGGGACTGATCCGGTGAGGTCTGAGGCAGTGAGGTCTGAGGCTGTGGCGGCCGCCAGTTCCTCAACCGACGGACAGGTGCAGACCAGATGACGATCGCCATAAGCGTTGTCGATCCGTGCCACGGCAGGCCAGAACTTGGCCGCTTGTTGATCCTCACCCGCGGGGAAGGCCGCCTGGCTGCGGCTGTAGCCCCGATCCCAGTCATCAGCGGTCACCGCTGCCAGGGTGTGGGGCGCCCGCTTGAGGGGATTGTCGAGCGGATCGCTCTCCCCCTCCTCGATCGCAGCCGCCTCAGCCCGAATCGCCACCATGGCAGCGGTGAAGCGGTCGAGTTCGGCCAACGACTCGCTTTCCGTGGGCTCCACCATCACCGTGCCGGCCACAGGCCAGCTCACCGTCGGGGCATGGAAGCCGTAATCCATCAGCCGCTTGGCCAGGTCATCGACCTCCAGGCCGCAGCTGCGCTTGAGCGGCCGCAGGTCGAGGATGCACTCGTGCGCCACCCGACCGGTGGCTCCGCGGTAAAGCACCGAGAAATGGGGTTCGAGGCGCTCGGCCAGCAGATTGGCCGAAAGCAGCGCCACCTGGCTGGCCTGACGCAGGCCGGATCCACCCATCATGCGGATGTACATCCAGCTGATCGGCAGGATCGAGGCGCTGCCCCAGCGGGCGGCAGACACCGGTCCCACCGTCTCGCCGGCCTCTCCCGTGCCCTCGGGCAGGAACGGCAGTAGATGGGCGGCCACGGCGATCGGCCCCACCCCGGGGCCACCGCCGCCATGAGGAATGCAGAAGGTCTTGTGCAGATTGAGGTGGCACACGTCGGCGCCGTAATCGCCAGGACGGCAGAGGCCCACCTGGGCGTTGAGATTGGCGCCATCGAGATACACCTGGCCGCCGTGGGCATGCACCAGCTCACAGATGCGGCGGATGCCGGTTTCGAACACGCCGTGGGTGGAGGGATAGGTGACCATCAAGGCCGCCAGGTCGCTGGCATGCTCGATGGTCTTGGCCTCCAGATCGGCCAGATCGATGTTGCCCTGATCGTCGCAGGAGACGGCCACCACCTGCATGCCCGCCATCACGGCGCTGGCGGGATTGGTGCCATGGGCACTGGTGGGAATCAGGCACACCCGCCGGTGGCCTTCACCACGGCTGCGATGCCAGGCGCGGATCGCCAGCAAGCCGGCGTACTCCCCCTGGGAGCCGGCATTGGGCTGCAGCGACACGCCGGCAAAGCCCGTGATCGCGGCAAGCCAGCCCTCCAGCTGCTCCACCAGGCGCCGGTAGCCAGCGGTCTGCTCGGCGGGGGCGAACGGATGGAGCTGGCTGAACGCGGGCCAACTCACCGGCGCCAGTTCGGCGGCGGCGTTCAGCTTCATCGTGCAGCTGCCCAGGGGGATCATGCCGTGCACAAGCGAAAGATCCCGGCTGGCCAGGCGCTGGATGTAGCGGAGCAACTCGGTCTCGCTGCGGTAGCGGTGAAACACCGCCTGCGCGAGCCAGCCGCCGCTGCGGCGCGGCAGGCCGGCCTGGCACCACTGCTCCTGCCACGGGCCATTCAGGCTCGGATCAGCATGCACCGGCCCTGCCGGTGCCAGCGCCGCCAGCAGCCGCTCCAGCTCCTGCTCCGTGCTGCACTCATCCAGGCTGATGGCCACACCATCAGCGAGTCGGCGCAGATTGAAGCCCGCCGCCAGGGCCGGGGCCAGCAGGCTGTCGGGATCGGCGGCCGGGATCACCAGCGTGCCGAAACCTGGACCGGGCTCGGGGGCGAGACCCCTGCGGAGCAGACCGTCGGCCAGCAGCTGGCGGAGCTGGGCGATGCGGGCGGCGATGGCGGTGAGGCCACCCGGGCCGTGATGCACGGCATAGAAACCGGCCATCACCGCCAGCAGCACCTGGGCCGTGCAGATGTTGCTGGTGGCCTTGTCGCGGCGGATGTGCTGCTCGCGGGTCTGCAGGGCCAGACGCAGGGCTGGCCGGCCTTCGGCATCACGGCTCTGGCCGACCAGGCGTCCGGGGATCTGGCGCTTGAAGGCCTCCCGGGTGGCGAAGAAGGCGGCATGGGGGCCGCCGAAGCCCAGGGGCACCCCGAGGCGCTGGGCGCTGCCGACGGCGATGTCGGCACCGAGGTCCCCCACCGGCGCCAGCAGCACCTGGGCGAGGGGATCGATCGCCACCGTGCTCACCACGCCGGCGGCAGCAGCGGCCGCCAGCAGCGGCTGGGGGTTCCAGAGCCGGCCGCGGTTGCCGGGCAGCTGCAGCAGCAGGCCGAAGGCATCGGCCGGCAGCAGAGCTTCCGGCCCGCCGGTTTCAGCAGCGGCCCTGGCGGAGAGGGCCTCGGCATCCACCAGCTCCAGGGCGATGCCCAGGGGTTCGGCGCGGGTGCGCAGCACGGCCAGGGTCTGGGGAAAGACCTGACGGTCGACGAGGAAGCGGCGGGCAGTGGCGCGCCGCCCCACCGCCAGCGCCAGGGCCATCGCCTCGGCGGCGGCCGTGGCCTCATCGAGGAGAGACGCGTTGGCGATCGGCAGGCCGGTGAGCTCGCTGATCAGGGTCTGGTAGTTGAGCAGGGCCTCCAGCCGCCCCTGGGCGATCTCTGCCTGGTAGGGGGTGTAAGCGGTGTACCAGGCGGGATTTTCGAACACATGCCGCTGCAGCAGCGCCGGCGTGGCGGTGGCGTAATACCCCTGGCCGATCAGGCTGCGCACCACCCGGTTGGCGCTGGCGATCTCCGCCAGCTCGCCCAGGGCTACGGCTTCGTCGCAGGGGGCGGGCAGCCCCTCACAGGCCAGCTCCGGCGCGATCAGGATGTCGGCCGGCACCACTTCGGCAGCCAGCTGCTCCAGACTGGCCAATCCCAGCTCCGCCAGCATCAGCGCCTGCTCGTCGGCTGACGGACCGAGATGCCGGGTGGCGAATCCGGCGCTCTGCGGGAGGGGAGCCGTTGATCCGGGGGGCTCCCGCCAGGGCTGCTGGCCGTTCGTCGCGCTGTGCATCAGGGCCCCTGCACCTTGGCGGCGTAGGCGTCCGCGTCCATCAGGGCCTCCAGCTCGGCGGGGTCACTGGGACGCACCAGCAGCAGCCAGCCCTCACCGTAGGGATCGTTCTGGAGTTCCTCGGGATCGGCCAGCACCGCTTCGTTGCGGGCCTCCACCACACCGCTGATCGGCGCCAGCAGATCCTCCACCGCCTTCACCGACTCCACGCTGCCGAAGCTGCCGCCCTGCTGCAGGCGGGTGCCCACCTCGGGCAACTCCACAAAGACGATGTCGCCCAGCTGGTCGATCGCGAAGGCGCTCAGGCCCAGGCGTACCAGCTCACCCTCCCGGCACACGGTTTCATGACTGTCTGCGTAGCGGCAGTCGGCAGGAAAGGAAAGCGCCATGGCTGGCGAACCCGGAGCGGCGGTTGGGCCGTCAGTCTGCCGGAAGCAGGCCGGATTCGAGCAGCGCTGTGAGCGCCCGCTCCAGGGCGAGGGCGGCGTGGGCCCGGTGCGTGCCGCCCTGGGCGTAGAGCACGTAGGGCTGCCGCAACGGCGCATCGGCGGAGAACTCGCTGGTGCTGCCGTCGATGAAGGTGCCGCCGGCCATCACCAGCTCGCTGGCGTAGCCGGGCATCGGCGCCGGCACCGGATCGAGATAGGAGCCGATCGGCGAGGCGGCCTGAAAGGCGCGGCACACCTCCTTGAGCCGCTCCGGGCTGCCCAGCCGCACCGCCTGGATCACATCGCTGCGCTCGGCCCCGGGCAAGGGGTTCACGGGGAAGCCCAGGTCACTGAACACCCGGGCGATCAGCTCGCTGCTGATCAGCGCCTCGGCCACCATCTGCGGCGCCAGGAACAGCCCCTGGAACAGCAGCCGGTTGAGATCGAAGCTGGTGCCCCCCTCGCTGCCGATGCCCGGGGCGGTGAGCCGGCAGCAGGCCTGCTCCACCAGCTCAGCCCGGCCGGCCACGTAGCCGCCGGTGGGGGCGATCGTGCCGCCCAGGTTTTTGATCAGCGAACCGGCGATCAGATCAGCCCCCACGGCGGTGGGCTCCTGCTCCTGCACCAGCTCGCCGTAGCAGTTGTCCACGAACACCACGCAGCCCGGCTGCAGCGCCTTCACCCGCTCCGCCAGAGCGCCGATCGCCGCCACCGGCAGCGACGGGCGCCAGCTGTAGCCGCAACTGCGCTGGATCAGCACCATGCGGGTGGGCACCGCCAGGGCGTCCTCCAGGCCGGCCCAGTCGATGCCACCATCGGCCAGCAGATCGAGTTCGGCGTAGGTGATGCCGAATTCGGCCAGGGAGCCCTGGCCGCTGCCGCGGATGCCGATCACCTCTTCAAGGGTGTCGTACGGGCGGCCGGTGAGGGCCAGCAGGCGATCGCCGGGGCGCAGCACGCCGTAGAGGGCGGCGGCGATGGCATGGGTGCCGCTCACGAACTGCAGTCGCACGGCGGCGGCCTCAGCCTGCAGCACCCGGGCGAACACCCGGTCGAGCACCTCGCGGCCCTGATCGCCGTGGCCATAGCCGCTCACCGAGGCGAAGTGCTGCACCCCCACCCGCTCGGCGGCAAAAGCGGCCAGCACCCGCTCCAGCCGGGGCTGCACGCCGGCGGTATGGGCCTCGGCCAAGGGCGCAACGGCGCGGAAAGCCTGCTGAATCCGCTCGGAACAATCGCCGGAACCAGCACACAACACAGAGGTCACGGATCGGGGTGAACAGCAACGGCCACACCAACCAACAATGGCGGTTGCTCTCGCAAGGAGCTGGCAACAGCTGCACCATCCGAGGTTGCGGCCTCGGTTCCGGCCCCTGAACCTTCTCAGGCAAACCAGTATTACTACTGAGTTGGCGCCGAACTGATGGCTTGACCGATCGGGACCAACAAACGCGAGAGCCACCCAGCGCAACACGATCCGAAAGCGACGCAATCACCGCAGAGAGCCATAGCCAACCTGCAACAAAGCACGCACAGTGACCACACAAAACAGATCGGCCAACAGGCCTGTACGCCCGATGGTCAAAACAGCTGCAGCCACCCGCAAAAGGAAATGAGTCGATATGCCAGAGGGCCCAAAGAGGATTTTTTGTGCGAGCTCAGCATGCAGCATCCACCATTTACTCCAGTCATCTCAAATCAGGGCAATATGAGCAGCGGTCAAAACGTCAAAGACGAGGCGATCCCCTCCTCGAATGCAGCATTCTAAAAGCAAATAACAGGTTCCTGTACCGGCATCCAACCAGGAGACCATTCGCGACAACCCCAACAACCAAGCGACACGCCTGATAGGCAATAAAGCCCAGAAACCCAGGCCTGGCCTGATTTTTTAGGAAACGACGAATCCCGAAAATGAGGAACTCAGGCACGTGCAGCCCAACCCAAAAACCTAACAATGGGCGACTCCACACCCAGGAGGGCACCGACACCGGACTCAACCACTTCCTAATGTTGTACAGAGCAGATCAACTGCCTTTCCACGCCCCTTAGCAGCAAGAGAGAACCTGAAAACGTCGACCATAAACCAAGATATAATTCACACATCAGGATCTACTGGCGGATCTAGCCCGACGCAAGGACATCTCATTCCAAATAAACAGACAATGCAAAAACAAATGCAATCAGCTATTCGGAGTGGGCCACCTTGACAGCCATAGGCTCATTCACCAACACCAAACCCAGGAAAACAACGATGTCACACTACATCCGCTCAGGCCAATCAGACAGCGGCAATCAGAACAAAAAAATTGGCGAGCCTAAATCTTCACCGCCGCCAAAGACCAAAAAAAAGAGTTCCTCAACTCAGTAGTAATGGGGAAGCGGGCCGATCGACCTCCCGTTTAAAGTATCGGGATACAGCTTAAAGTATCG
>JBBASO010000080.1:0-10111 GCA_040399265.1 Prochlorococcaceae cyanobacterium
TTGGGCCGTCGCCAAGCGGTAAGGCAGCGGGTTTTGGTCCCGCCATTCCTAGGTTCGAATCCTAGCGGCCCAGTTTTGTCGGATCCCGCTCCCGAGAAAAGGTGGCGGCCGAATCCTTCCAAGCCACTGCGCGCGTTCAGCTCTTACTGCAAGCTCCGCACGTCCGTCGATGCTTTCTGCTCCGCTGCTGGTCTGCGACTTTGACGGTGTGATCGTTGATGGTTTGCCCGAGTATTGGTGGTCGGCCAGGCGTGCGGCCCTGGATCTGGCCCCGCAGCTTGCGCTGCCCGAAACCCTTCCTGATGCCTTTGTGCGGCTGCGGCCCCTGATTCACAAGGGCTGGGAAATGGTTCTTGTGGCGGCTGAGCTGTCGCGTCCCGATCTGCAGGTGGAGGCGGCGCTAACGGCGTACGAGTCATGGCTGGCGAAGGCACTGGCGCGTTGGGGCTGGAATCCGGCGCAGTTGCAGCTGGCGCTTGAGCAGGTGCGTGCCGCCGCGATCGCCACTGACTGCAGCGGCTGGTTGGCGCGGCACCGTCTGTATCCCGGCGTGCCGCAGCGTCTGCGGCAGCTGACGGATGAAGGCGCGGTCTGGGCGGTGCTCACCACCAAGGGTGAGGCGTTTGCCCGCCAGATTCTTGATGCTGCCGGTCTGCAGCCCTGTGCCCTCTTCGGGCATGAGCAGGGCAGCAAGCCCGACGTGCTGGCCAGGTTGCTGCAGCAGTCCAGACCGGTCTGGTTCATTGAGGACCGGCGTCCGACCCTGGAGCTGGTCTGCACCCGTCCGGATCTCGCCTCAGTGCGTTGCTTTCTGGCCAGCTGGGGCTACCTCGGTCCTCGGGATGGACTGGACCTGCCCGCCGCGATTCACTGGCTTGAACCGGAACGGTTCGCCGCACCCCTGGCGCAGTGGCCGTGATCCGTTAGGGTACGTCTGTACTAAGCGCGATTGAGACGCTGGCCTCGCCTGGTGGCACTTGCTGTCAGGAAGCCGCAGGATGCTTGTCCGGAGCAGGGGCCATCACGGGTCGCCGCGCCAGACCAGGTCTGTGGTCCGTTGTTTTCTCCTTCCGATTCCATGCCCGCCGATTCCAAGGTCACCGGCTCTGCTCCCGGCCCTTCTGCCACAGCCCCTGCAGCAGGATCCCCTGCCACCGGCTCTGCCGCTGGCGATGGTGCTGCGCCAGGTGCCTCATCCATGAGTGTGTCCCGTGGCGCCTCTGCCGCGATGTCCGCCGCCGAGGCCAAGGCTGCCACCGAGCGGGACAAGGCCCTCGGCCTCGTTCTCAATCAGATCGAGCGCAACTTCGGCAAGGGCTCAATCATGCGTCTGGGCGATGCCTCCCGGATGCGGGTTGAAACCGTCTCCACCGGTGCGCTAACTCTCGATCTCGCGCTGGGCGGTGGGTATCCGAAGGGGCGGGTTGTGGAGGTCTATGGACCGGAGAGCTCCGGTAAGACCACGCTCACCCTGCACGCCATCGCTGAGGTGCAGCGACGCGGGGGGGTGGCGGCCTTTGTGGATGCGGAGCATGCGCTCGATCCCGTGTATGCCGCTGCCCTGGGAGTTGATATCGAGAATCTTTTGGTTTCCCAGCCGGATACCGGCGAGATGGCACTGGAGATCGTCGATCAGTTGGTCCGTTCCGCTGCGGTCGACATCGTGGTGGTCGATTCGGTGGCGGCCCTCACGCCCCGGGCGGAGATTGAAGGTGAGATGGGCGATCTCGCCGTCGGCAGCCAGGCCCGGCTGATGAGTCAGGCGATGCGCAAGATCACGGGCAACATCGGTAAATCAGGTTGCACGGTGATCTTTCTGAACCAGCTGCGTCAGAAGATTGGGGTGACCTATGGCAATCCTGAGACAACCACTGGCGGTAATGCTCTGAAGTTCTACGCGTCGGTTCGTTTGGATATTCGCCGGATTCAGACACTGAAGCGGGGCACTGAAGAATATGGTATTCGCGCTAAAGTGAAAGTGGCAAAAAATAAAGTGGCGCCACCTTTTCGGATCGCTGAATTCGACATCTTGTTCGGCCGAGGTATCAGCACCCTTGGCTGCCTGCTCGATCTGGCTGAGGAGACGGGTGTGGTGACGCGTAAGGGCGCCTGGTACAGCTACGAGGGCGACAATATCGGCCAGGGGCGTGACAACACGATCGCCTGGCTGGAGCAGAATCCAGATCAGGCGCAGCAGATCGAGCGACAGACGCGCCAGAAGCTCACGGAGGGGTCGGAGGTCATGGCTAATTCCATGAAGCCCCTGGCGGCAGCCGCCAAGGCTGCTGCCGCCGACCCAGCGACTGCTGCAAGCTGAACCTTGCCATTTGCATTGCTGCCGTCTCTCTGGGGCCTGGCTTGGCCCCTTGCCTGCTCGAATCAGAGGGTCGCTGCAGCCGGTTGTTGAAGCACTTCGGAAACACGTTGCAGTTCCTGGATCGCTTCAGCTCCTTCTAGCTTCACCAGTTCGTGGCCATCGCGGGATTCCACCCAGCTGATCCCGAAATCGGAGACCAGAAAGCGCACCATGTGGTTCTCGCCCAGGTTGGCGACAAACGACGCGCCCTGTCCGTCCCGACCATCGCCACAGGTGTAGCAGGTTGCAGCCAGTCCTCTGGCCTGCAGGCTCAGGGCAAGGGCCTGCAGGCTGATCACCAGGTCCTGTACGACGCTGCGGTACTGCTCGGCCAGACGGGGAAACATGGCTCGAAGGCCTTGGATCAACCAAGCATAAGGTTTTCTTCAGGTTTTGGCGAGTAAGAATGCTTGGCGATTCCGGGTGTGCGGCGGCTGTTTGCTCGCGCTGTTCAGCCGTCCGCCAGGGTCCACCAGCCGGCGGCCGGGCCGATGAAGCGCACCGTGAGCCAGAAGATCACCAGGGCGCCAATGCCGATCCAGGCTCCTTTGGTGGTGATCGCCACAAACTGATCGGCCTGGGACCGGTTGAGCGACAGCCAGGACGCCAGCCGGGGCGTCGTATCGCCATCGCGCTTGGGTTTCTGCCGTGGTTGGCGGGGCGGCAGGCCCTGGGTCTGACGGCGTTTGGCTTCTCCCATGGTCGGGCCCGGACAGATGAGATGAATCAACGCAGGCTAGAGAGCCCAGTCGTTCCCTTCCGGCCCGACTGCTCCCCACTGGTTGCATGGCCGGTTTACAGGGGCATCAGCCGGCTCAACTGCAGCCAGGGCTCCAGGGCCTGAAGCACCTGGCGGCCCCAGCTGCGGCCGCGAAGCCGGCCATCGAGGATGGCTAGCCGCCCGCCATGGCGCCGCAGGCCGGCAATGCCTAGCTGCAGGCGCGTCAGACCATCGGGCAGCAATCGTTCCCGGAACCAGTCGCGGCCCTGTTGACGCAGCCGCTGAACCTGGGCTGCCGTGAGGGGATCTTCCAGGCTCGCGATCGGCAGCAGTGCCACGATCACCTGATCGGGCAGGGGCAGTACCGCCTGATGCTCGAGCCACCAGCGCCAGTGGCAGCACAGCACCCCATTGCTCTCCGGTGCTGTGGTTTCGTCCACAACCCGGCGCCCGAACTCGGCTGCCAGACCGCTTGCCAAGCGGTGCCGCAGATGGTTGTCGTCGAGCAGCACCACTGACAGTCCAGCCTGGCCGAGCACCAGCCGTCGGCACTGGCTCAGAAGGTGCTCGCTGTAATTGGGACTGTTTGGCAGTGGCTGCCGCAGTGGCGCATAGACGGGTAGTGGGTCGCCAAGCGGGGGATCGCCAAGCTCGACGCTCACGTCAGGCTCCAGGCCGAGCAGGGCGGTCGCAGCGCTTCCAGGCCCGAGCTGGCCCACCAGCACGGCTCCGCGCTGCTTGAGCAGGCCGCTCAGCGCCTGGAGAGGTTCCAGCGGCTGCCGCTGCAACGTCCACTGCAGCAGCCGGGTGTCCCGCTGGGCCCAGCTGGTCCAGCCCTGGCCTGACTGCTCGCGCCAGCGCTGCCAGGGCTCCGGCAGGCTGCCCAGCAGGGCGAGCAGATGCCGCAGCGGGGCCTCGGCATCGTCGGCGATCGGCACCAGTCCATCAGGGGTGCGGGGATGGCTGAGGATGCGCTGATTGAGTCGCTGGTGGATCTCCAGCAGGGCGGCTTCGATACGGGGATGGGCGCGGCGCACCTGTTCCCAGTGCTCGGGGGCAAGACGAATCTCCAGGGCCTGCCGCAGTTGCTCGTCCAGTTGCTCGGCTTCCGGAATCACCAGCTGACGGCCGCTGAGGCGGTTGTGTTGCCATGCCTGCACCAGTTGCCGGTGGTTCAGCAGCCACACACGGGCATCACCAGGATCGTCACCTTCGAAACAGGGCAGGGCCAGGCCAGGGTCGGCGGCCTGCAGCCGCGGCAGCTCCACCCGCAGCAGTCGCTGGCGCAGGGGTTCGCTCACCACCAGTGCCAGAGGCGCTTCACTCAGGGCGAGGGGTACCAGCAGGCCGATCAGCCAGCTTGGATCCGTGCCGGGCACCAGGCGCACGAGCGTGTGATCCTCTCGGCGCAGGCTCCGTCCCACCAGCCGGGTGAGGCTGAGGTGATGGGGCCAGCGATCACCGCCCTCATGACGAAGCAGAGCCTTGAGCTGGTCGTGGGCGCGGGCTTCAAGCATCCGCTGTCAGCCGGTGGTCACAATCGTAGGAAGCTGGCGGGAACACACTGCAGCAGCCAGCACAGCAATCACCACTCCAGCAGCCACTCCAGCAGCCACTGCAGCTAAGTCAGCTGTCAGATCAGCAGCCACAACCGTATTCCCGACCGAAATCGTGCAGCGATGAGCCCAGCCGCGAGCCCCGCAGCCACTCCAACAGGGGAGGTGCCAGCCCCCCGCACCGCTCCATCTGCCTGCGCTGCCGTTTCAGGGCCGGTGGGGATCGTCGGCCTGGGGCTGATCGGTGGGTCGCTGGCCCTCGATCTGCAGGGCCTCGGTCTCGAGGTGAGGGGAGTGGTGCATCGCCCGGCCACGGCGGCTCGGGCGCTGGAGCGGGGTCTGGTGCACACAGTTTCCACCGATCCAGCCATCCTCAGCGGCTGCGCTCTGGTGGTGCTGGCTCTGCCGCTCGATCGCCTGCTCGATCCGGATCCGGCCTTGCTTGCAGCACTGCCGCCCCAGGCTGTGATCACCGATGTGGGCTCGGTGAAGCAGCCGGTGCTGGCCCGCTGGCAGCCGATCCACCGACGCTTTGTGCCCTCCCATCCGATGGCCGGCACAGCTGAGGCGGGTGTGGACGCCGGCCTGCGGGGACTGTTCCGGGGCCGCCCCTGGGTGGTCACGCCCACGGCTGATTCCGACGAGGAGGCCCTGGCGGTGGTTCGTGCCCTGGCGGAGTCGGTGGGAGCCCACTGGCTGGCTTGCACGGGGCCTGAGCACGATCAGGCCGTGGCCCTGATCTCCCATCTGCCGGTGCTGGTGAGCGCTGCTTTGCTCAGCAGCGTCGATCGGCAGTCGGCGGCGGTCGGTGGTGCGGCGCTCTCTGAGCTGGTGCGGCTGCTGGCCTCCAGCGGTTTTGCCGATACCACCCGGGTGGGCGGCGGCAATCCCGAACTTGGCACCCTGATGGCCCGCTGCAACAGAGAGGCGGTCGTCGCCGCCCTGGCCGGCTACCGCCGCAGTCTCGACGGTCTGGAGGCGTTGCTGAACGACCAGGACTGGCCGGGACTGCGGGCGGAGCTGGAGCACTGCCAGGGGTTGCGGCCCGACTTTCTCTGACGAGCCGTTCAGGCACCTTCAAGCTTCAGCTCCATGCCGCGCCGCTGCAGCAGCTGTCGGCATGCCATCAGGGCCGAGAGGGTCACTCCGGCTGTTCCCTCGCCGGGGTGGATCGCATCACCGCACAGCCACAGGCCCGCCAGGGGGGTGCGGCTGGCCAGGCCGAAGGGGCCGAAGTTGGTGGGGCGTTGCCCCAGGCCACCCACGAAGCCGAAGGGGCGGCCCGTCCAGCGGGCGAAGCCGCGTGGCGTTGCCAGCTCCTGGTGGCGCCATGCGTCGGCTCCGATGCCGAGCGCATGCTCCAGGCCTTGCAGAATGCCTTCCTGCGCCTGGCGCTTTGCCGCGTCGTAGCGGTTGCGTTCGCTGTTGAACCAGGGGCGCGCCGCCGTGAACACGCTGGCGATCACCGTGGCCTCTCCCACCGGCGCCCGCCCATCACCGTCGCGGCTCACCGACAGAAACAAGGAGCCCGGGGCAGCCCAGGCGGTCTGCAGGTGGGCAGGGGTGTCGGCGGGCAGCAGGGCCCGGTCCACCGCCCCGTAGAACACGAGGGCGCCTGAGGGATCTGGCAGGTGTTCGAGGCGTCGCCGGTAGGCGGCAGGCAGCCCGTCGCCCAGCAGGTCCGGCAGCGTCTGGGGCGGCAATGCCAGCACCACGTCTGCCGCCTCCAGCTGGAACCGGCCGCTGCTCCCCCCCTCACCCCAGAGGTGCCAGCTGTGAGCACCACGCTGGCGCAGTCCGCGGAGCCGATGGCGCAGCAGCAGCTGGCCACCAGCCGCCTTCAGGGCCCGCTCGAGAGCCAGGCTCAGGGTCTGCATCGATCCCTGCAGATGCCACAGGCCCTGGGGCGCCTGAGCCATCGCCAGCACCGTGGCACCGTAGAGAGCGGCTGTGCGATCGGCTGGCTCCTGGGAGTAGAGCCGCAGCTGCAGATCGAGAAAGTGGCGCAGCCGGCGATCAGCGCCGCAGCCGCTGAGCCGCAGCAGATCAGCGACGCTGGCGCTGGTGACCAGGCCGCTGGCCAGGGTGTCGGCTCCGACGGCGCCCAGCAGCTGGGTCAGGTCCCAGCCATTGCGCGGCGGCAGCACCGGATCCCCTGCAGCGAACCGCCAGTTCGCCCGATGCAGCCAGCTGCAGAGCCGCCAGAAGGGTTCGCTGCCCGGGAACTGCCGCTGGCGCTCCTGGCGCCAGCGGGCCGGATCTCGCCAAAGCCGCACGGGCGGGAGCCCATCACCCAGATCCACCACGCAGGCCGGATCCAGGGGGGTGGCGGGCGGCAGATCGATGCCGAGATAGCCGAACAGGCGGGCGTGGCTGCCGCCGGGCTCCAGCCCGGCCACCTGGGTGGCGCCCACATCGAAGGTGTAAGAACCGCGGCGGAAGGTGCCGGCGCAGCCACCGCTCTGATGGTGCGCTTCCAGCAGGGTGACCGGCAACCCCGCCCTGGCCAGCAACGCCGCCGCCGTGAGACCGGCGATGCCCGCTCCCACCACCACGACGGCCTGGCCGCCGGCATCCCCGTTCGCTGCCATCGCGGCATGCTGGCAGCTCCCGCGTTGGTCCGCGCCATGAGGGACGCCCTTGCATCAACCCTGGCTCCCTGGCTGGAGAGCGAGCTCGGGGTGCGGCTGGTCTCCCTGCGGCCGGTGGGCGGCGGCTGCAGTCACGCCTGCTGGTGTCTGCAGCTCGCAGATGGTTCCCGGCTGTTTGCCAAGACCGACAGCCGCGATCGACTGCCCGTGCTGGCAGCGGAGCGGGCCGGTCTGGAGGCACTGGCCCCCTGGGCGGCCGCCCCGCTGCAGCTTCCCCATCCCCTGGCACTGGCGGCGGTGGCAGAGCATGCCGTGTTGGTGCTGTCTTGGCTGGATCTGGAGGACTGCGGAGCCTCCGCTTCAGGTTGGAGAGAGCTGGGGCGGGGCCTGGCCGCTCTGCATCGCTCCAGCCGGGCGGGCAATGGGGGCCGCGGCTATGGCTTTGATCGCGACAACTTCATCGGTTCAGCTCGCCAGGCCAATGGCTGGTGCCCGCACTGGCCCACCTTCTTCGCCTCGGCACGGCTTGATCCCCAGTTCGCCTCGGCTGCCCGCATGGGCCAGGGGCTGCGGGGCGCTGAGCTGTTGCTGGAACGTCTGCCCAACTGGTTGGGGCACACCTGCGAACCGGTGCTGGTGCATGGCGACCTCTGGAGTGGCAATGCCGGGTTGCTGCGGGGCGGCGGGGCGGCCCTGTTTGATCCAGCCTGTCACTGGGCCGATCGGGAGGTGGATCTGGCCATGGCGCGGCTGTTCGGTGGTTTTCCAGCTGCGTTCTTTGAGGGTTACAAGCAAGCCTGGCCCCTGCCGGCAGGGGCCGAAACGCGAGTAGAGCTCTACAACCTCTATCACCTTCTCAACCACGCCAACCTGTTCGGGGGCGGTTATCGACAGCAGGCCCAGCTCTGCCTGGACAACCTGCTGACACGGCGCTACTGAAGCACTGGCCAGCTGGGCGACGTGGTCGCTCAGCCCAGATACTCCTGCTTGAGGTGCTGCAGCCGGGAGACGACGGCCGAACGTTTTTCGCCGGTGCTGAGGTTTTTCCAGCTCCATTGGCCCACCACAACAAGCCCCAGCAGTTCCAGCAGGCCGGGCACGATCGGCAGCAGGTTGATGGTGTCGAGCACCCCCTTGATCAGCACCTGGGCAATGATCACCACCAGCACGATGCCGATCGACTTGCCGATCCGCCCCATCTGATCCCAGTCCAGCTGGTCGAGGGTGTGGTTCACCTTGCCGAGGATCTCGCTGTAGCGCTCGGTGAAGTGGATCCCGCTGGCCTCGGATTCGCCGGCGCCGCTGGTGGCGGTTCCGGATGGTATGGAGTCGGGCATGGCGGTTTCAGCCGCAGTGTCCGTATCGGCAGGGGTGGCACTGGTATCGATCATGGATCAGCGATTGGGCACCGCCCTGGACAACGCTCATAAGGTATCGGTGTGTCCCGTCAGAAGCCAATCGCCCTGATCGCTGATCAGGGGCTGCTGATCGTTCTTCGCTGCCTGCTCGACTGCGCGGCACCCCTCGAGGGTTGTGCTCTGCTGCTGGGGACGGCCGAAGTCGGCGGCTGGCGGCTTCGCCTGATCTGGCCCTGCTGCAATGTCTGGCCTGAGGCAGGAGCGCGGGACCGGCGCTTCGCCGTTGATCCGCGCGAGCAACTTGTGGCCCAGCGTTGGGGGCGCCAGCGGGGATTGCAGGTGCTGGGCGTGGCCCATAGCCACCCTGCTGGGCCGGCGGAGCCTTCCGAACGGGATTGTGAGCTGTGCGTGCCGCCGGCGCTGCTGGTGATTGCGGGAATCGGTGGCGATCTGCGCTGTTGGTGGCTGGAGTCGGAGCAGGACGAACCTCAGCCCTTGCCGTGGAGAATGGAAGATTGAAGGTCTGCTCGTTCAGCAGCAGCCGGATTTCTTCTCGCCATGCTTCCTCCCGATACCAGCGGCGTTCAGCTCAGCCCCGATGAGGTGGCCCGCTTTTCACGTCACCTGATCCTGCCGGAAGTAGGCATGGAGGGGCAGAAGCGCCTCAAGGCGGCGGCGGTGCTGTGCGTGGGCACCGGCGGTCTCGGTTCACCGCTGCTGCTGTATCTGGCTGCGGCCGGCGTGGGCCGGATCGGCATCGTCGATTTCGATGTGGTGGATCACTCCAACCTGCAGCGCCAGGTGATCCACGGCACCAGCTGGGTGGGCAAACCGAAGATCGAATCGGCCAAGGCACGCATTCTTGAGATCAACCCCCACTGCCAGGTGGATCTCTACGAAACGGCGCTCACCAGCGAGAACGCCCTGGAGATCGTCCGCCCGTACGACATCGTCTGCGACGGCACAGACAACTTCCCCACCCGCTACCTGGTGAACGACGCCTGCGTGCTGCTGGGCAAGCCGAACGTGTACGGCTCGATCTTCCGCTTCGAGGGCCAGGCCACGGTGTTCAACCTCGACGCCGAGAGCCCCAACTACCGCGACCTGTTCCCCGAACCGCCGCCGCCGGGCCTGGTGCCCTCCTGCGCCGAGGGCGGCGTGGTGGGCGTGCTGCCCGGCATCATCGGCGTGATCCAGGCCACTGAGGCGGTGAAGATCATCACCGGCATCGGCACCACCCTCAGCGGCCGCCTGCTGCTGTTCGATGCCCTGGCTATGAAGTTCCGTGAGCTCAAGCTGCGGCCCAGCCCCGATCGGCCCGTGATCGACAGGCTGATCGACTACCAGGAGTTCTGCGGCGTGGGTGGCACGGCGCCGGGCCAGGAGGAAGCCGGTGCGGTGCCCAGCATCACGGTGGCGGAGCTGAAAACGGTGA
Source organism: Prochlorococcaceae cyanobacterium (assembly GCA_040399265.1). Lineage (GTDB taxonomy): Bacteria > Cyanobacteriota > Cyanobacteriia > PCC-6307 > Cyanobiaceae > NIES-981. Next base: position 10,018 of record JBBASO010000080.1, read on the forward strand.
TCGATGGCCGGATCGAGGACATCCTGCTGCTGGATGTACGCAATCCCCAGGAGGCCGATATCGCCGTGATCCCAGGCTCGGTGCTGGTGCCGCT
>JBBASO010000081.1:0-2625 GCA_040399265.1 Prochlorococcaceae cyanobacterium
AATACCCCCAAGGGGATTCGAACCCCTGTCGCCTCCGTGAAAGGGAGGTGTCCTAGGCCTCTAGACGATGGGGGCGAGGCCACGGCGTGCTCCCCCGAATCCTGTTTCCCTGAACCCGTTGAGCGTTGTGACGGTCAACGGATGGATCTGATCTTCGGCTGATCAGGTCAGTTGGATGGGAAGTGGGCGGTGAAGCGGAGCGGCTCTGCAGTCGCGAGCGGATTCGCGATCGGGAGCCTGGCGCCGATGAATGGAAATTACGGGTTGGAGGGACCGTTCGTCAAGGAGGCCTGGCCCTGGCCGTTCCAGACCGGCACGGTGACGTGGAAGCAGGCTCCTTCCTCCGGTTCGGACACCACCCAGATCCGCCCGCCGTGCACTTCGGCGATGCGGCGGCAGACCGAGAGCCCTACCCCGTAACCACTCGTGGTGCGCGAGGTCTGCGGCAGGCGCACCCTGTCCTGGAAGATGCGTTGCTGTTCCGTGGCTGGAATGCCGGGGCCGCTGTCGCACACGCTCACCTGCACCCACTGGCTGGTGCGATGCAGCAAGGCCAGGCTCACCTCCCCCCCCTCAGGTGTGTACTTGAAGGCGTTCTCCAGCAGGTTCAGCAGCACCTGACGCATGCGGCGGCCATCGGCATACACATCGGGCAGATCGGCAGGAATGTCGGTGATCAGCCGCAGCTCCCGGCCGACCCACAGCTTCTCCAGCTCCAGGATCGTTTCGGCGGCCACCGTGCCGAGGTTGAGCCGCTGGGGATTGAACAGGGCTTCCCAGCGGGTGGTGCCCACCTCCAGCAGGTCCTGGGAGAGGGCCTCGATGTCGTTGAGGCGCCGCTTCAGCACGTCCTGGAATCGAAGGGCGTCGATCTGGCCCAGTTCGTGGCTCTGCAGGGCGAGCTTGGCCGCGGTGAGCGGCGTGCGCAGCTCGTGGGCCACCATCCGCAGCAACCGTTCCTGCACCCCCAGTCGTTCGGTGAGGGTCTCGTTCTCCTGACGCAGCACCAGCATCTGGTCTTCGAGCTGCAGTTCCCGGCGGCTGCGGCTGCCATCGAAGTCCACGGGCTCCAGGCTCATGCCCAGGTCGCTCACCACCTCCTGCTGCTGCCAGCGGGGCAGCCAGCTGCGCAGTTTCTGGGTGATCGCATTGCCGGCGAACACCTGCCTGGGCTGGGGGGCGAGCTTCACCAGCGCGGGCGTGGCCACCAGCCGATGCAGTTCCAGCAGCTCCGGTTGCCGCGCCGGGTCGGCCACCTCCAGGGTCACGGAAAAGCCGATGTCATCGTTGCGCAGCAGCTGGATCAGGTTGCGCAGATCCGCACTGGCCAGGTGGTGATTGGCTGCCACCAGCAGCAGGCGCAGGGCCGGACGGCCACTGCCGTGGCCATGCGCCTCGGCCTGGGCCCCGGTGGCAGAAGAAGAAGCGTTCACCACCTAACGTTATGAGGGCCGGGCAGAACGGTCCAGGTTCGCTATGAAGGGGCTGTTGCCTGCGTGATCCGACCCATCCGGCCGCCGGGGTGCCATGACCTTGCCCACCGACCACCCCTTTGCTGAACGGGCCTCCCTGCTCCGGTCGGACCCGCTGCCCGCCAGCCGCATTCAGCTCGACAGCAGTCTGCGCCGCTGGTTCTCCCGCAACCTGGGTCTCTGGCGTTCCCGCCGCCTTTATTTCTTCGCCGACGGCGAGGCTCTCCGGGTCGACATGATGCTGCGGATGGAGAGTTTCTCCGAACCGATCGAAGGGGAAGCTGCCTACCGCTTCACCTGGTGGCCGGAGGAGGATTTCCAGTTCTTTGAAAAGCAGCCCCGCTATCTGCCCACCGGCACGATGGAGGCCTATCTCTGCGGCCATCAGCTGCGCCGCAGCCGCAGCTATCTCTGCGGCAGCCCCTCCAAGAGCCAGATCCGCCAGGTGGATGAGCACGAACTGATCTTTGAATCCCACTACCAGGAGTGGGACATCCTTGAGCACATCCGACTGGTGGACCAGGACCGCTACCGGGCCCGTTCGATCTATTCATGGAAGGACGGGGCTCTGGAGCTGGCTGAAACCCACCACGAGATCCGGGTGGAGGAGGCCGGGGCCGCGATCCGGACCTGAGTATCAGCCCTGCCCTGTCGCAGGCATCACAATGGTCGGGGCGCCCAGCGGCAGGTGCAGCAGCATGGAAGCAGCCGGAGCCTGCAAGCCTTGACCCTGTCTCGCCCGATTCAGGCGGCCCTGCCCATGCTGCTGGCCATGGTCCTGCCGGCTGCGGCCGCAGCTCCGGCCCCGGCTCCGGCCAGCGAAAGCCAGATGACGCTCTACACCCGCGCTGCCGCCCTGAACGTGTGCATTGCCCGTGCGGCGGGGGTGGACTTCGACAAAGCTGCCACGATCGCCGGCGACACCATCGCCCAGCTGATTCAGGGAGAGCACGGTGGGGTGATCGCGGTGGTCGGGGGGCAGCCCCTCAGCGTTGAGGAGCTGCGCAAGGGGTCCATCAACTCGGCCGTGATCGGAGCGGTGGAGATCTGTCCCCAGCAGGTGCCGGCGGAGGTGCTCAAGAAGGTGCAGGCCGCCCTGCGCCAGGCTGCTCCCACTCCGGTCGTGGCGCCGTCGCCCCGCCGCTGAGGGCGG
>JBBASO010000081.1:2725-5167 GCA_040399265.1 Prochlorococcaceae cyanobacterium
GAGCCGGGTGCGCATCCACCCGGAAACCAACACCACCCTGGAGGGGCTGTATGTGAGCGGAGGGCTGTTCACCACGCAATGCGAGGCCGAGGGCTTCCGCCGCATCACCTTCCATCCCGACCGGCCCGACCTGCTCAGCCGCTTCCAGGTGCGGATTGAGGCGGATCGCCAGAGCTGTCCGGTGCTGCTCAGCAATGGCAACTGTCTCGAGACCGGCGACCTGACCGGTGGGCGCCATTACGCCGTGTGGGATGACCCCTTCCCCAAGCCGTCCTATCTGTTCGCCCTGGTGGCGGGCCAGCTGGAGGAGGTGCGGGATACCTTCACCACCGCCAGCGGCCGCTGTGTGGCCCTGCGGCTGCATGTGGAGCCAGGCGATGCCGCTTACACCGCCCATGCCATGGCCTCGCTCAAGCGGGCGATGGCGTGGGATGAGCAGCGCTACGCACTGGAATACGACCTCGATGAATACAACATCGTGGCCGTGCGCCATTTCAATATGGGTGCCATGGAGAATAAGAGCCTTAATATTTTCAATTCCAAACTGGTGCTCGCCGATGCCGAAATAGCCACGGATGGCGAACTCGAGCGCATTGAGAGCGTGATCGCCCATGAATATTTTCACAACTGGACCGGCAATCGCATCACTTGCCGCGACTGGTTCCAGCTGTCGCTCAAGGAGGGGCTCACTGTTTTTCGCGATCAGAGCTTCACCGAAGATCTGCATGGGGCCGCGCTGAATCGGATCGAGAATGTTGCTCTGTTGCGCAACACTCAGTTCCGGGAGGATGCCGGGCCTACCGCTCATCCGGTGCAGCCGGATGCTTATCAGGCGATCGATAACTTCTACACCACCACGATCTACGAAAAGGGCTCCGAGCTGATTCGCATGCTCCACACCCTGCTGGGGCAGGTGACATTCATGCGCGGTATGGCGCTCTATGTGACCCGCCATGATGGTTCGGCCGCCACCTGTGACGACTTTCTGCAGGCCATGCAGGACGCGGCTGGCGAGGCCTGGGCCGCCGATTCCGCCATCCCTCGCTTTGATTTTGAGCAGTTCCGCCGCTGGTATCACCAAGCGGGCACCCCCGTGCTGCATCTGCAGCGCCACTGGAATGGGGAGGCGGGAAGCCTGGAACTGGAGATCCGCCAGCACACCCCACCAACCCCGGGCCAACCCGAGAAGCAGCCGCTGGTGATCCCCCTGGCCATCGGCCTTGTGGGCCAGGCCGGCACGGCGCTGCCGGTGCGGCTGGAGGGGGAGGCCGAGGACGCCGCCGCCTCCGGCACCCGGCTGCTGGTGATCGATCAGCCGCATCAGCAGCTGCGGCTGGTGGGTCTGCCCCGCCAGCACCATCCACCTGCCCTGTCGGTGCTGCGTCACTTTTCGGCGCCGGTGAAGCTCGAGCTCGGTCGTCCCACGGCCGAACTGGTGCACCTGCTGGCCAGGGACAGCGATGCCTTCGCCCGATGGGATGCCGGCCAGACGTTGCTGCGCCGGGCGCTGCTGGCCCGCGCCGCAGGGGATCCTGAGGAGCTGCTGGAGGAGCAGCTGGCCGATGCACTGGCGCGCATCCTGGCCGATCCCTCCCTATCGGAGGCCAGCCGCGCTGCCCTGATGGCCCTGCCTGGGCTGGCTGAGCTGGAAGACGGAGCCGTGGCGATCGGTCAGCTGCCCGATCCCCCGGCCCTCTTCGCTGCCCAGGAGTCGTTGCGTCGGTCTTTCGGGGCGGTGCTGGCGGAACCGCTGTCGGAGGTGCTGGAGCGCTGCCGTGAAGACTGGGATCGCCCCTGGCCGGAGGGAGCGGGCGGGCGCCGGCTTACCGCTCTGGCCTGGCGCTGGCGTGCCGCTGCTGCCGATCCCGCTGTGATCGCCGCCGCGCGAGCGGCGGTGGATGGGCCCTCGATGACCCTGGCCCGTGCCGGTCTTGCGGCCCTTCAGAACCACCAGCGGTCGGAACGCCAGGCGGCACTGGATGCCTTCTATGCCCGCTGGCAGGATCGACCGGAGATACTCGATTCCTGGTTCGCCCTGGAGGCCGGGGCCCCGTTCGCCGATGGCCTGGACCGGGCGGCGCGGTTACTCCAGCATCCCCGCTATGACCCGATGGCCCCCAATTCGGTGCGGGCCGTGCTGGGGGGCCTGGCCGCCAACGCGCTGGTGTTCCATGCCGCCGATGGCTCCGGCTACCGCTTTTTGGCCCAGCAGATCGCTGAGCTGGATCGCCGCAATCCGATCACTGCATCCCGGTTGGCCAAGGTGTTCAGCCGCTGGCGCAGTTACGGTCCGGCCCGATCGGCGGCGATGGGCATGGCCCTGGAGCAGTTGGCCGGGGCGGATCTTTCCGCCAACACCGCCGAGGTGGTGAATCTCAGCCTCGCCCAGTCCTGATCTCAGCGCTGGGGCCGTGCCTGTGGCGTTGGCGAGGGGAGTGGTGG
>JBBASO010000081.1:5267-9955 GCA_040399265.1 Prochlorococcaceae cyanobacterium
TAGTTCTGCACGATCAGGTCATCCACCAGACCACCCAGGGCCCAGAGTTCCCAGTCCTGCAGCCACTTGTTGTAGGCGAAGCGGAACGGGCCCGGAGAGAGGCTCACGAGGGTGGGGTGTGGTTTGGGCCGGCCCTTGGCACGGGCCCGTGCCGCCGCCTCATCATCCAGTTGCCGCAGGGCGGCCCGCAGCTCCCGCAGCAGGGCCGTGAGTTGCTGGCGTCGCCAGCGCATCCAGGCCCGGTCGTGCTGGTCATCGGGGGGTTCCCGACCGGTGGCCTGGCGGTAGAGCGCGCGGGTGTACGCGTCGTAGCCCAGCTCCACGGGCCAGGCGAAATGGTCGTCGAGCTGCACTCCATCCACGCCGCATCGCTGCACGATTTCGCTGATCAGGCCGATGAAGCGCTGCCGCACGCCGGGATGGGCCGGGTTCAGCCAGACCATCGTGCGGCCATGCAGCGGGTAGCCGGTGCTGCCGTCCCGTTTGGCCAGCACCCAATCGGGCTGGCGACGCACCACGTCGGCATCAGCCGGCTCCATCAACCCGTACTCAAACCACGGAATCACCTCCAGACCGCGGCGCTGGGCAGCCCGGGTCATCCGGCAGATCGGATCCAGGTTGGGATTCGCCTGCTGCAGCGCCGGCTCCAGCGGCGCCCAGCGGCTGCGGTGGAAGGTGGCACCCCTGCTCCACACGTTGGGGTAGAGCGTGTTGAAGCCGGCCTCGGCCAGTTCGCCGACGGCTTGCTCGATCAGGGCTGGGTTGTAGTAGAGGGGGCTGGGGCTATTGGTAAGCCAGACGCCGATGCGCCGGGCGGGCTGGCCGCTTGCCGCTGGCCCTGCTGCTGCTGGCACAGTCGCCGCCAGCAGGCCGGCCAGCACCAGATTGAGCGAGGCCGGCAGCAGTGCCTTCAGCCTGCTGAAACGGCGCAGGGGCTGGCGGTGCACGTCGGGCGCACTGGCGAAGAATCGGCTGAGCAGGTGGGGCAAAGGATGTTTCTCTTGGCGGATCAGGCGGCGCCGGGCTGACTGGTTCAGGCCTTGCCGCAGCGCTCGGGCCAGTGGCCTTCGGTGACCAGAGGGAGCCGCACCGGTTCAACGGATCGGGTCAACCGGTCGGAACAAGGATCGGATCAGCGGAACATGGAACTCACCGAGCTTTCTTCGTGGATCCGCCAGATGGCTTCGCCCAGCATGTTGGCCACCGACAGCACCCGCAACTGCGGAAAGTGACGATCATCCGCCAGGGGAATCGAGTTCGTTACAACCACCTCCTCGAACAACCCTGGCTCCGACAGACGCTCGATCGCCGGGTCGCTGAACACGGCGTGGGTGGCGCAGCAGACCACGCGCGCGGCACCCCGCCGCTGCAGCAATCGCGCGCCCTGACAGATCGTGCCGCCGGTATCGATCATGTCGTCGATCAGCACGGCCGTCTTGCCGGCCACATCACCGATCACGGTGAGGCTTTCCGCCACGTTGTGGCCGGCGCGGCGCTTGTCGATGATCGCCAGTGGCGCGTCGTTCATCTGCTTGGCGAAGGCCCGCGCCCGTGCCACGCCACCCACGTCGGGAGACACCACCACGACCTCCCCGAGCTCGCGGGTGCTCAGGTAGTCCACCAGCACCGGCGAGCCGTAGATGTGGTCGCAGGGGATGTCGAAGTAGCCCTGGATCTGGGAGGAATGCAGATCCATCGCCAGCACCCGATCAACGCCGCTCATCGTCAGCAGGTTGGCCACCAGTTTGGCGGTGATCGATTCGCGACCTGCGGTCTTGCGGTCGGCGCGGGCGTAGCCGTAGTAGGGGATCACGGCGGTCACCTGCCGGGCCGAGGCCCGTTTGCAGGCGTCGACCATGATCAGCAGCTCCATCAGATGGTCGTTCACCGGCGCGCAGGTGGGCTGCACCAGGAACACATCGCAGCCGCGGATCGATTCCTGAATCTGGATGTAGGTCTCGCCGTCGGCGAAGCGCTTGATCACCCGCGGCCCGTCGGGCACGCCCAGGTAGGCGCCGATCTCCCGGGCCAGCTCCTGATTGGAGGTGCCGCTGAACAGCCGCAGCCGCCTGCTGTCTGGGTTCGACGCCGCTGAATGGCCTGCCTGAGCCAGCCGATCGGCGGTGAGGAAACTGGTCACGGCGGGCGCGGGCGCGTCGGCTGAAACCCGATGGTAGAAGCGTGCAGGCCTGAGTAGTACGAACAACCATGACGCTTTCTGGCGTTTTCTTGAACGGATCGGCTCCTGCCTGGGTTCTCCTGGCAGCCGGTGCCCCCGCTGCCGTTGCCGCTCTTCAGGCTCAGGCCGCGCCGACGCTGGCCGCGGCGCTCGCGCTGCCCCTCGCCGCACCGCTCGATCCCCAGGAGCCCGATCACGCCCTGGCAGCCCTGGCGCTCCCGGCTGGCTCCAACGGCCCAACCGCCGCCCTGGTGCCCCTGCCGCGCGATCCCGGCCATCCCCTCGGCGATGGCCGCCACTGGGCCGAGGCGCTGGGAGCCTGGCGCCAGCCCACCCTGGTGCTGGTCGATCACGATCAGCTGGAGAGTGGTGTGCCGGCGGCGATCAGTGCCTTGCTACGCCAGTGGCAGGTGCCCTGTCTGGGACTGGTGCACTGGGGCGGCGACGGGACCCCGTTCTGCCGCCCTCGCGACGGTCTGCACTGGTTGGGAGCCCTCGCCGTTGTGCCTGACGCGGATGATGCCCTGGCGTTGCGCATGGCCGCCAGGGCAAGCTGGTCGACTCTGCGGGAGGGACTGCCGCTCACGGAACCCGAGATCAGGGCTTCTTGACCGGGGGCTCGGCCCAGAATCGATCGGGCAATCGGGCCAGTCGTTCGCGCAGATCACTGCCGGCGGTGCCGCTGCCGAGGCGGCGTGGTGGTTCCAGAGGCAGAACGCTGAAGATCGGTGTCATATCAGGGCGTAAACCCGCCACCATCAGGCCGAGTGCCTCCGTGCGGCTGAGATTGGTCTCCATTTCACCCTGGAGGCTGGTCAGCAGGGCCGGCATGTTGATCTGGGGCTGCATTTCGCTCAGCTGTCGCTGCAGCCCGCGGCTGACCTCCTGATGGTTGGCCAGCCGGCTTTCCAAGGGCTGTTTCGGATCACGCCAGCGGGCCAGCTGCTCCACCTGGCCGGCTTTGAGACGCTGCATACCGCTCTGCAGGTCGACGGTGAACGCCTGGCTCTTGTCGATGTACCGCATCGTTCGGCGTGGGTTGGCCTCCACGGTGCCCAGACCATCAACCAGTGTGCGCAGGCCAGAGCGGCTGATCACCACATACCGGTCGGGCTGGCCACTGGGCAAGGCAGCCAGTTCCCGCACCGCATCGGCCAGCAGCGCGGGCCCTCCGTTGCGATGCAGGCTGGCCAGCGTCTGGGGACGCTTCTGACCGGGCAGCTGCACCGCCACGCTCCCGGGCAGCTGCAGCACCTGAAGCGGGCCGGTGGGATTGACCCGCAGCAGCAGCAGGGCATCGGCGTTGGCCACGCCGGCTGGCGCTGCCCGATTGCTGGAGTCCCGCAGTCGGTCGCTGTCCACGCCGATCACCAGCACCGTCACCCCCCGGGTGGGGGGGTTGCCAAGCTCCACGAGATCGCCCTCGCCGGCTGCACTGTTGCGGCTGGCCTGCGGCCACACCAGGCCGAGCAGGCCGACACCCACCAGGGCTCCGCTGCCCCACACGGCGGCGGTGATGGCGTTGCGACGCACGCTGGGCCAATGCTGCGGCAGGGACCGCAGCAGCTCGATCAGCCTGGCGGGGCCGGGGATGCTGAACCTTTGTCGGCCTGGCTGGTGCGCCCCGCGCTGGCGGTTTGAACGGGGCTGGCGGCTCGAGGGGGGGGTGTTGGCGCGAGGCGGCATCGCTGCGGAGTCGGGTCGGGTCGCGCCCGAGGTTTGGTCACCCCCACTCTCGCCCACCCACCGGGGCTGCACCCGATAGGTTGAGACGCCTGGTTGCGCCAGCGCCGGTGACGGTCTCCTCCCCATCCCCCAACCCCCACGAGAAGGCCCGCCCCCTGGCTAAGGGCAGCGTCTATCCCGCCAAGGACCTCTGCAGCCAGTGCGGCCTCTGTGACAGCCGCTGGGTGGCCTATGTGAAATCCAGTTGCGCCTTTCTCGAACAGCGTTTCGAGGCGATGGAAACCGCGACTCACGGCCGCAGCCGCGACCTCGACAACGAGGATGAGCTCTATTTCGGTGTGCAGCAGCGCATGCTCACCGCCCGACTGCGCCAGCCTCTGGAGGGTGCTCAGTGGACCGGGATTGTCAGTCGCATCGGGGTTCGTGCTCTGGAGAGCGGCCTGGTGGACGCGGTGCTGTGCGTCGGCCAGAGCCCCGACGACCGCTTCACACCGGTGCCGCGCCTGGCCCGCACCCCTGAGGAGGTGCTCAGCGCCCGGGTGAACAAGCCCACCCTCTCGCCGAATCTCGAGGTGCTGGAACAGCTGCCCGGCAGCGGCATCCGGCGGCTGCTTGCGATCGGCGTGGGCTGCCAGATCCAGGCCCTGCGGGCGGTGCAGCCCACCCTGCCCCTCGATGCGCTGTACGTGCTGGGGCTGCCCTGCGTCGATAATGTTTCGCGAGCTGGTCTGCAGACCTTTCTCGAGAGCACGGTGAGCTCGCCGCACACGGTGGTGCACTACGAGTTCATGCAGGACTTCCGCATCCACTTCCGCCACAGCGA
>JBBASO010000082.1:0-9660 GCA_040399265.1 Prochlorococcaceae cyanobacterium
CCCACGACCCCCACTACCCCAAAGTGGTGCGCTACCAAGCTGCGCTACGCCCCGGGTCACACCGGCAATTGGACGTTATCACAGTGCTTTTGAGCCTCCTAGGCGGCGCAGCAGCTGGGCGGTGAGCGGTTCCCGGGCCAGCCGCCCGTAACCCCTCAACTTGTGCGCCGCCGCCAGCCGGCGCAGCTCCGCCAGGCTCAGGCTCGCCAGCCGCAGCTCCGGCAGTCGCAGCCAGGCTTGGGTCTGGGGGGGGAGGGGGACGCCGCCCGCACCCCCTGCCGCGCCCGCGATCCACTCGGGGATCAGCACCACCAGCACCGCCAGCAACCCGTACAGCTCCACCAGACCCCGCGGCAGGGGATGCAGGGGGCGACGGAGGGGGCGGCGGTCCGACTCCTTCACGACAGCAGGGCCGACGAGCCGTTGTCACGCCAGAGCAGCGGTGGTTCGCCGCCGGGATGAAGCTTGACCTGCCACAGCACCAGCGCGAAGCAGAGCCCGATCGTCAGGATCAGGCCGAGCAGCACAACGCGATCGGGCAAGGGAGTCATCGCTGTGGAGCCGAGGGCTGCATGGGTCAGACCCGCTCCGTGCGGGTGCAATCCATCCTGCTCGGTCGTTGTTCGATTGTGAGCAGGTCGCCGCGCAGGATCAGGGTCATGCGCTCATTGCTGTAGCGCAGGCCGGGCAGGTTCGAATCCTCCCGGAAGCCGGTGCTGCGCACTCCCCCCGCCAGCAATGAGGCCTGGGCCTCATTGCGCTCGAGTACCACTCGCCCGAGCCGGGGGCAGAGGAAGGTCTCGCTGCTGTCGTAGTGCTCCCACCACGGCGATCCCTGGCTCAGCAGCCCGAGGGTGACCAGCAGGCAAGGCAGGGTGGATAAGACCATGGAGGTGCTCAGGGTCTGCCGGCGTTCAGCGGGGCGCTCACGCGAGCTGGATCGGGCTGTTGGCGCCCCGCAGCACGCAGTGGCTGATGCTCCAGTCGTACTGGAGCCAGACCCGCGGATCGAGCCGGTAATCGGCCCCTTCGAACGCACTGAGGTGCTGCCCGGTCGGCTGGGCCGAGCAGTAGGGGCGGCTGCCGGGTTTGGCCAGATACTGCTGGTGGTAGCTCTCGGCGAACCAGAAGGTGCGGTCGGCGGCGATCTCGGTGGTGATCGCCGGAAAGCCTGCGGCGCTGAGCAGCGCCTGGTAAGCGGTGCGGCTCGCTTCGGCCTGGGTCTGCTGGGAGCTGCTGCTCACGTAGACGGCCGAACGGTACTGGGAGCCGCGGTCGTTGCCCTGCTGATCGCCCTGGGTGGGGTCATGGCATTCCCAGAACAGCTTCAGCAGGTCGCTGAAGCCGATGCGCTGCTCGTCCCACACCACACGCACCACTTCGGTATGGCCGGTGCGGCCTGAACAAACCTGCTGGTAGGTCGGCGATTCGATCTGGCCACCGGCATAGCCGACGGCGGTGGTGATCACCCCCGGCAACCGCCAGAAGCCCTTCTCCGCTCCCCAGAAGCAGCCGCAGCCGAACATGGCTTCGGCCTGGCCTGCGGCCGGGACCAGCCTGATCGGTGTGCCCAGCACAGCATGCGCCGGCCCAGCCTGGGAGTCGGTGCCTGGCGCAGATGCCGGCTTGCCACTCACTTTGCCGAACAGCTCTGCGAACACCGACTGAACCCAACTGAGCCGAGCCTAGTCAGGGGGTTCCGCGCTGGGGATCCAGGGCGATGTGGTTCAGCAGCGTGGTGGTGAAGGCGAAGAGCAGAAACGGCAGGGAGAGCACCAGGATCAGACCCACGCCCACCAGCGCCACGATCGGTTTGCTCGTTCCCATCAGGGCGAGACCGGCGGCGAGGCTCACGAAGATCACCGCCATCCAGATCAGGATCTGGGCGTAGATGTCGCCGAAGGTGAGGGTGCAGCGCAGGTTGAATCCCTGGGCTGGAAGCCCAGCAATCGACGCAGGGGTCGGGGTTGATGCGGAGACAGAGCTGGAAGCCATGGAGCTGCGGGGGGTGGCGGGTGTTGGCAGAAGTTGTGCTTCGGGCCGCGTTGCGCTGCTTCCCAGCGTGGGCCCAACCATCTGCTCCTGACGCTGCTGTGGATGAGTCGCAACAACTGTTCGGCTGGGCTCAGGCTGTGGCGCGCAGTTCCTCGCTGGCCTGTTCCCTCGCCCAGAGGCGGCGGTAGGCACCGGGCTGTTCCAGCAGCTCCCGGTGGGCACCTTGCTGAACGAGCCGTCCGCCCTCCAGCACCAGCACCCGGTCACAGGCGGCGGCGGCGGAAAGCTGGTGGCTGATCATCAGCACGGTGCGTCCGCGCCGTCCCTGGCTGCGGATGGTGCGCAGAATCTCGGCGGCTGTGGTGTTGTCGACACTGGCCAGGGCGTCATCCAGCACCAGCAGCGGCGCATCGATCAGCAGCGCCCTGCCCAGCGCTGTGCGCTGGCGCTGCCCGCCGCTGAGGGTGATGCCTCGCTCGCCCACCAGGGTCTGGTAACCATCGGGGAAGCCGCGGATGTCACCGGCCAGGCGGGCCTGTTCCGCGGCTGTCTCCACCCGTTCCTGACTGGCTTCCGGTTCGCCGTAACGCAAATTGTCGGCCAGGCTGGCCGTGAACAGGTACCCCTCCTGAGGCACCAGAGCCACCTGGCGCCGTAACTCCGCCAGGGAAAGCCGGGTCACATCCACCCCGTCGAGCCTGAGTTGGCCCTCCCCCACCTCCACCATCCGCCCCAAGGCGCGGGCGAGTGTGGTCTTGCCGCAACCGACCGGGCCGACCACCGCCACCAGCTCGCCGGGCTTGATCTGGAAGCTCACATCCACCAGGGAGGGCTCGGCCGCATCGGGATACTGCACGGTGAGTCCGCAGGCCTCCAGTCTCCCGGCGGCTGGTTGCGCTGCCGGCTGCGGAGCAGCGGGCGTTTCAATCAGCGGGCGGCGTCGCAGCAGCTGCTCCACCCGCTCCAGGCTCACCTGGCCGGTCTGGAACGTGTTGAGCGTGAAGCCCAGCAGGGCGGTGGGGAACACCAGCCGTTCCACGTAGAGAATCAGCGCCACCAGGTCGCCGATGCTGAGCCGGTCGCTCGCGAGCTGGCCGCTGCCCAAGGCCAGAAGCAGCAACAGGCTGATCGAGGAGATCCCCTCCAGCAGGGGAAACAGAGTGCTGCGCGTGCGCGCCAACCCAAGGGCCGCGTCGCGGTAGGTGCCGTTGCGCCCGGCGAAGGCCGCCTGCTCCGTTGTCTCCTGGCCGTAGATCTTGATGGCGCTGATGCCGGAGAGATCTTCCTGGATCAGATCGCTCAACCCCGCCAGGGCTTCCTGCTGCCGCCGCTGCTGCCGCATCATCCGCCCGCCGAACAGGCGCACAGTGATCAGCATCAGCGGGTAGAGCCCTACGGCCGCCAGGCTCAGGCCGGGATCGATCGACAGCATCGCCGGCAGGGTGAGGGCGTAGGCCAGGGCCGTGTTGGTGAGGCTGAGCACCGCGAAACCGAGCAGCCGGCGTACGTTCTCCACATCGCTGGTGGCCCGGCTGATCACCTCACCGCTGCCGGTTGTCTGCACCCAGCCCGGTTCCTGGAGCAGAAGGTGATCGAAGATTCGTTGCTTGAGGTCGGCCTCCACCTGCCGCCCCACCCCGAAAACCAGTATCCGTGACAGCAGGCGGATCCCAGCCATCAGCGTTGCCAGCACTCCGATCAGCAGGGCCTGCCGCAGCACGTCCTGCAGCTGGAAGCCATCCTGCAGATCGTCGACCACCCGTCGCACCAGCAGTGGAATCGCCACGCTGAGCAGGTTCACCGCCACCAGGGCGAACATGCCCTGCAGCACCGTGCGCCGGTGCGGACGGAGATAGCGCAGGATCAGATCCGTGCGGAGGGCGCCCACGCCAACGGGTCGAAGATGGGGCCAACCTAGGGATCGGCCAGGGACTGCTGTCTCCGCCCCCCGCTCCGGCCCCCGATCCGTCACCGCTCCCAACCTGCCCTGCCTTACAGCAACGCCATGCCGAACAGCGCCGACACTCGCACCGCCGCCGAGTCACCGCGCCAATGCCACCCCCTGCACGCTTTCGACCGTGATGTGGTCGATCGCCTGCTGGCGACAGAGACGCCTGCCGATGCCGACCTGATCGATGCGGCCCGTCTGCTGATGCGTTACCAGGGTTTCCCGGGTGCTGATGATCTGCAGGACGATCTCGAACGGGTGCTGCGCCTCTGGGGGATCGACCGCCAGGCGCTGCACGTCCGCACGCGGGCGGTGTGGACCGCCGGTTTCCGGCCGGCGCCCGCGGCGGCGGAGGCGGTGGGCTCGAGCTTCGACACCACCGATCAGGAGACCTGACCATTCGGGTGTTTCCCTGGCGACTTCGTTTGACCGATTCCGCCCGGTTCGGGTGATAGTGGAGAGGTCCCCATCACCCGGCCCGGTGTGCTCTGCACCCGGGCTTTTTTGTGGCCACTCCCGCCGCCGCTGCGGGATCCGCCAGACAACAAGGCGCGGTTGAATTGATTGCCGCCCAGCTCAACCTCCGCCATGGCCGCAGATCCCCAGGTTCCAGCCGAACAGCCCAGCTGGCCGGTGCTGCTGGAGCGCCTGCTGGTTGCCCAGCCACTGAGCGGCGATGAAGCCACGGCGTTGATGCAGGGCTGGTTGGCGGAGGCCATACCGCCGGTGCTCACCGGTGCTCTGTTGGCGGCACTGCGGGCCAAGGGGGTGACCGGCACGGAGCTGGCGGCGATGGCGCGGGTGCTGCGCCAGGCCTGTCCGCTGCCGGCTGAACGGCCGCCCCTGCACCTGGTCGATACCTGCGGCACGGGCGGCGACGGCGCCGACAGCTTCAATATTTCGACCGCCGTGGCATTCGTGGCGGCGGCCTGCGGCGCCCACGTGGCGAAGCATGGCAATCGCAGCGCCAGCGGCCGGGTCGGTTCGGCCGACGTACTGGAGGCCCTGGGCCTGCATCTGCAGGCTCCCCAGCCTCAGGTTGTGGCTGCCCTGCCCGAGACAGGTGTGACTTTTTTGTTTGCCCCGGGCTGGCATCCGGCGCTGATCGGTCTGGCGCCGTTGCGGCGCGCGCTGGGGGTGCGCACCGTCTTCAATCTGCTGGGGCCGCTGGTCAATCCCCTGCGGCCCGAAGCTCAGGTGCTGGGAGTAGCCCGGCCCGATCTTCTCGACCCGATGGCGGCAGCTCTCGCTGAGCTGGGGTTAGAGCGTGCCGTGGTGGTGCATGGCTATGGCGGCCTCGATGAGGCCTCCCTGGCGGGTCCCAGTGAGCTGCGGCTGGTGGAGAACGGTCAGGTGCGGCAGCAGCGACTCGATCCGGCCGCCCTCGGTCTGGCGGTGGCAGCCAACACCGAGCTCGCCGGCGGTGATCTGGCCACCAACCGGGCCATCCTCGAGGCGGTGCTTCAGGGCCGGGGCAGCCGCGCTCAGATGGATGTGGTGGCTCTGAATGCGGCGCTGGTGCTCTGGGCGGCAGGCATCGACGACGGCATCGAGGCCGGTTTGACGCGCACCGCCGCCGCCCTGGCCGACGGTTCCGCTTGGAGGAGGCTTCAGGCCCTGCGTGCGGCCCTGCCCATCCCCGCTGGGGGATGATTCAGAACGACGCCTGCCGAGTCGCCGTGACCACCACCACCACCACCGCCCTGCTGGTGCTGGCCGATGGCACTGTTCTTGAGGGTGTGGCCTTCGGTGCCCACGGCACGGCCATTGGTGAAGTGGTGTTCAACACCGGCATGACCGGGTACCAGGAGGTGATGACCGATCCCAGCTACGCCGGGCAGCTGGTGGCCTTCACCTATCCCGAGCTGGGCAACACCGGTGTCAATGCCGCAGATCAGGAAGCCGACCGACCCCATGTGCGTGGGGTGATCGCCCGTCAGCTGGCGCCTGCGGCCAGCAGCTGGCGCGCCGAAACTGATCTTGACGGCTGGTTGCAGCTCCATGGCGTGGTCGGCATCCGTGGTGTGGACACCCGTGCCCTGGTGCGCCACCTGCGGGAGGGTGGGGCGGTGAACGGTGCGATCAGCAGCGATGGTTCCACTGCCCAGGCCCTGCTTGAGCAGGTGCGCTCCGCCCCTGCGATGCAGGGGCTCAATCTCGCCGCCGGTGTGAGCACCAGAGCGCCCTACACCTGGGACCAGCCCTGTGCGGTTTCCTTCGATGCTCGCCTGCAGCAGCGACCGGAGCGGCCTTATCGCGTTGTGGCCATTGATTTCGGCATCAAGCGGGCCATCCTCGAACGCCTCCATGCCCATGGTTGTTCTGTGACGGTGCTGCCGGCCGATGCAGGGTTGGAGCAAGTGCTCGCGGCCGATCCTGAAGGCGTGTTTCTCTCCAACGGTCCGGGCGATCCGGCCGCCGTGACCGGTGGCATCGCCCTGGCCCGCGCTCTGCTTGACCAGGCCGACCTGCCGCTGTTCGGCATCTGCCTCGGCCATCAGATTCTCGGTCTCGCCCTCGGCGGCCGCACCTTCAAGCTCGGCTATGGGCATCGGGGTCTCAACCACCCCTGCGGCCGCACCGGCGCGGTGGAGATCACCAGTCAGAACCATGGTTTCGCCCTGGACGCCGCCTCCCTGCCAACGGAGCGCGTGGAGATCACCCATCTGAACCTCAACGACCGCACCGTCGCTGCTCTGGCGCTGCGTGAGCAGCCGGTCTTCGGCGTGCAATACCACCCGGAGGCCAGTCCGGGTCCCCATGATGCCGATCACCATTTCGGCCGGTTCACGGCGCTGATGGAGGCCCGCCGCACTCCTGACGCAGTTTGACTGAAGCTGCTGCAGCCGCCGCAACTCTCCCTACACTTCCGCCCATAACCACAAAGGGGGCAAGAGCCATCAACGACCTGCAGCGACTCACCGTGTCCCTGCGTGGGGGATTCGAGCAGCAGGCGCATTGCCAGCTGTTCCGGTTCACCGGCCAGCTGGATGCCTATTCCGACAAGCAGTTCAGCGAGTTCGTCGCGGCCCATCGCAGCGCCGGTCACCCCCTGCTGGTCGATCTAAGCCAGATTGACTTCATCGATTCCTCCGGTCTTGGTGTGCTCGTGCAACTCGCCAAGCAATGCACGGCTGAGAATCAGGCCTTCTCGTTGGTCGGTAACGCCAGGGTCGTGCAGACAGTGAAGCTCGTTCGGCTTGAGGAGTTCCTGCACCTGTATCCGGATCTCCAGACAGCCCTAGGCAGCCTTGCCGCCTGAGTCGGGATCGTGGCTGGACGGCCTGTGTGCCGCCCCACCAGCCACTGAGCTCGGCCCCCTGCAGCTGGCCTGGCTCGGCGATGCGGTGTGGGAGTTGCACCAGCGCCTGCGCCGCTGTGATCAGCCGGGTCGTCCCCAAGTGCTGCATGGCCAGGTGGTTGCATCCGTGCGCGCCGATGCCCAGGCGCAGGCGCTCGCTCGGCTAGAGGGGCTGCTGAAGGAGGAGGAGCGCGATCTTGTGCGCAGGGCCCGCAACCGCGCCGGCAGAGGTCCTCGGGCGGGTGATGCAGCGGTCTACGGCCAGGCCACCGGCTTTGAGGCTTTGATCGGCTGGTTGTTCCTGCACGACCCCCCCCGGTTGGTCGAACTGCTAGATCACTTGAAGGAGAACGATCCATAACCAAAAGGTCCTGCCATGAGCCCACGATCTGAACGCCGTCCTGACCAATGGGCGGGAGCCGGAGGCCGGCGATCGTCGCGGCCCGGCAGTGGTGGTGCCAGCGGCGACCGCAGACCGTTCTCGCGGGGTGGCGTCGACCGCAGTGGTTTTTCCCGGGGGCGCCCTGAGCGACCGACGGGGGCTCGTCCGACGGGTGATCGGACGGACCGGCCTGCCTATTCCCGCGATCGACCGGATCGTTCGGAGCGCCCGACGTTCTCTCGTGACCGTGGCGAGCGGCCGAGCTTCTCGCGCAGCCAGGCAGACCGACCTGGTGCCAGCCGCCGCTCCGGTCCGCCGGAGCGCCGCGCCCGTCGGGTGCTGCCGGAGCGCCGGCCGAGCGTTGGGAGCCGGCCCATACCGCAGTCCGCCCTGCCCGAGCAGCCCGCTCAGGGCGTTCACATCGACGACGATCAGCCCTCCGATCTGCTCTGGGGGCGCCATGTTGCCCTTGCCGCTCTGGAGAGCGGCAGGCCCCTGCACCGGATCTGGTGCACCCCGGAGATGCGCTTCACCGCCCGCTTTCTGCAGTTGCTGCGCGAAGCCAAGTCCTCCGGGGTGCTGGTGGAGGAGGTGACCTGGGCACGGCTCGGTCAGATCACGGGAGGCGCCGTGCATCAGGGCATCGTGCTGCAGGTTGCCGCCGCGGAGACCCTCGATCTCGCCGCCTTGATCGAGGGTTGCAGCGGCGTTGGTGAATCACCCCTGCTGGTGGCCCTCGACGGCATCACCGATCCCCATAACCTCGGTGCGATCGCCCGCAGCGCTGAGGCCATGGGGGCCCATGGTCTGGTGCTGCCCCAACGGCGCAGTGCCGGCCTCACCGGTTCGGTTGCCAAGGTGGCTGCCGGGGCACTGGAGCATCTGCCGGTAGCCCGTGTTGTGAATCTGAACCGTGCGCTCGACACGCTCAAACAGGAGGGCTATCGGGTGGTGGGCCTGGCTGCTGAAGGCAGCGTCAGCCTGGAGCAGGCTGATCTGGAAGGCCCCTTGGTCCTGGTGACCGGTTCGGAGGCCGATGGCCTTTCGATGCTCACCCGTCGCCATTGCGATCAGTTGGTCAGCATCCCGCTGCGGGGTGCCACACCCAGCCTGAATGCGTCGGTGGCCTCGGCGCTGCTGCTTTATGAGGTGGCGCGGCGCAGCTGGATGCGGGGGTTGCGCGGGGGCGATCCCCCGCCCCGGCTGGTGCGGCCCCAGCTGCCGACTGCCGCGCCGGCCAGCGTCGACCCTGACCCCGCTTTCACCCTGGCTGCCGAGGCTTCTCTCCCGCAGGACATGCAGTCTGAACAGGCGGCCATGGAGGAGCCCTTCAGCCGATCAGCTGGGGCGGAGGAATCGAATCATGGCCTGGTGGAACCCTGTGCGCTCCAGGCCGATTTCGACCATCAGATCCAGCTTGAGGACCAACACCCCAGCCCAGCCGCGGCCGACATGGGAGAGGCCGGGGAGCTTGCAGAGGCTGCCGTTCAGCCCGAGCTGCCTGATGAGCTGTCGTCCATGGCCCAGCAGACGGCTGATCTGATGCCTGATGACCCGTCCGAACCGCCGGATCAGGGGGCCTACCAGGCTCCTCAGACTGCTCCCTTGGTGGATCTCGATCCCATCGGTGGCTCTGGATTCCAAGCGGACGTTCAGCTCTGATGCAGGCGCGTGTGCGGCAGCCCGGTTGCGGGCACAATGGTGTGGTTCCGGGTGCGGCTGCATGAATCCCCTGCTCTGGCCCGTTCGCCGTTGCGCCAACGGATTGGGCCTGGCCTGGTGGGCGCGGGTCCGCACACAGTCCCCGGATGTCACCTACTGGTTCGGTCCGTTCGTGCGCCGGGGCACCCTGGAAGCCGCCCTGACTGGGTTCCTCGACGATCTCCGCTCCGAGGCGCCTGCTTCCATCGCTGTGGACCTGCAGCGCACTCGCCGCGGTGAACCCCTCACCGAGGAACCCCGCTGAACCTCAGCCAAGGGCAGCCCGGCTGTTGCGTCGGCGCAGCCCGGCTGTTGCGTCGGCGCAGCCCGGCT
>JBBASO010000083.1:0-4665 GCA_040399265.1 Prochlorococcaceae cyanobacterium
AAGGTTCCGAGAACCATGGCAGCGATCCTGCTGTCTTCTGTGAACCACGTTCAAGCATATAAACCAGATATAGCAGCCGCAAGCTGTTTCACAAGCCTATGTTCCATTCAAACAGTGGTTCTCGGATCCGATATCCATCTGCAGCGAATGCTACGAAACACTTAGGGAAGCGCTGCAATCCGCCGTCCATCAGCCTCTCGCTCGCACTCCAATGTGCAATTCATGCCCTATGCACACCCGCGGCCAATAGCAACAACACATCACGCAGCAAGCATCACAGGTCAACCAACGGCCCTCGCAGCCATTGCAGCAGGACCTACCCCCGCCCTTCCAGCAGCTCGTTGAGACACCCAGGGCACTGGAGATGGGCAATGCCCTTGCTCCATGGCCCGTTCCTGTCCCGCCCTGATCTCGCTGGTGCACCTGCAGCATCCGCGCCAGCACCACTGGTGGCTGGCCAACGATGGCTTTCCCCAGCGGATCGCTGGCCTGCTCGGGGCGCCCCTGTGCGGCCACCACCGCCCCGCCCGCCAGCTGGATGAACTGCTGCAGGTGTTTGATCCCCTGCCGCCCCTGGGTTCGGCCGAGGCCAACCCCGCCGGCGTGCAGGCCAGCTATCGGTACCTGATCCAGCTGCGCCCCCATGGCGCCGCCCTCAGCTGCTGGCGCCGTTACCCCGAGGGCATCGGCTGGCAGCGGCGCTGCGGCCCCATGCCCCTGGGGCAGTTCGTGCAGCGCTTCAGCGCCCCTCAGCGTGCATCCAGCTGATCCAGTGTGCCGAGATCTGCTGGGGACACACCGCCTCACATTCCAGGTTGCTGCTGCAGCTGCCGAAGCCCTCCGCCGCCATCGCCGCCTGCATGGCGCCGGCGCGGCGGGCCCGCTCCAGCTGGCCCTGGGGCAGCTGGGCCAGGTGAGCCAGCTTGGCGGCCACAAACAAACTGGCCGAGGCATTGCGGCAGCTGGCCACACAGGCGCCGCAGCCGATGCAGGTGGCCGTGTCGAACGCCGAACGGGCCTGCTCCTGGCCCACCAAAATGGCATTGGCCTCCGGCGCCTGGCCCGTGCTCACCGAGCAGTAGCCGCCGGCGATCAGCAGCCGGTCGAGGGCGCTGCGCTCCACCGCCAGGTCCTGGATCAAGGGGAACGCCTGGGCCCGCCAGGGCTCGAGGGTGAGGGTGGCGCCATCGGCGAACTGGCGCAGGTAGAGCTGGCACACGCTGGTGGCCGCCTGGGGCCCGTGGGCCTGGCCGTTCACCAGGAAGCCGCAGCTGCCGCAGATGCCCTCGCGGCAGTCGTGCTCGAAGCTCACCGGCCGCTCACCGGCGGCGATCAGCTGTTCGTTGAGCCGATCGAGGGCCTCCAGCAGCGAGAGATCGGTGCTCACGCCCTCCAGCCGGTAGCTCTGGAAGCCGCCCGGGGCCTCGGGCGTCTCCTGGCGCCAGATGCGCAGGTTGAGGGAGATGGTGCGGCTCATCGGTAGTTGCGGGCGCTGGGAAGCAGGGCGCTGAAGCGCAGCGGTTCGCTGTGGCGGATCGGCTCACGGCCCTCGCCCGTGTGCTCCCAGGCGGCGATGTGGGCGAAGCGGGCGTCGTTGCGCAGGGCCTCCCCGTCAGGGGTCTGGTGCTCCTCGCGGAAGTGGGCGCCGCAGCTCTCCTCCCGGGCCAGGGCATCGCGCAGCATCAGCTGGGCCAACCCGAAGAAATCGCCCACCCGCAGGGCCTTCTCCAGCTCCGGGTTGGGCCCCTCGGCGCCGCCGGGCAGGCGCAGCTCAGCCTGAAACGCCTGCTCCAGTGCCGCCACCTCCGCCAGGCCGGTCCGCAGGCCAGCGGCCGTGCGGCTGATGCCGCAGCGCTCGATCATCACTGCCCCCAGCTCGCGGTGGAAGCTGTCCACCGGTCGATCGCCCCGCACCGCCAGCAGGGCATCGATGCGGGCCTGGGCGCAGGCGCGGGCCTCGCGGCAGGCCGGGTGATCGGCACCAATGGCGGGGGTGGGGTGGCCCGCCAGCCAGGCGGTGACGGTGGCCGGCGCGATGAAATACCCATCGGCCAGGCCCTGCATCAGGGCGCTGGCGCCGAGGCGGTTGGCGCCGTGCTCGGAATAATTGGCCTCCCCCAGCACAAACAGCCCCGGGATCGAACTCATCAGCTGATAGTCCACCCACAGGCCTCCCATCGTGTAGTGGGGCGCCGGGTAGATGCGCAGCGGCACGGTATAGGGGTCGTCGCCGCTGATGCGTCCGTACATCTCCAGCAGGTTGCCGTAGCGCTGCTCGATCACCCCGCGCCCCTGCTCGGCGATGGCATCGCGCAGATCGAGGTACACCGACCGGCCGCCGGGCCCCACCCCGTGGCCGGCATTGCAGAGCTCGCGGGCGCGGCGCGACGCCAGGTCGCGCGGCGCCATGTTGCCGTAGCGGGGATAGAGCCGCTCGAGGAAGTAGTCGCGCTCGGCCTCGGGGATCTGATCGGGGGGGCGGTTGTCGCCGGCGATCGCCGGCAGCCAGATGCGGCCGTCGTTGCGCAGGCTCTCGCTCATCAGCGTGAGCTTGCTCTGGCCCGGATCGCCGCTGGGGATGCAGGTGGGGTGGATCTGGGTGAAGCAGGGGTTGGCAAACAGCGCCCCCTGGCGGTGGGCGCGCCAGATCGCCGTGGCGTTGGATTTGAGCGCGTTCGTCGACAGAAAGAACACATTGCTGTAGCCGCCTGTGGCCAGCAGCACCGCCTGGGCGGTGTGCACCTCCAGCGCGCCCGTGAGCAGGTGGCGGGCCACCACGCCCCGGGCCACCCCATCCACCGTGACCAGCTCCAGCACGTCGCGGCGGGGCAGCAGGGTGACGCGCCCGGCCGCCACCTGACGCAGCAGGGCCGCCGTGGCGCCGTAGAGCAGCTGCTGGCCGGTCTGGCCGCGGGCGTAGAAGGTGCGGCTCACCAGCGCCCCCCCGAAGCTGCGGCTGGCCAGGCTGCCGCCGTACTCGCGGGCAAACGGCACCCCCTGGGCCACACACTGATCGATGATCCCGCCGCTCAGCTCGGCCAGGCGCATGCAGCCGGCCTCGCGGGCGCGGAAGTCGCCGCCGCGCAGGGTGTCGGCGAACAGGCGCTCGATGCTGTCGCCGTCGCCGGCGTAGTTCTTGGCGGCGTTGATGCCCCCCTGGGCCGCCACCGAGTGGGCCCGCCGCGGGCTGTCGTGATACGTGAGCACCGTCACCCGGTAGCCCTGCTCGGCCAGGGTGGCGGCGGCCGAGGCGCCGGCCAGACCCGTGCCCACCACCAGCACCTGCAGCTGGCGCTTGCGCAGCGGGCTGATCAGTGGCAACTCGGCCCTGGTGCGGCGCCAGGCGTCGGCGATCGAGCCGGCGGGCAGGCGCGGATCGGGCAGGCCGGCCATCAGGGGGGGCCTCCTGCCGGCAGCGCCAGGACGAGGGTCACCGCGAGGAAGCCGCCGCCCACCAGCAGCGCCAGCAGGCGGGCGGCGGCGCGGATGGCGGCGGCGTTGGCGGGCTGCAGCAGCCCCAGGCTGCGGTGGGCGGCCTCGCCGCCGTGAAACAGGTGCAGGGCCAGCGCCAGTGCCGCCGCCAGGTAGAGGGCCAGGCTCCAGGGGCTCGCCAGCACCGCCGTCAACGCCGCCAGCTCAGCGCCCGCCGGTGGCCGGGGCCAGCGCAGCTGGGCTAGGTGCAGCGCCAGAAACAGCAGCAACAGCAGCCCACCGGCGGCCTGGCTGCGGGCGGCCCAGGCCGCCAGGGGGGCCAGCGGTCCCGTGCGGCGGCTGCGCAGGGCGGCCGTGTTGCCGGCGGCGCGGCGGTTGAGCGCGGCCCGCAGCAGGCTCAGGCCCAGGTGCATCAGCGCCACCGCCAGCAGCGCCAGCTCGGCGGCAGGCAGCCAGGCGCTGCGGTGCAGGGCAGCGGCATAGGCCTCGAAGCGCTGCGGCGCCAGCGGCGCCAGGACCACCCCCGCCAGGTGCAGCAGCAGAAAGAGCACCAGCAGCAGGCCGCTGGCGGCTGAGGCGGTGCGCAGCCAGGCGCCGGTGCCGGGCTGCCAGGCCTTGCCGTTGTGAGCCTGCGTCTGCACCCTGGCCGCCCAGCCGTGAATGTGAATCAGCTCCCCATCGTATGGAGCGGGCCTGGGGATCGCCCGCGGCAGGCCTTCAGCGCGGCCGGGGTTCGCAGCTGCGCGCGGGGGCCTGGCCCTGCTGCCAGCTGGCGCGATCCCCCTTCACCCAGAAGCTCTGCTCGCCATCGCTGTAGCGGGCGCCGCTGGCGCTCACGGCCCTGGGCAGGCGCGTCGCCCCCTCCCCCTCCAGCAACACCACGGCGCTGGGGGTGCCGTTGAAGAAGAAGGCGGTGAGCACACTGACATCAAAGCGGCCCTTGCAGAGGTAGTCGGCGCGGAGGCCCGCCTCAGCCCAGGCCGCAGCGGGCAGCGCCGCCAGCAGGGCAGCCGCCAGGGCCTGAACAGCCGCTGCCCGCCTCCGCCTGATCGCCCTGCGGATCATGTGGCAGATCGCCATGCCAGCAGCCTCCACCGGTTTCACCCACCAAGCCAGCCTGGCAGGGGCGGAGCCGCCCGCCAGGGCACTAGTACAGGCATACTGACGTCGGTATCGAGGTGGGTGATGACTCTGAATGGACCGGCACCGGATGCGCTGGATGCGCTGGATGCA
>JBBASO010000083.1:4765-9587 GCA_040399265.1 Prochlorococcaceae cyanobacterium
GCACCGGATGCGCTGGATGCGCTGGATGCAAAAGAGGAACTGGATACGCAAGAGGGGCTGGAGCTCATGCCCCGCCGCGAGCTGGAGGCGGCGCTGCTGGGCCGGGCCGATCCGCTGCGGCCGCCCCGCTGCCAACCCCTGCCCCTGGCCGGCGCGGCGGTAGCGGCGGGCTTTCCCAGCCCCGCCGACGACTACATCGAGAGCCGCATCGACCTCAACGACGTGCTGATCCGCCACCCCAGCAGCACCTTCTTCCTGCGGGTGAGCGGTGAGTCGATGCGCGATGCCGGCATCCTCGACGGCGACCTGCTGGTGGTGGACCGGGCGGTCGAACCCCGCGCCGGCCGGGTGGTGGTGGCCGTACTCGACGGTGCCTTCACGCTCAAACATCTGAGCCGCCACCGAGGCCGCTGGCGGCTGGAGGCCGCCCATCCCGACTACCCACCCCTGGAGCTGGCCGATTGCGACGACGCCCGCATCTGGGGCGTGGCCATCCACGCCATCCACAGCCTCTGATGGGCCCGCTCGCCACCAGCCGCCAGGCCACGGTGCTGACTGGCCGGCAGGCCACGGTGCTGATCGACGGCAACAACTTCTACGCCTCCTGCGAGGCGGTGGTGGATCCGGCGGTGCTCGGCCGGCCCCTGGTGGTGCTCTCCAACAACGACGGCTGCATCGTGTCGCGCAGCGCCGAGGCCCGCGCCCTCGGCATCCCCATGGGCCAGCCCTACTTCCAGGTGCAGCGCCAGCTGCAGCGGCAGGGGGTGCTGGTGCGCAGCTCCAACTACGCCCTCTACGCCGACATGAGCCAGCGGCTGATGGCGGTGCTGGAGGAGTGGGTGGAGGCGCTGGAGATCTACTCGATCGACGAAGCCTTCGGCCTGCTGCACCGGCCCGGCCCCGACAGCAGCAGCACCATCAGCCATAGCGACCGGGCCAGCGGCGATCTCACCGCCTGGGGCCATGCCCTGCGCCGCGACGTGTGCCGGCGGCTGGGGCTGCCAGTGGCGGTGGGCATCGCCCCCACCAAGGTGCTGGCCAAGCTGGCGAACAAATGGGCGAAAACGGCCCGCGGCGGCGGGGCGGCACCGGCGGTGTTCGACCTGGGCGCCTGCCCGGCCGACCAGGCCGAGGCGGTGCTGGCGGCCACCGCCATCGAAGACGTGTGGGGCATCGGCCGGAAGCTCTCGCGCTGGTGCCGGCTGCGGGGCTGCGCCGACGCCCGCGCCCTGCGCGATCTGCCCACCGGCGAGCTGCGCCACCGCTGCGGCGTGGTGGGGGTGCGGCTGCAGCAGGAGCTGCGCGGCCACGCCTGCCTGCCCCTGGAGCTGGCGGCGCCGGCGAAGCGGGAAACCTGCGTGAGCCGCAGCTTCAGCCAGCCGGTGGACACCCTGGCCCAGCT
Source organism: Prochlorococcaceae cyanobacterium (assembly GCA_040399265.1). Taxonomy (GTDB): domain Bacteria; phylum Cyanobacteriota; class Cyanobacteriia; order PCC-6307; family Cyanobiaceae; genus NIES-981. Next base: position 6,168 of record JBBASO010000083.1, read on the forward strand.
GAAGGAGGCGGTGGCCACCTACACAAGCCGGGCGGCGGAGAAACTGCGGCGCCAGGGCCAGCGGGCCGGTGCCCTCACCGTGTTCGTGCGCAGCAGCCCGTTCAACGGCACCAGCTTCTACGCCAATGCGGCCACAGTGCGCCTGCCCCTGGCCAGCCACGACACGGCGGTGCTACTGGCCGCCGCCCTGCCCCTGGCCGAGGCCCTGTTCCGCCCCCACAAACCGCTGCAGAAGGCCGGCGTGGTGCTGCAGCAGCTGGAGGACGAAGCCCTGCTGCAACACCACCTGCTGGTGCCCCTGCCGCCGGAGCAGCAGCAGCGCCGCACCGCCCTGCTGGCCGCCGTGGACCAACTCAACCGCCGCTACGGCAGCGGCACCGTGCAGTGGGCCGCCTGCGGCCTGGCACGCCCCTGGGCCATGCGCCGCAGCCAGCTGTCGCGCGCCGCCACCACCCGCCTGGCCGACATCCCGGTGGCGTGGGCCGGCGAGCAACACGCTCAGGCGCAGCGAACCGACCATCACCAGCAGCTGATCCCTCAACGCCCCGACGGCTCCGGGAGAGGTGGTGCAGCTCGCTGAGGCACCAGACGCCCGCAGACAGCCGAGACCTAGGATGGACAACTGCTCAGCTGGCACACATGGCGCCAACCTTTCAGCGTTGCAACAACTGCCTGAACTTCAGCGGATGCCAGGGAACATCAGGGATCTGCAGGGTCTGGCAGGCACTGCTGAGCGCACCCTTGGCATCCAGCAACCGCTGCCAGTTCTGGACGAACACCAGCAAAGCTTGACCCCTACCCATCAGGTGGCGTTCATCAGGCAGGGCCCATAAAAAAGCGGACCCGTCCAGGACCCGCTCGATGACCAATCACAGTCTATGAACTTCTGTAACGAGAGTGTGGCGTGATGGTTCGGCTTCGCCTCAGCCATGAGCCATGGATCAGGGAGCGGGGGGAAGATCGGCAAGGGCCGCTTCGATCATCGCCGCCGTGACCGGAATGGTCTCGAGCTCATCGGCGTTGTCGAGGAAGGTCTCGAACGAGGCATAGCGACGGATGCAGGGCTCGGCACCGGCGGCGGCGCACGCGGTCTGCCAGTCACCATCGGCTGGTTTCACCAAGGCATAACCCTGCAGCGCCTCCTCCAGATCGGCGCCGTCGCCGATGCCATCGCCATGCCAGAGCACCTCGTAAAAGCCCATGGCCAGCCGAAACCGTGCACACCGCCAAACGCTAGGACCAGATCACCACACACCGAACCAGGGCGAGCCGAAACCGTCGTCGAAGGGCTCCACCTGCCACTCGGGCGCCGGGCCTCCGGCCTTGGGGGCCTTGGGCGGGCCGGAGAGGCTCTCAGGCGTGATCCCCGGAATGGACTCGACCGCGCAGGGACACTGGCAGGTGCCGTCGGGGCCGATGGTGCCCAGGCTCGGCTGACCGCAATTGCAGCCGCACTCCTGGGCCCGCGCGGGGGCCAGAACGAGGCCTGGCGTCGGCAGCGCCGGGCCAACCAGGATCAGGCTGAGGGCCAGGCGAGCTAGGGAAGACAAGGCGTCACCACGGCGGATCAGCAACGCTAAGGGCTCAGGCGGCCGCACCGAAGCCGGCGCAGCGCTGGGCATCGAGCTGCTGGAGGTAACGGCGTTCGCCGTAATACAGCTGCTGGAAGTGCAGGGCATCGGCATTCAGCTGGGCGAACAGAGCCTCGATCCGCACCTCCATGTCACGCACCACCGGCTCCAGACCGCCAGCCGGTACCTGGTCTGCCGGTTCATCCGGTTGCTCCAGCAGGCGGGCGATGCAGCGCTCCAGGGTTTCAAGCCGCTGGCCGCTCCAGGCATCGAGCAGATGGCGGCAGCGCTTGAGGCACTTTTGGCGCTCCAGCACCGCCGTGGCGCCGCGCAGCTGCAGCAGCGGCTGGCTGAACCCGATCACCTGCAGCTCATTGGGCTCCAGCAGCGGCGTGAGCCGGCCGAGCAGAGCGCTCTCCTCCAGCACCAGCTGATCGGAGAGCAGGCGCGGCAGGTCGAGATCGGCCAGCTCATGGCCGTGTTCCTGGCCCCTGCTGATCGCCTCGAGCCGGCCGGCGCCGAGGTTCGTCTCCTCCAGCGCACTGATCGCCGCCCAGAGCTGACGGTGGTGCACGAGGGCGAAGTCTTCAAGTTCAAGGCGGCGCAGCTCGGTGCGGATGGCGCCCCGCTGCAGCGGGCAGTGGATGTAGAGGCGCAGCACCTCCGCCTCCGCCCGCTCGCGCACTCCGGCATCGCCCGGCTGCTCCCACTTCTGGGAGCGGCCATGCCAGCGCTGGCCTTTCACCTGCTGGCGCAGATCGTCCTCCAGCTGCAGCGCCAATCGGGCCTGGCCACCGCTGAGGCGCTCGGCCACCTGCTGCAGGTAGCGGCTGCGCACCGCGCTCTGGGGCAACTTGCCCAGCAACGCCACCAAGGCGGTGACGGCCTGCTGGAACTGATCGGCCCGGGCCAGATCACGACCGGCCAGCACCTGGTCGATCTGCCAATCGAGCCAGAGCGGCGCCTGATCGAGGAGGGCGCGGTAATCACCAGCACCGCGATCTACCAGGAACTCGTCGGGGTCCTTGCCGGCCGGCAGGTGCAGCACCCGCAGCTCCAGCTGGCCCTGCAGCGCCAGCTGCTCCACTTCACCGATCGCCCGCTGGGCGGCCCGCACGCCGGCACCATCGCTGTCGAAATTGAGGATCAGCCGGCGGCTGTCGGTGCAGCGGCAGAGCTGGGTGATCTGCTGGCTGCTCAGGGCCGTGCCCAGGGCCGCCACCGCATTGGTGATGCCGGCGGCATGCAAGGCGATCACATCGAAGTAGCCCTCCACCACCACCGCCCGGTCATCGCGGCGAATGGCGTCGGCAGCGCGATCGAGGCCGAACAGGTGCTTGCCCTTCTCGAACACCTCCGTTTCCGGTGAATTGAGGTATTTGGGTTCGCCGCCGTCAAGGCTGCGGCCGCCGAAGCCGATCACCCGCCCCTGCCGGTCGCGGATCGGCACCATCACCCGACCGCGGAAGCGGTCGTAGAAGCCATCGCCCCCCTTGCGGGGCACCACCAGCCCGGCCGCCTCCAGCAGTTCGGGCGCGAAGCCGTGCACCTGCCGCAGATGTTCGAGCAGGCCGTCCCAGCGATCGGGGGCGAAGCCCAGCTCAAAGGTCTCCAGGGTGCTCTCGCTCAGGCGCCGCTGCTGGCGCAGGTAGGCCAGGGCGGCCTCCCCCTCCGACGCCCGCAGCTGGCTGCGAAACCAGCCGCTCGCCAGGCTGAGCACCTTCTGCAGCTGCTCTCGGCGGGAGAGCTGCTGACGCAACCGCTCCTGCTGGGGTCCGTCGAGCGTCTCAACCGGCAGCTGGTATTTGCGCGCCAGCTCCAGCACCACATCGCTGAAGCTCTGGCGCTG
>JBBASO010000084.1:0-9161 GCA_040399265.1 Prochlorococcaceae cyanobacterium
TGGGCAAATACCTGATGCGCTCACCCACCGGTGAGATCATCTTCGGTGGTGAAACGATGCGCTTCTGGGACTTCCGCGGTCCCTGGCTCGAGCCCCTGCGTGGTCCCAATGGTCTGTCGCTCGACAAGCTGCAGAACGACATCCAGCCCTGGCAGGTGCGCCGTGCGGCTGAATACATGACCCACGCCCCCAACGCGTCAATCAACTCCGTTGGCGGCATCATCACCGAACCCAACTCGGTGAACTTCGTGAACATCCGCCAGTGGCTGGCCGCGACCCAGTTCGTGCTCGCCTTCTTCTTCCTGGTGGGTCACCTCTGGCACGCCGGCCGCGCCCGCGCTGCCGCCGCCGGTTTCGAGAAGGGAATCGATCGTCAGGCTGAGCCCGTGCTGGCCATGCCCGATCTCGATTGATCGCCAGGGCGATCAGATCAATCTCCTCAATTCATTGAGGTTGCCCTCGCCGTCAGGCGGGGGCTTTTTTTTGGCGCCGGTCAGGCCCCAGACAGGCACACGGTCCGACCGGCTGACGCTGGCCGCATTGATCGGGTGCACACTTAGCGCATCCGCTGGCAATCCGACAGCGGAAAGATCCGGTCACATCCCCGCAGCCAGCGGTCATGCTTCAGACCGATCTACTCCATACCCTTGGGAGGTGCGGCACCATGCCGATCCCCCCACGCTGATCCTTATGACCCATCGGCACACGTCTCTTGCGGTGCTCAGCACCGCCCTGCTGGCTGGAAGCCTGGCCATGCCCCTGCCCAGCCAGAGCCAGGCCGGCACTGTGACCAGCCCCAGCAAGGGCGTGCTCTGCGACCGCGTCGGCCAGATCTGCTACGACCGGCAGGGCATCTCTCTGGGCCTGACCCGTCAGTACTTCGGCAGCACCGCCGAGCGCAAAGCGATGGCCGAACTGGCCGGTCGCCCGATGCCCAAGGAGTTCCGGCTCAGCAATGGCGCCGTCTGCGGTCTGCAGATGCAGCTGTGCTGGAGCGACGGCTTCAGCAAGCGCCAGATCAGCCGGGATCTGACCATCGCCCTGTTCGGCAGCCTGCCCGCCACCATGGGCGATAAGGAAGTCTCGAACTACAGCGGCTTCTGCACCCTCGCCCAGGGCGGCCGCCAGCTGTACGACGGCCCCTGCGCCCTACGCCGCGTCAGTCGGGACAGCTCCGGCATCACCCGCTACGTGGTGGAGCAGAAGGACGGCCGCCGCTTCAACTTCAGCAACCGCAGCGGCCGGCTGGAAGTGAGCGACGGCAGCGGTGAATGGCCCGTCGCCTTCTTTGATCACGGCTACACCGGTGTGTTCCGCTGGCGCGACATGACCCTGGTCGCCACCCGCGAGCATCGGGGCTTGCGCCAGAGCCGCGACAACCGCGTGATCATGGATCAGCTGTTCCTCGATCCCTGAGCCAGCGCCGCAGCAACGGCAGGCTCAGACCGATCACGTTGCTAAAGCAGCCCTCGAGCCGCTCCACCAGCGCGCCGCCGCGCCCTTCAAGGGCAAAGCCACCAGCGCACTGGAGCGGCTCACCGCTGGCCACGTAGTCCCTGATCTCCGCGGCACTCAGGGCAGCGAACTGCACACGCGTGACCACCGTGGCGCTGCGAACGCCGCCGCGATCGCCGGCAGGCCCGCTCTCAAGCAGGCAATGGCCGGTGAGCAGCTCGCCCCATCCGCCTGCCAGGCGCCGCCAGCGGGCTTCCGCCTCGGCCGGATCCGCCGGCTTGCCGAACACCTCCCCCTCGAACCGGAGCAGCGAATCGCAGCCGAGCACCGGCGCGCCAACCAGCTCCGGATCCGCCGGCGCATCAGCCGCCCCCTCTGCCAGCGACCGGGCGATGCACTCAGCCTTGGCGCGGGCCAGACGCTGCACCAGCACGGCAGGGTCGGCATCGCGGATCGCCGCCTCATCCACACCGCTCACCCGTACCCGATGCGGAATAGCCGCCTGCTCCAGCAGGCGGCGACGGGCCGGGGATGCGGAGGCCAGCACCAACAGCACGGCAGGCGACGCAGCGAGAATCACCATCATGAAACGACAGCAGGGCGCTGATCAGCCGCCCCCCTCACCGGCGCAAGCCGTCCAGTCCGTTCCTGGCCTGTCCTGGGCGAGGGCCAGCCAGGCGATGCGCTGCCTGCCATTCCGGCGCGCCTTCTACGCACGTGTGCTTGAGCAGCCCCTGAGCAGCCAGGCCTTCATCCAGCTCCCCGAGGCCGCCTCGCTCTGCTGGGGGAGCATGGGGCCCGAGCGGGTGGAAGCTCACTTCGCCTGGCTGATCCGCCTCGGCGTGCTCCGGCGCGAAGTGGATGGGCAGGGCCTCACCCAGCGGGTGCGGCTCACACCGATGGGCCGGGAGCTGCTGGCGAGCTGGCCGGGCGAAATCCCACGGGCCGGACTGGCGGAGCGCCTGCACCACCAGTTGCGCCGCCGCCGGCCGCGTCTGTGAGCCTCGCCGCACCCCCTGCCCTGATGGTGCTGGGCACCAGCAGCGGCGCCGGCAAGTCGCTGATGACGGCGGCCCTCTGCCGGGTGCTGCAACGCCGCGGGGAGCTGCCCCTGCCCTTCAAGGGGCAGAACATGAGCAACAACGCCTGGGTCGATCAGAGCGGCGGCGAGATGGCCTACTCCCAGGCGCTGCAGGCCTGGGCCGCCGGCCTGGAACCCCACCACAGCATGAATCCGGTGCTGCTCAAACCCCAGGGAGACTCCACCAGCGAGGTGATCCACCTGGGCCGCAGTGTCGGCCAGGCCCGGGCCGAGCACTACTACCGCGATTGGTTCCGCCCGGGCTGGGCAGCGATCCGCGCCGGTCTGACTGAGCTGCGGGCGGCCTACCCCGGCGGCCGGCTGGTGCTGGAGGGGGCCGGCAGCCCGGTGGAGGTGAACCTCCAGCCCCGCGACCTCACCAACCTGAGGCTGGCCCAGTACCTGCGCGCCCGCTGCCTGCTGGTGGCGGACATCGAACGGGGTGGCGTCTTCGCCCAGATCGTCGGCACCCTAGCCCTGCTCACACCGGTGCAGCGCCCGCTGATCCGCGGCCTGCTGATCAACCGCTTCCGCGGCCGCCGCGAGTTGTTCGACGAGGGGCGCCGCTGGCTGGAGCACCACACCGGCGTACCGGTGCTGGGGGTGATGCCCTGGCTGGATGAGTTGTTTCCGCCGGAGGATTCGCTCGATCTGCTGGAGCGCCGCGGCCGCAAGCACGGCGCCGAGCTGGAGATCGTCGTGCTGCGACTGCCGAGCCTGAGCAATTTCTCCGACCTCGATCCGCTGGAGGCCGAACCGACCGTGCAGCTGCGCTGGCTACGGCCCGGGGAAGCATTCGGCCAGCCCGATGCCGTGATCCTGCCGGGCAGCAAGCAAACCCTCCAGGACCTGGCGATCCTGCGCCAGACGGGTCTGGATCAGTCCTTGCGCCGGTATGCCATGGCTGGCGGCCTGCTGTTCGGGATCTGCGGCGGCATGCAGCTGCTGGGGAGCGAGCTCTGGGATCCGCTCGATCGCGAAGGCGGCGGCAGCACCCCCCTGCAAGGGCTCGATCTGCTGCCCCTGCGCACGGTGTTCGGCGAGCGCAAGGCCCTGCGGCAGCGCCGCAGCCAGGCCCTCTGGGCCGGTGCCCCCTGCCCCGATGCCAGCGAGTGCCTGGAGCTGGCCGGTTTCGAGCTGCATCGCGGCCAGAGCGAACGGATGCCAGGCGCGGGGGCTCAGCCGCTGGCCCGAGACGACGGACTGGGCTGGTGGTGCAGCCTCGGAGCCGCCGGCGGCCAGGTGGCCGGCACCTACCTGCACGGCGTGTTTGAGAACGGAGCCTGGCGCCGGCGCTGGCTGAACCAGCTGCGGCATCGCCACGGCCTGCCCGACCTGCCCGCCGATCCACCCCACCACGGCCAGCAGCGCCAGCAACTGCTGGATCGGCTGGCCGATGCCTTCGAAGCTCATGTGAACCTGAGACCGCTGCTGGACAGCTGAGCGCGCTCACCCCATGCCTGCCATCCCGACCGACACCGCTGCCATGTCCCTCACCATCCACTGGCCCAACGGCTGCACCAGCAGCTGCGCCCCAGGCCGCGACTGGCTGCTGGCCGCCCGCGACGCCGGATGCAGCATCCCCACCGGCTGTCTCGGCGGCAGCTGCGGCGCCTGTGAAATCGAGGTGAACGGACAGCTGGTGCGGGCCTGCATCGCCACCGTGCCCCCCAGCCGCAGCGGGGAGCTGCGGGTGGAGCTGGCGAATGATCCGCACTGGTGATCAGGCGGGCTGCTCGGGCGTCTGAATCAAGCCACCCCCGAGCAGCACCTCCCCCGCATAGAACACCGCGGCCTGACCCGGGGTGATCGAGAACTGCTCCTCGGCAAACACCAGCCGCAACCGGTAAGGCCGCTGCGCCGCCCGATCGGCATCGGTGGCCGGCAGGGGAATCAGCCGAGCCGCCACCGGCTCGCTGCGGTAACGCACCTGCACCTGCAGATCCAACGGGCCGTCAGGCGGCGGGATCGAGACCCAGTTCACAGCGCCCACCACGGCACCGCTGCAGGCCGCCTCCTGGCGCGGCGCCACCACCACCTGGTTCAGGGCGCCATCGAGCCGCACCACGTGCAGGGGCTCGCGCCAGGCCACCCCAAGCCCCTTGCGCTGGCCGATCGTGAAGTGCTCGATGCCATCGTGCTGCCCCAGCACGGTGCCGTCGCGCAGCACGATCTGCCCCTGGCGCGGCGGCAGGTAGGCGTCGAGGAAGGCCTTCATCGAGCCGTGATGATCGGCGAGGCAGAGGTCCTGACTTTCCGGCTTGTGGGCCGTGCGCAGCCCATGGCGCTCAGCCTCCAGGCGCGTATCGGGCTTGGTGAGCTCGCCGAGAGGGAACACCAGGCGACCCAGCACCTCCTGCGGCAGGTCGTAAAGGAAGTAGCTCTGGTCCTTGTGGCGATCCAGACCGCGCAGCAGTTGATGGCGCCCAGACTCCACAGCCGGCGCAGGCAGAGGGTCGCCGGCATCGGCGTGACGCACCCGGGCGTAGTGGCCGGTGGCGAGGCGACGGAGACCGCGTTCAGCCTCGGCCCAGGCCAGCATCGGTCCGAACTTGACCATCCGGTTGCAGCGGGAGCAGGGCAGCGGCGTAACCCCGGCGGCGTAGCCCTCCACCAGAAAGTCAACGATCTGGCTGCGGAAGTGCTCGCGGAAATCCACCACGTGATGCGCGATCGCCAACTGCTCGCAGATGCCCGCGGCATCCACCAGCCCCTCAGCGCAGCAGGCACCCTTGCCGCTCATCAACCAAAGGGTGAGTCCTTCCACCTGCCAGCCGGCCTCCACCAGCAGTGCGGCGGTTAGAGAGCTGTCCACCCCGCCCGAGAGCCCTACGGCCACCCGGTGCTCACCGGGCCAGGCGCGCAGGCGCTCCAGGGCGGCCACGCCGGCCGGCGTGGCCGGCGAAGGGCCGGTGGGGGAAGCCGTGATGGTCAAGGTGGCGATCAGGAGAAGCTGCAGATCAACCGGCAACCAGCAGATGGGGTGCCGGCAGCGGGCCGGATGTTCCCGGCTGGGGTTGCCGTCTCCATCATGGAACCGAAGCGCCCCTCCCGTGCCCGAGCCCCAGCCTCCTTCCTGGCCCGCCCGCGATGCCGCCCACCTGCTGGTGAGCGGCGGCCAGATGGCGGCACTGGAGCAGCAGCTGTTCAGCAGCGGCCTGCCAGTGGAGGCGTTGATGGAAAAGGCGGCGCTGGCGGTGAGCCGCCTGTTGCTCGATCACTGGGGCGAACGGCTGCGCCGCGCTGGGGCCGTGGTGCTGGTTGGCCCCGGTCACAACGGTGGCGATGGCCTGGTGGTGGCCCGGGAACTGCATCTCGCCGGCATCGCCGTGGCGGTGTGGAGCCCCTTCGAGCGCCACAAACCGCTCACCGAAGCGCACCTCAGCCACGCGCGCTGGCTGGGGGTGCCGCGGCTTGAGACTCCCCCGGATCCAGCGGCGGCGGCACTGTGGATCGATGGCCTGTTCGGCAGCGGCCAGCAGCGGCCGCCCGGTACGGCGCTTGAGGCGCTGCTGCAGGCACGGCAGCACCAGCAACCGGGGGGGCTGGTGGCGATCGATGTGCCGACCGGCCTCTGCGCCGATCAGGGGCACTGCCTTGGCGGCAGCGCCGCCACCGCCAGCCAGACCGCCTGCCTGGGGCTGCTCAAGCGCGGCCTGGTGCAGGACCAGGCCCTGCGCTGGGTGGGCACCGTGGTGTTGGTCGAGCTGGGGCTGCCGGCGCAGCTGCTGCACGAGCTGCCCGCGGCCCAACCCCTGGCCCTGGGATGCGGCGACCTGGCCACGGGCGCCTGGCCACGGCCCGATCCCGATGCCGGCAAATACGGCAGGGGGCGGCTGCTGGTGGTGGCCGGCAGCCGGCGCTTCCGCGGTGCGGCCGCTCTGGCCCTGGCCGGGGCCAGCAGCAGCGGCTGCGGCAGTGTGCGGGCCGCCCTCTGCCCGGAGGTCGGCGACGCTCTCTGGCCCCAGCTGCCCCATCTGGTGCTGCAGGGCAGCCTGGGCTGTGATCGCTCTGGAGCCCTGAGCCTGGCGGAGCTGACAGCTGCTGAGCTGCAACGCCTCGATGCGGTGCTGGTCGGTCCGGGGCTGGGCATCCAGCCGCTCGACGATGGGCAGGCCTGGACGCTGCTGCAGGAGTTCGCTGGCCTGCTGGTGCTCGATGCCGACGGCCTGAACAGGCTGGCCAGCCGTTCCGCTGGGGCCTGCCAATGGCTCGCCACAAGGGGCGGGCCCACCTGGATCACACCCCATCGCCAGGAATTCGAGCGGCTGTTTCCAGAGCTGAAACCGCTCCCTCCCCTGGAAGCGGCGACGGCGGCAGCACGGCGCAGCGGCGCCGCCGTGCTGCTGAAAGGGGCCCATTCGATTGTGGCCGGGCCGGACGGCCGCTGCTGGCAGCTCACCCAGACGGCTGCCGCGGCGGCGCGGGCCGGGCTGGGCGACGTGCTGGCGGGCTATGCGGCCGGCCTGGCCGCGATGGCCGGCGAATCGGGCAGCGACGCCCAGCTGCTGGCCCTGGCGGCCCTGGCCCATGCCGCCACCGCTCTGGAACTGGCCGGGGATGGTGCGGGGGCCGCCAGTCCAGCCGCGGTGGCAGCCCGACTCGCCCGCCAGGGACCTGACCAGGGCACGCCCATTCTTACGTGTGGTTTTGCAAGTAAAACCTAAAGGGTTACTGAAAACACCCTTGGGTTCAGGATTTCCAGCAGATAGTTGTGTGACTGTTCCAGTCGTCGATGTCCGCCAATAGTCTCCGGACCAGCGACGGTCATCGCCGACGCAGCAGCGACCCGATCAGTTGGTACCTGACCACCATCGGCAGGGAACCCCTGCTCACGGCCGCCGAGGAGATCGAACTCGGCAATCAGGTCCAGACAATGATGCGACTGGTGGAAGAGCAGCAGCAGAGCTACTCCATCCAGGATCAGAAAATCATCCGCATCGGCCAGCGCGCCAAGCAGCGCATGATGAAAGCCAACCTGAGGCTGGTGGTGAGCGTCGCCAAGAAATATCAGGGCAAGGGAATGGAGCTGCTCGATCTGATCCAGGAGGGGTCGCTCGGCCTGGAGCGGGCCGTTGAAAAATTCGACCCCACCCGCGGCTACAAGTTCTCCACCTATGCCTTCTGGTGGATCCGCCAGAGCATGACCCGGGCGATTGCCTGCCAGTCGCGCACGATCCGCCTGCCGGTGCACCTCTCCGAGCGGCTCACCGCGATCCGCAAGGTCAGCCTCGAGCTCGCCCACAAGCTCGGTGCGATGCCTAGCCGCCGTGAAATATCCGAAGCGATGGCCATACCGATTGAAGAGCTCGACTCCCTGCTGCGCCAGTCGCTCACCACATCCAGCCTCGATGCGCCGGTCAACGGTGATGAGGGCCGCAGCTTCCTGGGCGATCTGATCCCCGACGCAAGGGACGAGGAGCCGCTCGACAAGGTGGAGCGTGGCATCCATCACGAACAGCTCGGGCGCTGGCTCAGTCACCTGAGCGACCAGGAACGGCGGGTGCTGGAGCTGCGCTTCGGGCTTGAGGGGGAGGAGCGTCACACCCTGGCCGAGATCGGCCGCCTGCTTGATGTCTCCCGCGAGCGGGTGCGGCAAGTGGAACTGAAGGCTCTGCGCAAGCTGCGTCACCTCACTCGCCGCACCACCACACAGCTTTGAGCGAGCGCTGCCGCGAAGACTGCAGCCTTCGGAGACCTCAGTCTTTTGCCCAGGCTCAGTCTTCCGCCCAGATGTAGCGGGTCAGTTCCTCCGGTCTGGGCTCGGGGGCAGCCAGCGCGAAGTCCACACAGTCGGCGATCTGCGCATCGATCTGCCGATCGATCTCCTTGAGATCCTCGGCACTGGCCAGACCCTGCTGCGCCAGATGGGCCGCCAATCCTTTGATCGGGTCGCGCTGAGCCCAGAACTCCTTCTCCGCCTGCTCCCTCAGCTCATCCGGGTCGGCCAGGGAATGGCCGCGATAGCGGTAGGTGAGGCACTCCAGCAAGGTCGGCCCCTCACCGGCGCGGGCCCGTTCGACCGCCCGTTGGGCCGCTCCCCGCACCGCCAGCACATCCATACCATCCACCTCCTCACCGGCCATGCCGAAGGCGGCCGCCTTGCGCCAGATCTCCGGATGGCTGGTGGCGCGGTTGTGGTCCATGCCGATCGCCCATTTGTTGTTCTCCACCACGAACAGGATCGGCAGCTTCCACAGCGCCGCCATGTTCAGGCACTCGTAGAACTGGCCGATGTTGCAGGTGCCATCCCCAAAGAAGGCAGCCGTCACCGCATCACTGGAGGCATCGCCGAGAGCATCGCGCTTGTAGCGGCTGGTGAAGGCGGCGCCGAGGGCCACGGGGATGCCCTCCCCGATGAAGGCATAGCCGCCCAGCAGATGGTGCTCTCTGGAGAACAGGTGCATGGAGCCGCCGCGGCCCTTGCTGCAGCCGGTTTCCTTGCCGAACAACTCGCTCATCACCTCGCGGGCCGGCACACCGCAGCTGAGGGCATGCACGTGGTCGCGATAGGTGCTGCAGAACCAGTCGTGCTGCATTTTCATCGCCTTGATCACACCCGTGCTCACGGCCTCCTGGCCGTTGTAGAGGTGCACGAAGCCAAACATCTTGCCGCGGTAATACA
>JBBASO010000085.1:0-8613 GCA_040399265.1 Prochlorococcaceae cyanobacterium
GCCGGCAGCTGCGGTTCCGCCCGGCCCTCGGCCATGGCCGGTTTCGGCAGGCTGAGTGCGTTGCCGTCGCCATCGAACAGGCGCCAGCCGGCCGGATCCACATCGAGGTGCACGGTTTCGCCTGGCACCAGCTGGCGGTCGGGATCGCTGCGCACCTGCAGCAGCTGGCTGCCCTCGGCCAGGCGGCAGGTGAGCAGCTGCTCGTTGCCCAGGGCCTCCAGGTGGCACACCTCCGCCGCCAGGTTGCGGTTGGTGGCGGGTGCCAGACGCAGGTGTTCCGGCCGCAGGCCGGCGGTGAGGGTCTGGCCGACCCAGCGGCCGCTCGCGGTCGCCAGGGGCTCCTCGAGGGCAAAGCGGCGGGAACCCACCAGCAGCTGCCCCGCGGCTGCCACCTGCACCGGCAGCAGGTTCATCGGCGGGCTGCCGATGAACTGAGCCACAAACAGATTGGCCGGCCAGCGGTACAGCTCCATCGGCGTGCCCAGCTGCTGCAGCCGGCCGGCATGCAGCACGGCGATGCGATGGCCCATCGTCATCGCCTCCACCTGATCGTGGGTGACGTAAAGGGTGGTGGTGCCCAGCCGCCGCTGCAGCTCCACGATCTGGGTGCGGGTGCCGGTGCGCAGCTTGGCGTCGAGATTGCTGAGCGGTTCATCCATCAGGAACACCGCCGGCTGGCGGGCGATCGCGCGGCCCAGCGCCACCCGCTGCTTCTGACCGCCCGACAACTCCTTCGGCAGCCGCTGGAGCAGGGGCTCGAGCTCCAGCATCGCCGCCACCTCGGCGATGCGCGCCTCGATCTGCCGCTCCCGCCGCGACGGCACCTGCAACGGCACCGGCAACCGCCGGCTGGCCTGATGCAGGCTGTCCTGCAGCTGCTGCAGCGGCGTGCGCGGCCGGCTGCGCCGCAGCCCGAAGCCCAGATTTCCCGCCACGCTCAGGTGGGGATACAGGGCATAGCTCTGAAACACCATCGCCACATCGCGCTGGGCCGGCCGCAGCCGGCTCACCGGCCGCTCGCCCACCAGGATCTCTCCTCCCGTGGGCAGCTCCAGCCCCGCCAGCAGCCGCAGCAGGGTGCTCTTGCCGCAGCCGGAGGGTCCCACCAGCACCAGAAATTCGCCGTCCTGCACATGCAGGTCGAGATCGTGCAGCACCGTCACCGGCGCACCGCCGCGGCGCGGTGGATAGGTCTTGCTGACCCGCTGGAAGCGCACGTCCGCCAAATCCCGCCGTCCCAGGTCAACCGTTGGGCGCGATCCTAGGTTTGCAGCAATGCAGTTCATCGATCAGGCTCGCATCGCGGTGAAGGCCGGCCGCGGCGGCGACGGCATCGTGGCGTTCCGCCGCGAGAAATACGTGCCCGCGGGCGGCCCTTCCGGCGGCGATGGCGGCCGCGGCGGCGACGTGCTGCTGGTGGCTGACGCCAACCTGCAGACCTTGCTCGATTTCAAGTACCGCCGCCAGTTCCTGGCCGACGACGGCCGCCGCGGCGGCCCGAACCGCTGCACCGGCGCCGGCGGCGGCGACCTGGTGATCAACGTGCCCTGCGGCACGGAGGTGCGCGACGCCCGCACCGGCATCCAGCTCGGTGATCTCACCGACCCCGGCCAGGAGCTGCTGGTGGCCCTGGGGGGCCGCGGCGGTCTGGGCAACGCCCATTACCTGAGCAACCGCAACCGGGCTCCGGAGAAGTGCACCGAAGGCAAGGAGGGAGAGCAGTGGCTGCTGCAGCTGGAGCTGAAGCTGCTCGCCGAGGTGGGAATCATCGGCCTGCCCAATGCCGGCAAGAGCACCCTGATCTCCGTGCTCTCAGCCGCCCGGCCCAAGATCGCCGACTACCCCTTCACCACCCTGGTGCCGAACCTGGGGGTGGTGCGGCGACCCAGCGGCGACGGCACCGTCTTCGCCGACATCCCGGGGCTGATCGCCGGCGCCGCCCAGGGGGCCGGCCTCGGCCATGAGTTTCTGCGCCACATCGAGCGCACCCGGCTGCTGATCCACCTGGTGGATGCCGCCTCGGAAACCGTGCTGGCGGATCTGCGCGTGGTGGAAGAGGAGCTCAGCGCCTACGGCCACGGCCTGGTGGAGCGGCCCCGCCTGCTGGTGCTCAACAAGATCGAGCTGCTGTCTGCCGAGGAGCTCGAGGCACAGCGGCAGGAGGTGGGGCGGGCCACCGGTCGGCCGGTGCTGGCCGTGTCGGCGGCGGCGGCGATGAACCTGAACAGCCTGCTCTCTGCCGTCTGGCAGGAGCTGGGGATCGCAACCTGAGGGTCAGGCTGGATTGCCCCGCTGAACTGCGGTGGGCCCCACGATCACGGGGGCGGGCTGCCGGCCCTTCAGCGCAAACCGGCAACCCAGCGGCTGAGCCTCAGTCGTCGTACACCAGGCACTCGGGGGCTTCAGGGTTCATGTCGCAGAACACTTCCAGCGGCGAGGGGTCGTGGTTGTCCTCGGGGTGATGGGCCTTGTACTCCTCCAGGCCCTTCAGCTCGCCCTCCAGGTGACGCACCTTGGCTTCGTCACCGGCAGCCTTGGCGGCCTCGATCTCAGCCTTGTCCTTGCTGATGTGCTCGTCGATGGTGTTCATGCGGATGCCGGCCGATGGGGGCCCGGAACGATCGGGCCCACCATACGGGCGTCGGCTTGGCGGGTGGAATCCTTTTGGGCCGGTTGACGACACGGGCAGCCCCACAGCGGGCATTTGTGTGTGAATCCCCACGCAAAAGCGCTCACTCCGCCAGCTCGCTCAGTTCCAGCCAGCGCTCCTCACCGGCCTCCAGCTGGGCATTGAGTTCAGCCAGAGCCCGTGTCAGGTCCTCCAGACGGGTGTAATCCGCGCCCGCGGCCCCCAGCGCCGCCTCCAGCTCGGCCCGCTGCCCTTCCCAGGCAGGCAGATCGGCCTCCAGCCGGGCCAGCTCCCGGGTCTCCTTGAAGCTGCGCCGCCGGGGCCGCTCCGGTGCGCGCCGAGGCGCTGTCGTACCGGCTGGCTGCGGCGGCGCCACCGGCGGCCGCTCTGCCTGCTGCCGCTGCTGCTGCTGCTCCAGATAGGCGCTGTAGTTCCCCTCGAAGCGCACCAGTTCGCCGCCCTGCACCACGAACAGCCGGTCCACGCAGCGATCGAGGAACCAGCGGTCGTGCGAGACCACCACCACGCAGCCGCGGAAGTCCTCCAGGAAATCCTCCAGCACGGTGAGCGTCTGCACATCAAGATCGTTGGTGGGCTCGTCGAGCAGCAGCACATTCGGCGCCTCGATCAGCAGCCGGCAGAGGTGCAGCCGCCGCCGCTCGCCGCCCGACAGCCGGGCCACGGGCTGGTGCTGCTGGGCCGGAGGGAACAGGAACCGCTCCAGCAGCTGGGAGGCGCTCAGGCTGCTGCCCTCCACCTCCACGGTGCTGGCCGCCTCCTTCACCACATCGATCACCTTGCGCGGCCGGCCGGCCGCGTCCTCGGCCTGGATCAGCACCTCGCTGTGCTGGTCGAAATAGGCGAGCTTCACGGTGCCGCCCAGCTCCAGCAGCCCGTGGTGGTAGGCCGCCAGCACCGGATCGGCGGGCCTGGCCGCCAGCGCCGCGATCAGGTTGAGGAGTGTGCTCTTGCCGGAGCCGTTCGGGCCGATGATGCCCACCCGGTCCTCCGGGCTGAAGGCATAGCTGAAGCCCCGCAGCAGGGGCGGCAGACCGGCCTCCCGGGCCTGGGGATCGGGCCAGAGGCTCAGATCCTCGGCATCGATCACCCGCCGGCCGAGGCGCCGCTGGTTGCTGGCCAGGCTCAGCTGGCCCTTCTGCTGCCGCACCGGAGCGTCCTGCAGCGCCTCGATCCGCTGAATCCGGGCCTTCTGCTTGGTGCTGCGGGCCTTCGGGCCACGGCGCAGCCACTCCAGTTCGCGGCGCAGCACACCCCGCAGCTTGGCCTCGCTCGCGTCTGCCGCCGCCTCCTCCGCCGCCTGCCGCTCCAGATAGGTGCCGTAGCTGCCGCCATAGGCACGGGCCTCGCCCCGGTCGACCGCCACGATCCGGGTGGCCACCCGGTCGAGCACGTAGCGGTCGTGGGTGACCAGCACCAAGGCGCCGGGGAAGCGGCTCAGGTAGCCCTGAAGCCACTGCACGCCATCGGCGTCGAGGTGGTTGGTGGGCTCATCGAGCAGCAGCACATCCGGTTCGGCCACCAGGGCCGCCGCCAGCGCCAGCCGCTTGCGGTAGCCGCCGGAGAGCTCCCCCACCGGCCGATGCACATCGCGCACCCCCAGCCGCTCCAGCACCTCGCGGATCTGCTGCTCCAGCCCCCATGCCTGGCTCTGGTCCATCCGCGCGTTGAGCCGGCCCAGCTCCGCCAGCAGGGCCTCCTGGTCCTCACCCCGGTCGTGGGCATGGGCGAGGGCGTCGCTCACCGCCGTGTAGCGACCCAGCAGGTCCATCTTCTCGCCGCTACCGGCGAACACCTGCTCCAGCACCGTGAGCCGCGGGTCGAGCTGGGGCTCCTGGCTCACCAGCACCACCCGCGCCTGCGGGGCGGTGCGGCGCTCCCCGGCGCCTGGGGGCTCCTCGCCGGCCAGCACCCGCAGCAGGGTGCTCTTGCCGGCCCCGTTCGGGCCGATCAGACCGAGCCGGTCGCGCGGCTCGATGTGCAGGTGCAGGTCGGCGAACAGGGTGCGGATGCCGTAGTCCTTGCGGACCCCCACCAGGCTGATCAGGCTCACGCGGTCGCAGGGCGGCGCTGGCTCTCCAGGTAAGCAAACACGCTCTTGTCGCCCACGTCGGCGGCGGCGGGCATCGGCAGCTTGCGCAGGCACAGCACCAGCAGCAGAGCCGCGGCCACCGCCAGCAGGCGCCCCGCCAGCGGCGGCGCCAGCAGGCCGCTGAGGTGGCCGAGCAGGGCGACCGGCAGCAGCAGGGTGAGGCCGATCGCCTCGGGCCGGCGGAAGCAGAAGAACTCCTTGAAGCCGATGCCGGCCAGGGCCGCGAACAGAGGGCCCACCGCCCAGATCCAGCGGCCGTCGGCCGTGAGGCTGGCCGCCATCGCTGCCGGCCCCGCCCGCAGCGCCAGCAGCGCCAGGCCCAGACAGCCGAGCAGCCAGAACAGCTGCAGGGCGCGATGCAGGGGCCGCAGGTAGATGTGAATCCAGCGCAGGGCCAGGCCGGTGCCGGCCAGCAGCGGCAGCAGCCAGGGCCACAGCCAGCGCCCGCCCAGCAGCTGCCACTGCAGCAGCAGACCCGCCAGGGCCAGGGCAGCGGTGAGCAGGCTGAGGCGATAGCCCAGCACCTCCAGCTCGTCGCGCCGGCTGATCGTGAACGGCCCGTAGAGCCCCTGCAGCACGGGGCGCTGCACCGCCTCCGGCTCAGGCGGTGGGGCGGGGAGTGGGTGAGGGGGCTGGGCTGTCATCGCCGCTCCGGCCGGGACAGGGCCCCACCAGTGTGGCCAGGGCGGGGCCGGCGGGGACGATGCCAGAAGGGTGCAGGGGAAACAGGGCACCGAAATAGTCGCGACGCCACGCCGGCGCATCGCAGCTGGCCGCCACGCCGGGCAGGGCGAAAAAGCGGCTGCGCCAGGCCCACAACGCCGGCAGCTGCCAGAGCGGGCGCCGGCTCACCCCGAACAGGGGCGCGTAGACCAACTCCAGCCGGATCAAGGTGGGGAACAGCTGCACATCGGCCAGACTCAGCCGCTCGCCGGCGAGCCAGGGCTGGCGGCTCAGAGCGGTCTCTGCCCCCTCCAGGGTCGCGAACAAGGCCGTCTCCGCCTGGTCGTAGGCCGCCTGGTTGCGGGCGAAGCCACAGCGGTACACCCCGTCGTTCACCGCGCCCTGCAACCGCTCGCGCCAGGCGGCCGTGGCAGCCGCCTGCCCAGGTGGGTCGAGATCCAGCGCCTGGCCCGGCCAGCGGTTGAGCAGTTCGATCAGCCGGGCGCTCTCCCCCAGCAGCACCTGGCGCCGCCCGCGGGAATACAGCACAGGCACGGTGGCGCGCGCGCCGGCGGCGGCGCCGCTGCGGTCGTAGAGCTCGCGCAGGCTGGCGCAGCCCTCGAAGGGCTGGCGGAACCGCCAGCGGCCGGCCTGGGGATCGGGTTCGACCACCTCCAGGTCGATGCTGGCGCCGAGCTGCCGCAGACTCCACACCAGCCAGGCCCGATGGGCCCAGGGGCAGCTGCGGCCCACGATCAGCACATGGGCGGCAGGGCTGGCGGCGTCGGGCGGCAGGGCGGGCACCGCCTCGAAGCCTGCCGGTGGACGGCGGTAGTGCCCAGCCGCATCGGCCGGGCCCAGGCCCTCCATCAACCGCAGCCACTGCCACTGCCAGGCGGCGCGGGCGCCGCGCACCAACCACGGGGGGGGATTCAGGAGCGTCTCCATCCAGACTGCCGTGAATCTGGGCCGGATCGGGTTGAAAATCCAGAGGCCGCCGCCCACCAGGCCCATGGATCCACAGCCTCAGGCCCCGGCAGTGCTGGTGGTGGCCGGCACCCACGGAAACGAACGCAACGCCCCCTGGCTGCTGCGGCACTGGCAACAGCAGCCCCAGGCCCTCGACAGCGCTGGGCTGGCGCTGGAGCTGGTGATCGGCAATCCGGCCGCCTTCGCCGCCAACCAGCGCTATCTCGACCGGGATCTGAACCGTTGCTTCCAGCCCGACCTGCTGGCGGATGCCAGCACCACCGGCCTGGAGCTGGAGCGGGCGCGGCAGCTGCTGGCCCGCCATGGCCCGGGGGGGGAGCGCCCCTGCCGTGTGGTGTTCGATCTGCACAGCACCACCAGCGCCATGGGCAATTCCCTGGTGGTGTATGGCCGCCGGCCCGCCGATCTGGCCCTGGCCGCGGCGATCCAGGCCCGGCTCGGGCTGCCGGTGTATCTGCACGAGGCCGATGCCGCCCAGAGCGGTTTTCTGGTGGAGCGCTGGCCCTGCGGCCTGGTGATCGAAGTGGGGCCCGTGCCCCAGGGTGTAGTGCAGGCCACCATCTGCCGCCAGACCCAGCTGGCCCTGGAAGCGGGCCTGGCCGCGCTCGCCGAGGCGTGGCTCGGGCGGCTGCGGCTGCCGGACGGCCTGACCGTGCATCGACATCTCGGCAGTCTCGATCTGCCCCGCGATGGCGAGGGCCATCCGCTGGCCTGCATCCACCCGCAGCGTCAGCACCGCGACTGGCGGGCGATCCACGAGGGCGACCCACTCTTTCTCGACCCCGATGGCCGCTGCCTGACCTACGAGCCACCCGTGCAGGCCGCTGGGGGGAGTAGGTCCGACGCGGTGCCGGTGTTCATCAACGAGGCGGCCTACGGCGAAAAAGGGATCGCCTTCAGCCTCACCCGGCGCGAGCGGCTGGCGGTGCAACCGCAATGGGCTCAGGAGCTGGCGGCGCTGGCGGCGGGCCTCGGGGCACCGTTGTAGATCACCTCCAACACCGTGCGGCCATCGCGCGAGACCCGCAGCTCGGTTTCCACGGTGGGCGGGGTGCCCTCCTGTTCCCAGCCCGGCACCCCGCCGCGGAACCGGAACACGAAGCCCGACGGGGTGCTGCTGATCAGACAGGGATTGTTGCTGATGCCCTCGACCATGCAGCGCGCCGGCCGGTAGACCGTCAGGCCACCGTTCAGCTTCACGCCCGCCTCCCGGGCCACATTCAGCGCCCGCTGCTTGGCCTGGGCCTCGTTGATGATCTGATCGATCCGCTCGAGGGTGCGGGTGGTGCGCGGCGCATCCGCTGCAGGTGGAGCAGGCTGGGCTGAGGCGGGAAGAGCCGCGACGCCCAGCAGCAGGGCGGCGCAGAGACTCGGTGGGCGGTACGGCATTCAGTCAATCCAGCTGTCGTTTCAGCTCAGCCCGGGTTGCCGACGCTGTCAAGCCGGGCGGCGGCACCTCAACCGCATACCAGGGTCGCTTGTTCCTTGGTGCAGGGCAGATCCGTGGTGCTGCCGTCGGCCCAGTAGATGCGCAGGCGGTCGTCTTCACTGCCGCTGCGGAAGGTGAGCGATTTCACCACCCCGGCCGGCGGCTTGCCGGCCTTGTCGGCCGCATTGGCCGGTGTGAGCTTGATCAGCTTCTGCTCCAGCTGCTGCAGCTTCAGATCCAGCTGTTCCTGGCGCTGTTGCAGGTCGAGCAGCTCGGCGGAAGGCTTGGGCTGGCATCCCGTCACCGTCAGCAGCGCGATCAGGCCCAGGGCCGCAGCGATCGGGCGACGCAGGCGCACGCGGCGGGACTGACGGAGGGTGTCTGCCATGCCTGCGGGCACCGGTAGGGATGGGGCAGCTTTAGCAGCCCCGGGCCGGCATCGCCACGGCGGGAGGGGTCAACTGTTGCGCGCCGACCGTCATGTGGCTGAGGCCAGGCGGCTGAGGTCAGGCGGCTGAGGCCAGGCGCTCGCTCCAGTACACGACGGCTCCGAGCCGCACCAGCTCATCGCGGCGGCGGCGAGCCAGATGCACGGGCACCTGCTCCTCGAACCGCTCGCCGTTGAGGTCCCAGCGCAACAGCACCTGTGAGGAGGGGAACACGGCACGGATCAGCTGCTGAGTTGAGCCTGCCCAGCCCGGGCGGTCACTGCCAGCCCCGGTGCGGCGGCCCTGACACGCAACCCCTCTTCACAAAAGCCGCAATCTTCCGTTACAGTGTTGAGCGACGGGA
>JBBASO010000086.1:0-5973 GCA_040399265.1 Prochlorococcaceae cyanobacterium
CTGCAGCCCGGCCCCTGCGCCACGGGCGATGCGGTGATCCAGCTGGCGATGCCGCCGGATGGCTCCTCCGGCCTGGAGGTGGTGACCTACGGCGCCGACGGACGGCTGATCGGCCAGTACGGCGCCTTCACGCCACTGCGTTGAGCGGATTGGCTGACCGTTGCCGGATCAGAAGATGCCGAGCGTTTTCTTTTTGCAGTAGCCCGCCCCGATGTTCATCCATCCCGCTTCACAGGGCTGGCCGTTGGTGGGCTTCACCTCGTAGTAGATCGGTGAATTGCAGTGTTGCTTGAGGTCGTTCACGTAGCCGAGCGGGCACTCGTCGTAGCCGGGCAGTTTGGGGATCCGCTTCTGCGCCATGGCGGTGCCCGGCAGCAACACTGGGAGAGCCAGAAGGGCTGCCGCTGCAGCGAGATGAAGTGTCTGGATCACCAGCGGAATCAAAAGCTGATCCGAGCTTAGGTTCGGTGCCGGCAGGCGCTGCTGGCCCCAGGTTCGCCAGGATGGATCCCTCAGCCTGTGCCGCCACCCGTGCCACCCGTGCCCTCCACAGTGCCGACCACAGCGCCGTTCGCGGAACCGGCCACGACCTTTGCGGCGTTTGCCGAGCGGGCCGATTACTCGCTGCTGGATCAGCTGCAGCCAGATCCCCAGGCCCGGGCGGATGGGCGCGACCACCGGCCCCGCCAGGTGGTGTCGGGGCACTACGTGCCGGTGATGCCCACACCGCTGCCCGATCCGGAGCTGGTGGCCTACAGCCAGGCCCTGTTCGCTGAACTGGGCCTCAGTGAGGCGCTGGTGAACGACGACGCGTTCCGGCGGCTGTTCTCCGGCGACATCTCGACGGCGACCGGGCCGATGCGCCCCCATGGCTGGGCCACGGGCTACGCCCTCTCGATCTATGGCACCGAGTACACCCAGCAGTGCCCGTTCGGCACCGGCAACGGCTACGGCGATGGCCGGGCGATCTCGGTGTTTGAAGGGCTGTTTGAAGGCAAGCGCTGGGAGTTTCAGCTCAAGGGCGGCGGCCCCACGCCCTACTGCCGCGGTGCCGATGGCCGCGCCGTGCTGCGCTCCAGCGTGCGCGAGTTTCTGGCCCAGGAGCTGATGCACGCCCTGGGGGTGCCCACCTCCCGCTCGCTGACGCTGTTCATGTCGCGGGCCGAAGGGGTGCGGCGGCCCTGGTACACGCCTGGCTCGCGCGCCTTTGAGCCCGACGTGATGGTGGACAACCCGGCGGCGATCACCACCCGGGTGGCGCCGTCGTTCCTGCGGGTGGGCCAGCTGGAGCTGTTCGCCCGCCGGGCGCGCAGCCATGCCCATGCCGGTGCCCTGCGCGAACTGCAGATGATCACGGCCCACCTGATCGCGCGCCACTACCGCGCCGAGATCAATGCCGCCCTGCCCTTCCCCGAGCAGGTGCTGGAGCTGGCACGCCTGTTCCGCGGGCGGCTCACCGCCCTGGTGGCCCACTGGATGCGGGTGGGCTACTGCCAGGGCAATTTCAACAGCGACAACTGCGCCGCTGGCGGCACCACGCTCGACTACGGGCCCTTCGGCTTCTGCGAGCTGTTCGATCCGCGCTTCCAGCCCTGGACCGGCGGCGGCGAGCACTTCTGCTTCTTCAACCAGCCGGCGGCGGCGGAGGTGAACTACAGGATGTTCGTGACATCGCTGCGGCCGTTGCTGGAGGACAACCCGCACGCCCTGGCGCAGCTGGAGGCGATCCAGGACGGCTTCGCCGGGGAGATGGCTCAGGCGTTGGAGGCGATGTGGGCCGGCAAGCTCGGCCTCACCAGCTACGACGCTGAACTGGTGCAGGAGCTGCTGCAGCTGCTGGCGAGCTCCCGGGCCGATTACACAGTCGCCTTCCGCCGGCTTGCGCAGCTTGCCGCAGCCCCTGCCGCTGCGATCCCCGAGCAGCTCTCCGCCCTCAAGCAGAGCTTCTACGTGCCCAGCTCCGAGGCGCTGGACGGCCAATGGAGTCGCTGGCTGGAGCGCTGGGGTGCGGCGATCACAGCCCAGGGCGACCCGCTCGCCACCGCCGCCGCGATGGAACGGATCAACCCGGCGATCACCTGGCGCGAGTGGCTGATCGCCCCTGCCTACGAGCAGGCGGCCGAGGGCGACTTCGCGTTGATCCGGCAGCTGCAGGCGCTGTTCAGCCGGCCCTACGAGGCGCCACCGCCGGAGCTGGCCGCCCGCTACGACCGGCTCAAGCCCCGCGAGTTCTTCCACGCCGGCGGCGTTTCGCACTACAGCTGTTCGTCGTAGGCGGCGCCCCAGGCGTGCAGCCCCTCCAGCACGGGCACCAGCTCCCCCCCAGCTGCACGCCGGCCAGCTCGGCCTTGCAGTTGCTGCGGTCGTGGCTGGCCTGAAAGTCACTGGCGTGGCTCATGGCTCACGTTCCGGTAACCACACCACTTTGCGGTGCGTTCTTGTGCTCCCGCCGCCGCCCAGCCCACGATCGGGGGGTCGTTCATCCGCCTGACCCCGGCGGCCCCCTGTCATCCATGCCAACGACGACCTGCGATGTGCTGGTGATCGCCGCCAGCAACGGCCAGAACCTGCAGCTGGCGGAGCGGTTCGCCGCGGCCGCCCGGGAGCAGGGCCAGAGCGCCGAGGTGCTCGACCTCACCGCCATCGAGCTGCCCCTGTTCACCCCCCGTACCCAGGCCGCCGGCACGCCGCCCGCCCTGGCCGCGCTGCAGGCCCGGCTGGCGACCGCATCGCGCTGGGTGATCTGCGCGCCGGAATACAACGGTTCGATCCCGCCGGTGCTCACCAGCGCCATCGCCTGGCTGTCGGTGCAGGGGGACGACTTCCGTGCCCTGTTCAACGGCCGGCCGGTGGTGATCGCCACCCACTCCGGCGGGGGCGGCACCACGGTGCTCACGGCCCTGCGGCTGCAGCTGGCGCACCTGGGGGCCCATGTGGTGGGCCGCCAGCTGGTGAGCAACGGCAGCCAGCCCGCCAAGGACGCCTCGATCGCCGATCTGATCACCCGCCTGCACCATCTCCGCATCGCCCAGCCATGACCACCAACCCGGCAACTGCTTCCTCAACGGACCCGTCGTCGGCCCGTAGCCTGGTGTTCCGCCCGGCCGCCGAGCGCTTCCACAGCCAGCTCGACTGGCTCGACAGCTGGCACAGCTTCTCCTTCGCCGGCCATCACGACCCGGCCTGGATGGGCTTCGGGCCGCTGCGGGTGATCAACGACGACACGATCGCCGCCGGCCGCGGCTTCGGCATGCACCCCCACCGCGACATGGAGATCATCACGGTGATGGTGGAGGGCCAGCTCAACCACCGCGATTCGCTGGGCCACGCCGAGGTGCTGCGCGCCGGCGAGGTGCAGCACATGAGCGCCGGCACTGGCGTGGTGCACAGCGAGATCAATGAAGGCCACCAGCCCTGCCGGCTGCTGCAGATCTGGATCGAACCCAGCAGCGCCGGGATTGCCCCGGCCTATGGGCAGAAGCCGTTCCCGCTCGGGGCGGGCTGGAGGCCGCTGCTCGATCCCGATCAGGCCGGCGGCGCCCTGGCGATCCACCGGCCGGTGCGGCTGTGGCGAGCTCAGCCGGCCGCCGGCGATACGCTCAGCCTGGCGATCGGCAGCGGTAGCCAGGGCTGGATCCAGCTGATCGCCGGCGCCGGCGAGGCCGATGGCCAGGCCCTGCGGCGCGGCGACGGGCTTGGCTTCGCGGCAGACAGCCTGGCGGCCTTCACGGCCGGCGCCGACGGCACCGATCTGCTGCTGTTCGAGCTGCGCTGACCGCTGACATGCACCAGAGTGGTTTCAACCCCGGCCGCCCAGATCTGCCATGTCCCTCACCCAGCGGACCGCCCCCTACCCCCACTGGGAGTTCAGCGATCCGGCCAGCGGCGATCTGCTGCGGCTGGTGCCCGAGCGTGGCGGCCTGATCAGCGGCTGGTGCTGCGGCGGGCGGGAGGTGGTGTATCTCGATCTGGAGCGCTTCCTTGACCCCGCCCAGTCGGTGCGGGGGGGCTTTCCGGTGTTGTTCCCGATCACCGGTGGTCTGCCGGACAACCAGCTGCCCCTGCCCCAGGGCACCTTCACGCTCGGCCAGCACGGCTTCGCCCGCACGCTGCCCTGGCGGATGGAGCCCCTGGCGGATGGCCGTGGCGTCGCCCTGGAATTGAGCGAGAGCGCGGACACGCTGCAGGCCTATCCCTTCCAGTTCCTGCTGCGCATGGAGGTGCGGCTGGCGCCGGGCGCCCTGGAGATCCGCACCACGGTGAGCAACCGCAGCGAGGATCCGATGCCCTTCAGCTTCGGGCTTCACCCCTACTTCAACCTCTCCAGCCTGGACGGTGTGCGCTTCGAGGGGCTGCCGCCCGAGTGCCTCAACCACCTCACCATGGCGCCGGCGGCCACGGCGGAACAGATGGAACGCCTCAGCCAGGGCATCGATCTGCTGGTGCGGCCCACCGGGCCGGTGCGGCTGGTGGACGAGGCAGCCGGTGCGACCCTCGAGCTGCAGCTCAGCCATCCCTTCGATCTGGTGGTGCTCTGGACCGAGCCGCCCCGGCCGATGGTGTGCATCGAACCCTGGAGCGGCCCGCGCCAGGCGCTGCTGAGCGGTGATCGCAGAATCGAGCTCGCTCCAGGCGCCAGCACGGAGCTGCACACGCGCTATGCCCTGTTGCCGGGCTGATCGCCTCGGCGGCTTGATCACGGTGTAATCGGGGATGGTGGTGGTTGCCTCAATCACCACATCTCCGTTGCCGAAATGCCATTGCGGATGGTGAATCCCATGGCCTGCCGATCGACTTTCTGCAGATGCTGGCAGGTGGCACATGGCAGGTAGATGGTGCTCGGCAATGAGGTGCTGCTGGGAGTGATCCCGATGGAAGGCATGCACCTGGTGCTCCGCCCTCAGCTGCAGTGCGTGGATGTGAACCCGGAGAGCCCCAGCATCCCCCTCAGCATGGCGAAGTGACCCGCGGGATCTGCCGCTCCAGCCGCCACTCCCAGCGCCGAGCTGGCCAAGCAGCTCATCGCCAGCCAGTGGGCCCGCTGCGCGCTGCCTGTTTCAACAGCGGCAGCACCCACTCCTATGCCAATTGCGGCCATCACCGAGATCAGCTGGAAGGAGCAGCGGTGGCGGGAGTCGATTAAAGTGGTCGCAAATGTAGCGGCAGACGTGTCTGAAATGGTCACGAGCCAGGTGTCGGTGCGGGATCTCAAGACCCATCTCTCCGAATAGCTCGGCCGAGTCCGAGCCGGTGAGGTGGTGGAAGTCACCTCCCATCGCAAGCCCATCGCCCGGCTCACCGCCATCAAGCAGCCCGATGCCACTGCGGCCAACCCGCTGCAGAAAGCCATTGATGCAGGGATTGTGAGTTGGAATGGCCAGAAGCCCGTATTCCCGCCGCCCGTGTCATTGAATGATGGCGGGCCACTGATCAGTGACATCGTGATCGAAGATCGTGGATAGAGAGCGTGATTCTTTTCTGCGATACTTCTGCGCTTCTCAAGTTATTCATCGATGAGGAAGGCGGCTGCGGCATGCTCAGGGCACGCGCCGCCTGCACAGCACTCGCGGTGTGCAGGATCACCTGGGCTGAATCCATGGCTGCTTTCGCTCAACGCAGTCGGGTCAGGGGTGCAAACCAGGATGGATTGGCCAGGGCCAGACCACTGTTCGAGCAGACTTGGAGTGACTTTTCAATTGCTGATGTCACCCAACCGCTTGTCAACAAAGCCGGGATGGTCGCCGAAGCCTTCGCCCTGCGCGGTTACGACAGCGTGCAACTGGCTGCAGCCCACAGCCTGCACGAGCAGTTGGACCTTCCGCTGACCTTCGCCTGTTTCGACCGTCGCCTCAACCAGGCGGCCCAGCTCCTGCAGCCGGAGGTGCTTGCCTGATGCCAGCGCCAACGGCGCTGACGAAGCAGCAGGATTGCCAAAAAATGTCGGGTGGGCTACACAACGCAGCAGCATTCAGC
>JBBASO010000086.1:6073-8102 GCA_040399265.1 Prochlorococcaceae cyanobacterium
CCCCCCCCCTCAAACCGCCAGCGCCGCGCCCATGCCAAGCAACAGCCTGGCAGCCAGATCGCCGGGATCTCCCGCTCCAGCCGCCGGCGGATCGCCATGGGCCGCTCGCTCTCATGGCCTTCATGCCGCGCAGAACCGACCGTGTCAGCGCCTGCGGCTGAAAGGACTGGTGCGGCCGGGTATCCCTCGGAAGTGGCCGGTCGTCTCTGCTGTTTGCCTTTTTTTGCCCAGTCCATCCAACAGGCTCAAGTAGCGTGGTGGGGTTCGCAATGACGCCTCTCTTTTGACGACCGTAAGCGTCATCACGCCGACCAGGCTTTTGCCGGATCGCCTGTCTATGTTGAGCGGTTTAAACCGTAGCCTCGCTGAAAATAACTGCAAAATCGAACATGTGATTGTCGTTGATGGCAACGGCATCGAATCGCTTCCTCCGGATCTTGCGGCGAACGCCACCGTGATCGCTTCGGCTCGGCCGATTGGGCAGGCAGCAGCTCGCAATCTTGGTCTGCTTGTTGCACGGGGTGAGTGGATCACCAGCGCCGATGATGACGACTGGCTCTATCCCCGCTCCATCGACCAACGCCTGGCTGCGATCGATGACCAGGCCGGGGCTCTGTGGGCAGCCGGCTATTGCACCGACGACCTCAAGAACGATCCGGCCATCGTTGCCGCAGGACCATGCCTGGCAGGTGATGTCTGGCGTGCCTGGCCATCACCCCATGACAGCATTCCCCTGGGTCCAACCACCCTGCTTGTGGAGGCTGAATTGCTCAAGCGCGTGGGGGGCTGGATGGGCCTACCTCAAGGTGAAGATCTCGGCATGATGATCGCCGTTACCAGCACGGCGCCGGGTGTGTTGATTGCTGATTACGTGTATCACATCCGCCTTCATGTTGGCCAGATGACCAAGGCAGCATGGTTTGATGATTTAGAACTCCTGTCGCGTCGATCTGCCTGGGAGCGCGGTCAGTCCATTCTCTCTCAGCAGCAGTATGCAAGCGCAACGGTTCCTCTGATCCGCCAACGGATGGCCACCATCTGAGCTCCCCCGCCTGTCGGTGCTGCCCAGCGGCTTGCGAGCCAGGTCGCGGGTGCGGGTGGTGGGGGAGAAGAGGGCTTCTCAGGCGGGCCGTGTGGAAGTCGTCATTGGAGCTTGTGCCTGGCTATTACCGCTAGAGTTATCTCGTCACGGTTGTGACAGTCGTTACCATCATCGAGATCACGCTTCCCGACGCTCTTGTCGAAGAGGCAAAAGGAGCCGGAATTCTCTCTTCCGAGGCGATCGAGGATCTGCTGCGAAGCAAATTGGCGTCCGACCGCTTGAAGCGCCTCCAGTAAGCGCGCGATCGACTCTCTGCTCGCCCGGAGGAGGCGATGACGCAGGAGGAGATCCATGCGGAAATCAAGGCCTACCCTCAGGAACAAAGAATTGCGGTGCTTCGGCAGCATCAGCTGCCCACTAAGCGGTCGTAGTCGGCATGACTGCCGATCCAGAACCAATGGACACCGACCTCAGACGGCAGGCCCAGCGCCCGGTAATGGAGACCAACTCTCACGCTGTGGAGTTTGCGACCCGATAGAAGTTTGAACTGCAGTGATGGATGAGTGGGATCCGCCTTTAGCAGGGCAAAGTTCTTATCAGCGATCTGCTGGATGTCTCGGGGTAACGACTGATAGCAGCGCCAGAATCTGAGCGATGCTGTGTGTTTCACAGGGGGCGGTGTGGCTGATTTTGGTAGTCGTCTTCCGCTTCCGCCAGAAGGGCGTCAAGCTTTCCCGCGCTGGCGTCAGCTTCAACCTGGCGGTCCCAGGCGGCTGCATCGAATTCCGCAAACCAGCGTCTGAACTCCGCGAGTGCCGAGGGGTCGAGAGCTTCGACAGCTTGCTCCAGGGATTTCACATCGGCCATGGCCTGGCTCCCCGATTCTTTTCTTTCACCAGTCTGACGGAAACAGCCTGGCGTTGCCTCCCTCTCAAACCGCCAACCCCGCCGCTATGCCAAGCAACAACAGGTGTGCGACACAACAGC
>JBBASO010000087.1:0-8091 GCA_040399265.1 Prochlorococcaceae cyanobacterium
TGCAGCTGCTGGGCGATGCCCCAGGCGATCGACTTGTTGTTGGCGATGCCGGTGACCAGGGCCTTCTTGCCGCGCAGATCGAGGAGCATGGGGAGGGCGCCGCCGGCGGCGCTGAGGTGCGATTGCGGGATTCTCCCGCAGCGGCTCCTGCAGGCCGGCTCAGCAGACCATTCTGGGGGAGTTCAGTTCGATCGAGCAGCCGCCCTCCCATTGCCGCTGCCCCATTCCGTTTGTCTCATGCCTCCCCTTCCCACCGCATCCGGCGGTCGACGCGCGGCTGAGATCCGCCTGGCCGCCATCGACCCGGCCCGCTACGCCGCCAGCCGCAATCACCTCGATGGGGCGGTGACCCGGCTGTCTCCGTACATCCGCCACGGCGTGCTCACCCTGGCGGAGGTGCGCGACGCGGTGTTTGAGCGGCTGCGGGCGATGGCGCCGCCTGCCGCAGGGGTGCAGGGCGAGCTGTTTGCCGGCCAGAACCCGGCTCGTGGCTGGAGCGCCGCCCAGCGCCGTGCCGGCGAGAAGTTGATCAGCGAGCTCGGCTGGCGCGATTACTGGCAGCGCCTCTGGCACCAGCTTGGTGATGGCATCTGGCACGACCGGGAACCGCTCAAGACCGGCCTGCCGCCAGAGGCTTATGCGGCGGAGCTGCCGGCTGAGCTCGCTGCCGGTGCCACGGGGCTGGCCTGCATCGATGGCTTCGCCGCCGAGCTCTGCGGCACGGGCTGGCTGCACAATCACGCCCGGATGTGGCTGGCGGCTTACGTGGTGCACTGGCGGCGGGTGCGCTGGCAGGCGGGCGCCCGCTGGTTCCTTCAGCACCTGCTCGATGGCGATCCGGCCAGCAACAACCTGAGCTGGCAATGGGTGGCCAGCAGCTTCAGCCAGAAGCCCTACCTCTTCAACCGGGCCAACCTCGAACGTTTCGGCGGCGGCCGCTTTTGCCAGGGCTGTCCGAAAGCGCTGGCGGGATGTCCGTTTGAAGCCAGTTATGAGGTGCTGCAGGAGCGGCTGTTCAGGCCGGTGGAGCGCCATCCCGATGCCCCTCACTGCTCTACCCCCCCGCCAGCGCCGCTTCTGTCTGCGGGCGCGCCTCAGCTTGCCCCGCTGCGGCGGCCGCTGGTGTGGGTGCATGGCGAAGCCCTGGGGCCGGCCAATCCGGCCCTGCGTGCCCATCCGGCCGCGCCAGCGGTGTTTGTGTTCGACACTGCCCTGATCGCCGGCACCACTGCCACCACCGGCGGAGCAGCGCTGGCCCCCGGCCGTCTGCGCTTCCTGCGCGAGTGTCTGGCGGAGCTGCCCCTGCAGGTGCGCGAGGGCGATGTGTCGGCCGAGCTGCTGGCCGCCGCCGCCGCGGCCGGTGCCGACGGCATCGTCACCAGTGCGGCGGTGGATCCCCGCTTCCGCGAGATCGCGGCGCAGCTGGAGGCGGCCCTGCCGCTGCAGGTTCTGGAGCCCGAGCCGTTCGTGGCCCTCCCCCTGCAGGGTCCGGTTGCCCCGGATCTGCGTCGGTTCTCCCGTTACTGGCGCCGAGCCGAACCGCTGGTATGGGCCAGCTCGGTTGCTGCCCTCTGCTCCGCGCCACAGCCATGACGGTTCCACCCTGCCCTGTCTGCGCGCTTCACGCCGATGCCGGTGCCGCTCAGGCGTGGGAGATCGCCCGCTGCGATCGGTGGGTGCTGCGTCACCATCCCGACCCGGCGCCACTCCTCGGCTGGCTGCTGCTCGATGCCCGCCGCCATCTGGGCGGGCCGCTGGCCTTCAACGACCGGGAAGCCGCCGGCTGGGGTTGGGCCGTGCGTCAGGCCAGCCGTTTGGTGCAACGCCTCACGGGTTGTGAGCGGGTGTACGCCATCGCCTTCGGGGAGGGGGCGCCGCACCTGCATCTGCATCTGATTCCGCGCCATGCTGCCGACCCGGCCACCACCGCCTGGGGCGTGGCTGACCATTACCGAGCCGTGGCAGCCACCGAGCGCTCACCGGTCGATCCTGAGATGGTGCGGCAGCTGGTGGAGCGCGGCCGGCAGCTGGTGGAATGGCCCCTGCCGCCGATCGCTGATGGCTGATCCCAGGAGCGCGGCGGACCCGCCGCTGCAGCCTCGGCCCTGGCGGCTGCAGGAGCCGCCGCCGCTGCAGCCGCCGGCCCCGGCCCAGCCTCTGCTGCTGCTGCTTGACCGTCGCGATCCCCTGCCGCAGCTGCAGCGCGATGGTCTGCTTGCCAGCCTCTCCCCGGCTGAGCGACAGCGCCACCTCGCCTACCGGCGCCCCGGCGACCGCGACCGTTTCCTGCTGGCTCGCGGCGGGTTGCGGCGGCTGCTGGCGGGCTGGCTCGGCTGCGCCGCCGCCCGCGTGCCGCTCGAGGCGGGCGTTCATGGCAAGCCCCATTGCCCCGCTGGCCCGGCCTTCAATCTCAGCCATTCCGGCGATCTGATTGTGTTCGCGCTCCATTGCCGCTGGGCGGTTGGCGTGGATGTGGAGCAGCTGCGTCCGGGGCTCGACTGGCAACCGATCGCCCGGCGGGTGTTGCCGGAGCCGCAGCAGCAGATCCTGGCCAGCCTGCCCGCTGCGGTGCAAGGGGAGGGATTTCTGCAGTGCTGGTGCCGTCTGGAGGCGGAGCTGAAGGCCTATGGCGCTGGGTTTTCCGCGCTGGAGCGCCTGCGGGCCGGATCGACGGCAGCGCCTGTGCGCCATTGGCGCCTGTTGCTGCCGGTGGGCTATCGGGGTGCTGTGGCCCTGATTCCGGCCTGAGCGGCGCGGCAGAGCAGCTGCTTGGTGATGCGGCCACTACCAAATTTCGCCCCCTAGGGGCTAGGGTCTGCAAACGTCCTTAACAATTGGGATTGACAGCGCATGTTCACGCTTGAGCGGGCCACTCAGATCTTTCCCGACACCCGCACCGCCGATGTGGTGCCCGCCATCACGGCCCGCTTTCGCCTGCTGAGCGCTGAAGACCAGCTGGCCCTGATCTGGTACGCCTATCTGGAGATGGGCCGCACCATCACCGTGGCTGCCCCGGGTGCCGCCCGCATGCAGTTCGCCGAGCCGGTGCTCGACCAGATCAAGGCGATGACCTTCACCGAGCAGAGTCAGCTGATGTGTGATCTGGCCAACCGGGCCGATACCGCGATCGGGCGCAGTTACTCCTGCTGGTCGGTGAACATCAAGCTGGGCTTCTGGTACCAGCTGGGCGAGTGGATGCGCCTCGGCATCGTTGCCCCCATCCCCGAGGGCTACCAGCTTTCCGCCAACGCCTCGGCGGTGCTGAGCTCCGTCAAGGCTGTGGAGCAGGGCCAGCAGATCACCCTGCTGCGTAACTTTGTGGTGGATATGGGCTTCGATCCCGCCAAGGGCGAAGCTCAGCGGGTCGCCGAGCCGGTGGTGGCCCCCACACCTGAGCAGCAGCGCAAGAAGGTGTTCATCGAGGGGGTGATCAACCCCACCGTGAACAGCTACATGGATCTGCTCAACGCCAACGATTTCGACAATCTGATCCAGCTGTTCCTGCCGGACGGAGCGCTGCAGCCGCCGTTCCAGAAGCCGATCGTCGGCAGCGAGGCGATTCTGCGTTTCTTCCGTGAGGACTGCCAGAACCTGCAGCTTCTGCCGGAGCGTGGCTATGCCGAGCCGACGGAAGGTGATTTCACCCAGATCAAGGTGACCGGCAAGGTGCAGACCCCCTGGTTCGGGGCCGGGATCGGCATGAACGTGGCCTGGCGCTTCCTGCTCAATCCCGAGGGCAAGATCTACTTCGTGGCGATCGATCTGCTGGCCTCTCCCGCGGAGCTGCTCAAATTCGCCCGTTGAGCGGCACCACTGGTCGGGGGCTCGTCTTTGCCGCGCTGATCCTGCTGGGCTGGCTGCTGAGCCTGGTGCTGCTGCTGGCGGCACCGCAGGCCTGGCTTCCCGGCCCCCTCCTGCTCGCTGCTCTGCTGCTGCGCACGCAGCTGCAGACAGGCCTGTTCATCGTCGGCCACGACGCCATGCATGGGGTGTTGCTGCCGGAGCGGCCGCTCTGGAATGATCGGCTCGGAGCGGCGGTGCTGGCGCTGTACGCCGGCCTTCCCTATCGCCACTGCCGCCAGAACCATCAGCAGCATCACCAGCGCACGGCCACGGCGGCAGACCCAGACTTCCAAGTGGATCCCGCCGCCGGTGTGCTGGGTTGGTACGGCCGGTTCATGGCCGGCTACCTCTCAGCCGCGCAGATGGCCCGCCTGCTGGCCGCCTGGGCAGCTCTGGCTCTGCTGGCCGGCATGGGCGGTTCAGCGGGATGGCGTCAGATCAGCGCCCGACTGCTGCTCGCCTGCATCCTGCCCTTGCTGTTCAGTTCCCTGCAGCTGTTCCTGGTCGGCACCTATCTGCCCCACCGCCGGCAGCGCCTGCCGCTGCAGCGCGCCGCGGCAGACAACCTTCCGCTGCCCGGCTGGCTCTCGCTGCTGGCCTGCTACCACTTCGGCTATCACCGTGAACACCACAGCGCTCCCCGCCTGGCCTGGTTCCAGCTGCCCGCCCGGTACCGCCTCAGCCATGCCAGCAACGGGGCTCTCGCGTCGCCGCAAAGCCCCGTCTAGCCTCGCAACATCTGTATCCGTACCTGAACAGGTCGCCTGGAGACTGTGCTGATGGACACCACACTGCAGGGCTGGACGGAAGCGGAACAGGATGTCGCCCGTCTCGCCTTCAACCGGGCCTATCAACGGGCCGTGGATCAGCTGGTCTCAGCGGTTCAGGGCCGTGCCGCAGCCCTCAGCTCGGCAGACACCCTCTGGCAGCTGCATGACTTCCTCAGCATCGAGCGGCACACCATGGAAGGTCGGTTCGATTTCCGCCTGGACGGGATTCTGTTCGTGTTCGCCAGCCTGGTGAAGGACAGCCTGCTGGAGATCGACGAGCTGGGCGGACTGGATGCCGAAAAGCTGGCCAAGATCACGGCGATGTCGCGCTTCTGAGTGTCGCTTCTGAGCGGAGTCGGGGCTGATCAGTCCGGCCGGGGTGCGCCGCTCGGTGTCCTGCTGGTGCCACCTGGATTGAGCAGTTGCTGTTCGGTTGCTTCGATCGCCTTCGGATCGCTCAGCAGGTCGGCCTCCTGCAGCAGGGGCCAGAGTTGACCCTGCAGGGCGGCGGCGCTGCGGGGCGGCTCCAGCCAGCGGAAGCGGCGCTGGGGATGGCGGCGCCGGCACAGCGCCTCGCTTTCTCGCCGCAGGGCGCGGCGCACGTCAGCCCGGCCCACCGCAGCGAAGAATTCGGCGCGGCTGGCCCGGCCGGAGCTGAACGGGGCGCTGCCGTCGCCGTTGAACAGTCGGGCAGGGTCGACGGTCCAGCGCGGTCGGCAGATCCCGGCTTCGTTGGTGTCGGTCTCCAGCCAGACATGAAGGCCGTAGCCGTCGGGTTGGCTGACCACGGCCAGGCCGTCGTGGGGCTGCTGGCGCTGCAGCGGGTACACCGCCCAGCTGGGCCGGCGGTGGGCTGGCACGCAGGCTGAAAGGCAAAGCGCCAGCAGGGCGAAAGCGACGGCAGGCAGACGGCGTTGTGGGGACGGGCAGCGGGGCAAGGAGGGGCAGCAGACCGCCCGATGCTGCAGGACGGAGCGGAAGGCTGCGAGTGCATGCGCTACCAAAGGATCAGTCCTGGTCCTGTCGATGGCGCTCACTCCGTCCCAAATGGTGCCGCTGGCTACCCCCCTGCCCCTGG
Organism: Prochlorococcaceae cyanobacterium; assembly: GCA_040399265.1. Classification (GTDB taxonomy): domain Bacteria; phylum Cyanobacteriota; class Cyanobacteriia; order PCC-6307; family Cyanobiaceae; genus NIES-981. The sequence continues at coordinate 5,692 of JBBASO010000087.1, forward strand.
CGGCACTTCAGCAGGAACTGGCAGGCGGGAATGCCCGGCAGGTGAGCGGTGAGCCGATCGCTGAGCCGGCCGCAGCCCGCCCCCTGCTGGTGCTGTTCATCTGTGCCCACTGCCCGTTTGTGAAGCATGTGGAGGCGGAGATCGGGCGGCTGGCGCGCGATTTTCCCGCCCTGCAGCTGCTGGCGATCGCCAGCAACAGCACCCTCACCCATCCCCAGGACGGCCCGGCGGGGCTGGCCGCCCAGGCGGCGGCTCAGGGCTGGCGCTTTCCCTATCTGTTCGATGGCAGCCAGCGGCTGGCCCGGGCCTTCAACGCCGCCTGCACCCCCGATCCCTTCCTTTACGCCTGGCAGTCCGGGCAGCACCGACTGGTGTATCGGGGCCAGTTCGATGCCAGCCGGCCCGGGGCGGATCGGCCCTGCGATGGTGCCGACATCCGTGCCGCCATCGCGGCCGTGCTTGCGGGACGCGCCGTGAACACCGAGCAGCGCCCGGCGATCGGCTGCAACATCAAATGGCGACCGGGTGAGGAACCGGAATGGGCCCGCTGAGGTGGCTGGATGGCGCGCCTTAATGTTTGTTGCATGAACGTGCCACCCTTCAGCCTGAGCGATCAGCTCCGGGAGCTCGGCGAGGACCTCGACCAGGCGGTGCTTGCGGTACTGCAGAGCGGCCAGTACATCGGCGGACCGGTGGTGCTGGGATTTGAGGAAGCATTCGCCGCCACCTGCGGCGTCGCCCATGCCATCGGCTGTAACAGCGGCACCGATGCGCTCACCCTGGCCCTGCGGGCCCTGGGGGTGGGGCCTGGTGATGAGGTGATCACGTCAGCCTTCAGCTTCTTCGCCACCGCTGAGGCGATCAGCGCCGTCGGTGCCACGCCCGTGTTCGTGGATGTGGACGCGGCCTCCTACCTGATCGATCTGGAGCGGATCGAGGCGGCGATCACGCCAGCCACCCGGGTGCTGCTGCCGGTGCACCTGTTCGGCCAACCGGTGGACATGGAGAGGATCGGCGAGATCGCCAGCCGCCATGGCCTGAAGGTGGTGGAGGACTGCGCCCAGGCCACGGGAGCCAGCTGGGCCGGCCGGCCCGTGGGCAGCTGGGGGGACCTCGGCTGTTTCAGCTTCTTCCCCACCAAGAACCTCGGCGGTGCCGGTGACGGCGGCGCTGTCGTCTGCCGCGATCCCCGCCTGGCTCAGGCAGTGCGGGAGCTGGCCGTGCATGGGATGCCGCGCCGCTACCTGCACACCTCACTCGGATACAACAGCCGTCTTGATGCCATGCAGGCGGCGGTGCTGGCCGTGAAGCTGCCCCATCTCGAGCGCTGGATCGAGCGCCGTCGCGGCATCGCCAGTCGCTATCTCCGCCAGCTCCATGCCCTGCCCGGGCTCCGGTTGCCGGGCGCTGGCCCCGCAGGCCACAGCTGGAACCAGTTCGTGGTGCGCATCCCGATCTGCCCGACCGGCGGCGTCGCCTGCACCGCTGCGGCTCCCTGCATCGCCTCGGCCGACAGCGCCGCCTTCGTTCTGCCGGAGGCCGCCTGTCGTGACTGGCTGCAGCGCCAGCTGCAGGATGCCGGTGTGAACACGATCATCTACTACCCGATCCCGATTCACCGCCAACCCGCCTATGCCCATCTGGGCTACGGCCCGGGCTCCCTGCCCGTCACCGAACGGTTGTGCAGTGAGGTGCTGAGTCTGCCGATTTTCCCCGAACTCACTGAAATGCAGCAGCAACGGGTGGTGGACGTGCTCAGCCGTGTGCTGGCCACCAGCTTCGCCACCGCTGTGTCTGCTTAGGGGGATTTCAGCGACGCGTAGAGCGCCTTGAAGTGCGCCTGTTGCAGCTTGTGGCTCACGAGCGGTGCTGGATAGCCCCGCCGCTCCAGGGGGGCAATCTCGCCGCTGAGCAGGTCGCGGGTGGCCACGTGTTTCAGCTCCGGCAGCCAGTGGCGGATGTAGCGGGCCTCCGGGTCGAATTTCGAGGCCTGGGTGGCCGGGTTGAAGATGCGCAGGGGTTTGGGGTCCATGCCGCTGCTGGCGCTCCACTGCCAGCCGCCGTTGTTGGCCGCCAGGTCGCCATCCACCAGCCGGGCCATGAAGGCGGCCTCGCCCCAGCGCCAGTCGCAGATCAGATCCTTCACCAGGTAGGAGGCCACGATCATCCGGCAGCGGTTGTGCATCCAGCCACTGGCGTTCAGCTGGCGCATGGCGGCATCGATGATCGGCATGCCGGTGAGCCCCTCCCGCCAGGCCTCAAATCGCACTGCGTCGTTCTCCCAGGGGAAGGCGCGCCACTGGGGCCGGTAGGGACCCTCGGCCAGCTCGGGGAAGTGAAACAGGGCCTGCTGGTAAAACTCGCGCCAGGCCAGCTCCTGCTCCCACACCTGGATGGAGG
>JBBASO010000088.1:0-7455 GCA_040399265.1 Prochlorococcaceae cyanobacterium
GCCAGAACCGCTCCATCTGCTCGCGGGTGCCGATGCTCACGCGCAGCGAACCCTCGATCAACGGCTTGCCCGCCATCGAGCGCACCAGGATGCCAGCGCGGCGCAGCCGATCTTCCACCCGCTCCGGCGGCAGATCGGGCCAGAGCAGCAGGTAGTTGCCGCCGCCGGCGTGATGGCGCACGCCTGCGGCCTGCAGCTGGTCGAGCAGCCAGGCACGGGCGCGGGCCACCTCAGCCACGTAGGCGTCGGTGTAGGCCTGATCGGCCAGGGCGGCGTGGGCGGCCGTCACCGCGAAGCTGTTGATGTCGTAGGGCCCGGTGACCCGGCCGATGCGGTCGATCACCGGCGCCGCACCGATGGCAAAACCCATGCGCAGGCCCGCCAGACCGGCGGTCTTGGCCAGGGAGCGCAGCACCACCAGGTTGGGGGTGGCGGCGAAATCGGCGAGCGGCAGCACACTGTCGCCGCTGAAGGCCTCATAGAGCTCATCCACCACCACCAGGGTGTGGGGCGCCGCCGCCGCCAGCGCCAGGAGCGGCCCCGGCGCCAGGCGGGTGCCGGTGGGGTTGTTGGGGTTGCAGATCAGCAGCAGGCGGGGCGGGCGATCCGCGGCGGCGCTGCCCTGGCCCTGGCCCTGGCCACCAGGGCACTGCCCGAGGAGAGCAGCGCGGATCTCCTCAAGCGGGAAGGCGAAATCGGGCAGGCGGTAGGGGATCGCCTCGATCGCCATGCCCTGCATGCGGGCGCAGGGGTTGTAGTACCCGAAGGTGGGACTGGTGGTGAGCAGGGTGTCGCCGCGGTCGCCGTAGGCGTGGAAGATGGCGTGGATGGCCGCATCCACCCCGTTGAACAGGCCGATCTGCTCGGGCTGCAGGGGGTGGGCTGGAGGCGCGCCAGCGGAGTGCTCGGGCGAGTGCTGGCCTGGATGCTGGGCCGAAAGATTGGCGATGAATGCCTCGCGCAGGCCGTCGTACTCCGGATACACGGCGATCTGCTCGGCCGGGATCGCCCGCAGCGCCTCCACCACCTGCGGGCTCGGCCCCACGGTGTTCTCGTTGAAATCCAGCCGAAGCAGGCCGCGCCGGCCCTCCAGCGGGGCGCTGTAGGCCTGCAGGCTCTCCACCTCGGGACGGGCGTCCGGCACGTTCACGCAGCAGGCCGGCGCGACCGGCGGAGCAATGGAGGCAGCGTAGGCAGCCTCCCCCAGCCGGCATCCGCCCACGCCGGCGGTCAGGCCCCGCGCTCCACCCACACCGACAGGGATCCAGGCGGACAGCGGAACTCAGCCCAGCCATCGCCGTTGCTGCGGATCGGCTCCCGCCGGTGCTCGGTGATGTCGATGTAGGTGGCGTTGGCCTTGCCGGTGGCCATCCACTTCGCCCCCTCCTCGCCATTGCTCATCAGCACTGCCAGGCCGCGGGGGTGGGCAGGGCTGCCGGCGCGGGTCCAGCCGATGCAGTTGGGGTGATCGAGCCAGTCGCGCTGCTCGCCATAGGCGTGGTCGCGGCGGGCAGCCAGCAGGCGATCGAGGATCCAGCGGTGGCTCACCAGTTCCACGTCGTGCTGCTGGCCGTCGCGGCCGCGGTCGCGGTAGCGGGCACCCTCGTAGTCCGGCAGGAACAGGCAGGGGTAGCCCTCGCGCCGCAGCAGGATGAAGGCGTAGGCCAGCGGTTTGAACCAGGGTTCCACCACCGACTCCAGAGCCTGCAGGGGCTGGGTGTCGTGGTTCTCCACCAGCGTCACCGCCAGCTGGGGCAGCTCGCGCATCAGGGTGCCGTCCAGCAGACGGCGCAGGTCATATCCGGAACCCTGGCGGCTGGCCACGTGGAAGTTGTGGTGCAGCGGCGCATCGAACAGGTGAATGCGGCCACCGCTGCGGGAGGCGTACCAGCGCAGGGTGTCGAGATTGGTGGTCCAGTACTCGCCCACCACAAACAGCTCGCGGCCGGCATGGGCCTCCACATGGGCGATCCAGTCGGGGAAGAAATCGCCGCTGATGTGCTTGATCGCATCGAGCCGGAAACCGTCCAGCCCCACCGTGTCGAGCATCCAGGTGCCCCAGTGCTTGAGGGCGTCGCGCACCTCCGGATGATCGATGTCGAGGTCGCAGCCCATCAGGTAGTCGTAGTTGCCACGTTCCAGGTCCACGTCGTCGTCGAAGGCCTTGCCCTCGATCCGCCACACCGCCTGCAGGCCAGGCTCGAGGCTGTTGTAATCAACGGCATCGAAGTGCCACCAGTGCCACTGCATGGTGGAGTGGGCGCCGGCGCGGGCGGGATAGCTGTAGTGGGTCCAGCCGCGGATGGGGCGCTGGTCGCCGAGGGGCTGGAAGCGGTTCTGGGGATCGTGGGGGGTGGCGTTGAACTCCTCCTCGGCATCAGCCCCCATCAGGTGGTTGAACACCGCATCGGCATAGATCTGCAGGCCCGCGCCGCGGCAGGCGGCTGCGGCCGCCAGGAAATCGGCCCGGGTGCCGTACTTGGTGGCCACACCGCCCCTCTGGTCGAACTCCCCCAGGTCGTAGGGGTCGTAGATGCCGTAGCCCACGTCGTTGGCGCCGGCCAGGCCCTTGCCCGCAGGCGGCAGCCACAGGGCCGTGATCCCCGCCTGCGCCAGGGCGGAGGCCTGTTGCTCCAGCCGCCGCCAGTGGCCCCCGTCGGCAGGGGTGTACCAGTGGAAGGCCTGCAGCAGCACGCCGTTGCGCTCGGTCGACTGGGCAGGCGCAGGTGACTGCATCGCAGATTCGGATCGGGACCCAGATGTAGCCATGGATCGCCGACGCGCACCCCTGCTGAGGGTTGCGGCACCGAAACCTGTGATGGCGGCAGCACCGAGGCAGATCTGGCCGAAGCGCCGTCGCGGCAGCCGGGGGGCAGGGACCATCGAATGCCGCCGCTCACCGCTGGCCGTCATCGAGCAGCTGCTCGATTTGGTCGAGCGCCTCATCGAGCGGCGCGATCGCCTCGGTCATCGCCGCATCGGTGGCGTCGCTGCTGGGCCAGTGGCGTGCCACCTGGGCCTGCAGATGGCGCAGACCGCCGTCGATCCGCTCCAACCTGGTGGAGAGAGCCAGCAGGCGGGCCTGCCGTTCATCGAGGCCGCAACGGGCCGCATCAAGGTTGCGGCGCAGCTGGTCGACCAGCCGCTGCCGTTCCTGCCGCAGGGTGGCGGAGGATTCCTCTCGCAGTGCAGCCTCCTCGCGCTGAAGCCGTTGCTCCAGGGCCTTGATCGGCAACAGCTGGCCCCCACCCGACTCGAGCAGGCGCCGCCGCGCACCGATGCGGCCCGGCAGGTCCCCCAGGCGATCGCAGCAGAGCTGAACCAGGCCGAGGGGCTCCAGATGGGCAGAGTCCTGAAAGCGCGCCAGGGCCTCGCGGCGCACCAGGTCGGCCTGAATCGCCAGTTCCCGGCAGCGGAATTCGGCGGCATCGATCTCCGCAGCCACCCGCCGGTCGCGCGGGCGGGCCCGCAGAGCAGCGATCGCCAGCGCCAACGGCACCGCCACCAGCAGGGCCAGCCCCAGCCCCAGGGGGGTGAAGCGGGCCAGCCCCACCAGCACCAGGCCGGCCAGGGCCACGGCAATCGGATCGTCGAGGGGATTGACCATGGTTGACAGGATCCAGTTCAGAAGGCCAGCTGCAGCGCTTCCATGCGGCGACGGATGCTATCGACCGTGCCCTCGACGAACTCGCCACCGTTGGCTTCGGCGATCTGCCGCAGCGCATCGGCGTTGTAGTCGCCGCCGCCGTAGCCGATCGTGAACACACCGATCCGCTCGTCGCCCTCGAAACCGCTGCGGCGCAGCTGCTCCTGCAGACCACCCAGGCTCAGCTGCGAGCCCGAATCCACGCCATCGGTGAGCACCACCACCGCCTGAATCTCGCCGGGCTGGCGGGTGCGCCGCAGCCAGTCGCGGCCGGCCAGCACCGCATCGTGCAGGCGGGTGCCGCCATCGGCCTCCAGCCGAGCGATCAGGGCAGCGCTGCCCGGAGCACCAGCCGGGCCGCCGCGCAGCACCACCGGCGGCCGCACCGTGCTGTCGAACTCGATCAGACCCACCACATCGCGCGGGCCGATCTGGTTGAGGTAGGCCTGCAGGCTGCGCTGTGCCGCCGGCAGCTTGTCGCCCGCCATCGATCCGGAGCTGTCGACCACCAGGGCCACCCGGGAGGGTTTCTTCACCAGCTCGCGCCACTGGCGGATGATCGCCTCCACCACCTCCGGCCGGGGGGCGCGCAGGGAGTCGTACGTGGCGGCGGGGTCCGCCCCCCGGGCGGCCGTCACCAGGCTGGCCTGCACGGCGGGGTTGGCGGGCCGCAGCCCCTGTTCGGCCACCAGGCGCTGCAGCGGGGGCTGCTGCAGCTGCTCGATCACCAGCAGGGCAGCTTCGCGCTCCTGGGGCGACACCCAGGGCGCCGCGGGCAGAATCGCCCGCATCGTGCTGGAGAAGGTGGCGCGGGGATACACGGCCACCAATGGATCCTGGCCGTCCTGGCGGCGGCCATTGGCCGCCACCACCGACGACTCGTAGACCGAGCCCACCGACGCCCAGAACACGCCGTTGCGCTGCATCGTGCGGGCCAGTTCGTCGGTGGAGCTGCCGTAGCGGGTCACGTGCTTCTGGATGGCGGCCACCGCCGGGGCGCTGGCCTGCACATCGGCGAGGGTGAGCTGTTCGGGCCGCTTGCCCGACACCTCCGCCACCATCGCCACCACGGTCTGCAGGCCGGAGTTGGAGCGGGTGGGAGCCGTGTGTACGAAGCGGATCGGCTGGGAGGGGGCTGCGGCATCCAGCTGGCGGTGATCGCGGCTCCGGGCCAGGGCCTGGTAAGGGTCAGCGCGCCGCAACCCCTGGGCGAAAGGCGCGGTGGTCATCAACACCATCGGCGAACTGGCCAGGGCCGGTGCATCGGCAGGAGCGGGGATCAGCTCACGGCCCGGGGCCAGCGCCTGCAGCCGATGCCGCAGCAGATCCTGATAGATCTCCCCATCCACCGACACCAGGGTGGGAATGGCGGGATCGTCGGCGTTGCCGCCCGCCTTCAGCACGGAGCGGGCGTGCTCTTCCATCTCCGTCACAACATCGCCACTGCCGGCAGCCCGGCAGCGCAGCCGCACCTGGGTGCCGTCGGCCAGCCGGGGCGGGTTGCTGGCGATGGCCTTGGCCCAGGCCTGGCAGGTGTCGCCCAGGGCGCTGCCCACCAGCATGGTGAGTTCCAGCTGGGGACCCACCGGCAAGGCGGAGCAGCCGGCCAACCACAGGCCGACCCCCAGAGAACCAGAGCAGGCCAGGCCGAAGCGAAGCCGATCCGTTGCGCGGGTTAGCCGGGGGGACGACCGCCCAGGAGCGAGACGTCCGCATAAAGCCAGCATCTCCGTTGACTTCGCCACCACACATACCTTGAGAGAATTCAATGGCCTGCTCAGGCGACTATCAAAAACCTGGCGGTACGACAAATCAATGACATGCGAAAAGGACAGGCAAAACAACCTGGGGACCCGACAGAATCATTTTATTTTCCATGCTTTGCACTCAATCTTACCATTTTTTGCTCCCCAAAAGCCTTTGTTTTGCGATAGACTAAGCATAGATCCATCGTCAACCGTTCCGCCATAGCTGTGTCCGCCATCACCCGCCGTCGCTTCCTGTCCCTGGCGATTGCGGCGGGATCGCTAGCTCTGGCCTCGCCGCTGCTTCGGGGTCCGCGGCAGGCCCTGCTGGTGGCGGTGGGCTCCGAACTGGAGGTGGCGATGGGGCGGATCGAACCCCTCTTCGAGCACCGCCATCCGGCCATCGATCTGCGCTGGCAGGTGCAGGGCGCCCAGGACATGGTGAACCGCCAGCTCGATGCCGGACCGGAGCGAGCGAAGGTGTTGATCCCCTCGAACCGGGACCTGCTGCAGACCTTTGCGGCCGCCAGAGCAGCCCAGGGCGACAACCAACCGTTTCAGGCACAGCCCCGCCCGATCGCCCGCACCCTGCTGATGGCCGTGGCCTGGCCGGAGCGGGCGGCCGCCCTGTTCCGCGGCGGCCGATTCTCCTGGTCGGAGCTGCGGCGAGCCACGGCGGCAGGGCAATGGTCTGCCCTGGGCGGCCCTGCGCAGTGGGGCAGCATTGATCTACGCATCACCGACCCGCTGCGCTCCAATTCCGGTCAGCTGGTGCTGGCCCTCTGGGTGCGGGATCAACCGGGCCAGGCGGCGGTGACCGCACTGAAACGCGCCGTCTTCCGCCCGGCCCGCTCCACCGACATCCTGTTACGCGAGTTCATCAGCGGCGGACCGAACGAGGGGGATGTGGCGCTGGTGTACGAATCCACCGCTCTGCTGCGCCGCGACGAAGCGGCCCGGAGATGGCCGGGTGGCTATCGCCTGCTGGCACCCGACCCCACGATCGAGATGGTGCTTGCCGCGGCCGTGCTTCGTGGTGAGGCCCAGGGCAGCGGCAGCGCAGCCGAACGGTTCGTGACCTTCCTCACCGGCAGCGAAGGCCAGGCCGTGCTGCGAGGCGCCGGTTTCCGCGGCCCCGCCGGGGAGGGCGGCAGTCGCGAAGCAGACGGTGTGCGCCGCCTGCCGAGCCCCGGCCGGGCGGAACTGGAGGAGCTGCTGCGCCAGTGGCAGCAGTCGAGCTGAGGATCTGCACCATGTGTCGCCGGCGACCGCCGCCGGTTGCTGGCCCTGACAAACGTGGAGAGCTGACCCTGGCCGCCTGCCGTTGATGAAGCTCTGGATTTTGCAGAAGGCTGCCGCCGCCGGCCCGGGTTACGATGAACAGCGCTTCCGCGAGGAGGCCCGCATCCTCGGCATCGCTCTGGAAGTGGTGTCACCCGATGAGATCGACCTGATCGTGACCCGGGGCGGCCGGCGCTCGATCCGGCTGCGGGGGGAGGAGGTGGAGCTGCCCGACGCTCTCCTGGCCCGCACCGGCAGCGGCACCAGCTACTTCAGCCTGGCGATCCTGCGCCAGTTCGAGCACCTGGGCGTGCCGGTGATCAACTCCAGCCGGGCGATCGAAGCGGTGAAGGACAAGCTCTACTGCCAGCAGCTGCTGGCCCAGATCAACCTGCCGATCCCGCGCACGATGCTGGTGCGCTTTCCGGTGGACAGCGAGCTGGTGGAACGGCAGATCGGCTTTCCCTGCGTGGTGAAGGTGCTGGCCGGCTCCTATGGCGAAGGCATCTACCTGAGCCGTGACCGGGAGAGCTTCCGCGATCTGATGGAACTGGTGGCCAGCCTCGATGCCGGCAAGTCGCTGATCCTGCAGGAGTACATCGGCGAGCGACCAGGCCAGGACCTGCGGGTGTGGGTGATCGGCGGCCGGGTGGTGGGGGCGATGCTGCGCCGCAGCGTGGACGGCAGCTTCAAGGCCAACATCACCCGGGGCGGCCAGGGCGAGAACTTCCCGGTGGATGAGGCAATCGACGTGCTGGCGCGCGACTGCGCCCAGACCCTGGG
>JBBASO010000089.1:0-7383 GCA_040399265.1 Prochlorococcaceae cyanobacterium
AATCAATAGCTTTTGATTTGCGCTGGATCTGCACACCACCAAGGGCTACCGCGAGGTGATGCCGCTCAAATACGCCGCCTGATCCGCCTGCACCAGTTCAACAAGATGGAGCTCTACTGGTTCGTAGCCCCGGAGGCCTCAGAGGCGGCCCATGAGGCGATCTGGGCTTCTCCGCCGTTAGCACCTACGACATGGAGGTGTATCTGGCGGGCGCCGGCACCTACCGGGAGATCTCCAGCTGCAGCACTTGCGGCAGACCACCCGCCTGCTGCACACCCTCAACGGCAGCGGCCTGGCCGTGGGCCGCACCATGGCCGCCCTGCTGGAGCACGGTCAGCAGGCGGACGGATCTGTGCTGTTACCGAAAGCCCTGATCCCATACATGGGCACGAACAACCTTGTGGCCGGTAGAAGTAAGAATATTCTTGATTGATACGGTGTAAGACGCGGTTCTCCATCGTTCAAGTTCAAGCCCATTTCGCAATAAAAGGTTGATTCAACGCATCATGCATGCCCATCCAAGCGCCAAACCTAGCCGGGGAGCTCAGGATTTATTTCTCAAAAAACATTTCTGGAGTGCTCCAGAAGTTGCTGACCAGTGGAAGCAAGAGTTGGGTTGGGTGTGGAAACAACCCTTTAATACGCCACCAAAAGATGTTTGGTGTGGAGGCAATGGGAGTTTGTTGACCTAGAGCGCCTGTCAATCGATCGTTGCGACATTCGTGCGCCCTGACCAAGGCGGCTCTGACGGGCTCCTCTCCTCTCTGAGCCTCATCAATGTTCAGCGCATTCCTCCCTGGCTGGCATTGACTGGGTTGACGTGACCCCCTTTGCTGCTGCCATTACCTACTGCGATCGCCGAAACCGGAACAACTGCAACAGGTTGTGTGTGGGTGGCAGCCATCAGGTGCCACTTTGCATCGAACATCTCAAGGCCACGCAGGAGGAAGAGCCGCAGGCCCCGTCCTTCTTTCATCTGGCCGTTTACCGGCTCCATGGTGGCCTTCCGCTGGGCGTAGATCCTTGATCCCTTCTTGCAGACGAGCTTGCGGGCCATACGGATCTGAATTTAGGCATTCATCCCTTGATCAGCGTAGGCGTTGGCGTTGTCCTCGCTCCCGTAGACCGCATCCATCGTCATCACTTCCGGCCATTCATCACACACTGGCGGCGATGGGCTTCAGCATGGGCAGCAGGTGCTCGACATCCGGGGGCTGGTTGCTAACGCCAACTGCCACGTTCACCGATTGATCGCTATCGACAGCCTCCTGACAGTGGTGGCACTGCAATAGGAGCCGCCTGAAGGCATGAGATGGCTGTCGGCGTCGTGGTAGGTGCAGCCTTCCGCGAAGCGGTGGTTGCGTTGGGGTGGTTGCGTTGGGTCTTCTTGGCCGGGGAGCCGTCAGCTTTTTTTACGCCAGACCACGGCGTGGCGTCGCGTCAGTAGCGAGAGGTTCGTAGCTGAGCCGTTCGTGGTCCCCATCCACGGAACCCATGCGCGGCAGCTGCGCGATGGTTACATTGGAGATAGGAAAGTGTACAAAGTGAAGAGGCGCAAACGATGAACGCAAGACTTTTGCTTACCATCATCTGCTCTCGCTCGTTGAAACGGCGCCACGAGCGTGGATCCGCTTTGCTCATTGCCCTGATCGTGGTGTTCACGGTGGTGCTGGGTTCGGTGACTCTGGCCAACCGCTCCGTGGGGGGCCGGCTCGCCGCCGCCTTCCAGGGGGAGAGCCGCGAGGCACGGGAGGTCGCCGAGGCGGGCATTAACACAGTGATCAGCGAGTTCAACAAGCCAGAGAACCGCAAGATGCTGGTGGCCAACCAGGCGATGTCGAACTGGGCCACCTCCAACGTCAACCTGCGCAACCCCTGCTCCCCCAACACCCCCACCGCCACGGCCGTGGGCTTCGGCGCCACTAACAACTCCACCTCGGTCACCGGCAGCGGCGGCAGCTTCAGTGTGGTGAGCGTCGAGGTCAAAAACTCTGACCGCACCCGCCGCTTCCTCACCACGCCCACCTCCAGCACAGCCACCGGCAGCCCCGCCTACAACGACGGCCTGGTGAACCTGCAGGCCGCCGGCAACGTGGGCTATATCGCGGTCACGGTGCGCGGCACGGTGCGCGGCGCCAGCGCCGTGGTGACCCGCGAGTTCCAGGTGGTGCCCAAGTGCTGCGGCCTTTCATTCGGCAGCGGCCAGCCGGCCCACGGCAACGACACGCGCATCTGCGATGCCAGCTTCCCGCGCATCCTGCTGGGGCTGAACGGCGGCGGCTTCACCTCGCCGGGCACAAATGCCCAGTTGCGGGTGCTCGATTCCAGTGGAGCAGTCACCGCCAGCAAGCCCAGCTCGGTGCTGTGCGTCACCTCGGCGGCCAGCTGCCCCGGCACCCGCGCCAATGCCAACAGTGTGGACGGGGTGCCGATCACGCGGGTGGGCATCACGCCGCCACCCCTGCCCTCCTATCCCGGCACCCAGACCAACGGCATCACCATCACCTCCAACAACATCTGCCAGTCGACGGGCCAGGTGGTGGCCATCGCCGGATCCGGGAACCGCACCTGCACCGCCACCGATGTGAACAATGGCAGAGATTACCTGCGGGTGAACGCTTTGGGCACAGTGGAGCTGTGCAACACCACCAACCTCAACACCGCCGCGCCCGGCGCCAACGGTGAGCCCATCCTGTCCACCACGATCGTGGCAAGCAGCTGCAACAGCACGATCAACAACTTCTGCGTCACCACCGACGCAGGCACGTCCGCCGAGGCCAAGCACTGCCGCATCACCCAACTGACGGTGGCTGATGACACGGTGAACGACTCCGAGGGCAACCGCCGCCAGAACAACACCTTCGTGATCGACAGCTCGCGCAGACCGATCTACCTCTATTTCAACTCCGCCTGGAACTCCACCGGCATCACCACCGTGGACAGCTGGGACGACGGCCAGATCCAGCACGTCAAGTGCAGTACCCCCAGCGACACCAACGCCTGCGCCACCAAGGCCCTTCCCGATGACGTGCCGCGGGCGGGCCTCTACAGCAACCGGAACACCACGATCGCGGTGGGCGACGACGGCTTCGTGCGGGATATGTTCACGTACTTCCCGTTCGGCACCCTGGAGCTGCGCTCTGACCCCGACAACAGCAACAACGCCTTCGGTATGCCCAACTTCCGCGGCGCCGCGTGGCTGAATACGCTCAGCATGGGCGCCAACAACTCGGCCAACAGCACCCAGATCGCCGTGCCGCCGGCCTCGAATAATTTCTTCGGGCTCGGCAACTCCGCCAACTCGCCGTTCTCGTTCCTGATCTTTGAGTGGGTGGCGCGCAGCACGGCCGCCACCTCCCTGTTCTGAGCGGAGCCCTGATGTCCCTTTCTGCGCTGTGTTCTCTGCGACCCCGCCTCCGCCCCCCCGCCCGCCGGCGCCGCCCGGGAGCCGGCGGCTCCTCGATCCTGGAGGTGCTGATCGCTGTGGCGATCATCGGCGTCGCCTTCGTCGGAGTCGCAACCCTCTCGAACGTGCAGAACCGCTCTCTGATCAGCTCCACCAATCTCTCCACCGCGCAGAGCCAGCTGGATGCCGATGTGGCGGCGGTGCGCAACCTGGCGGAAACCTACACCTGGTGCTCCGGCAGCGGCGGTTTCAATGGCTCGGCCACCAACTGCGCTAATGCCACGGCCCGCACCGAGAACTACTACTTCCCGATCTCTACCGCCGGCACCCAGATCACTGCCTTCGAAACGGCCTGCAAAAACACCACCAGCGACACCCTCAACGACCCCACCGGCTCCACCGCCACCACCTCGCTGGTGAAGGCGATCAACGCCATCACCCTGCCCTCCCTGATCACGGCGCGCACCGTCGTCAACGACAACATCACCGCCCACCGCCTGCGCATCAACTACACCACCAGCACGGGGGCCAGCCGCACCCTGGTGCTCACGCCCACCGTGGCCGCCTGGTGTCCGTGATGGCCGTTCGCTTCCGCCACCGCCCGGGCCAAGCCCGCGCGCGCACCCGTCTTGGGGCAGGTTTCACCATGGTGGAGCTGATGATCACCGCCGGCCTGATCGGCCTGGTACTCGGCATCGGCGTCACCACCGTGGGCCGCGAGTTCCGGCGCGAGCGGGTCAACACGGTGGCGATCGAGCTGGCCGCCTGGCTGGAGGCGGTGCGCTCGGCCTCCCAGCGGCAGCCGGGAACCGCCCCCTGCGTGGTCACCTTCTCCACGACGACGCCGGTTTCCTCCGGCGCCACCCTGGCCTCGGTGACGCCCACCACCTGCTCGGTCGAGCCCAACTTCACAATCCGCTCCTTCAACAACAGCGCGGACACCTTCACGATCGCCCTCAACCCCAACACCCCCACCACGCTTACCTTCACCCCCCGCGGCACCGTCTCCGCCACCAACAACACCGACATGCGCATCCAGCTGACCGGCACCAGCGACATGCGCTGCGTGCGCCTCACGGCCACCGTGGGACTGATCCGGATCGGCAGCGGCACCACCACCTCCAGCGACTGCACCTCCTACCTGGTGTTTTGAGCCATGGCCTTCTCCCCACTTCGACGCCGACCCCGGATCTCCGATCCGACCCGCTTCTGCGGCCGTGGGGTCGCCGGCTTCACGCTGATTGAGCTCATGGTGTCGGTCAGCATCGGGGCCGTGCTGGTGGCGGGGGCGGCCGGAGCGCTGACGGCCCACATCCGCAGCAGCAGCAACCTCGAGTTCACCCAGTCGGTGCGCAACGATCTCTCGCGGCTCACCTTCCTGCTGGAAACGGAGGTGAAGGAGGGCTCAGCGATCAGCACCGGCGGGGCGGTTGACTGCGCGGGTGGCGGCACCCCGCTGTTCACGATCGCCGTACCCCAGCTGGGCTCCACCGGCACCACCCTGGCCACCTCCAACATTCACTACTACGCCACCGGCAGCGGCAACACGGCCACCCTGGTGCGCTGTGGCCCGCCGATCAACAACAACGGCACCCTCAACTTCGCAGGCACTCGGGCGGCCTCGAACGTGAGCACCAACACCACCCTTGCCGTCACCGCCTCCACCCCCACCTCGGTCACCTACGACCTCACCCTGCGGGATCCGAGTGCCACCCGGGCCATCATCCGCACGGGCATCACCAACCGGGTGGCTTCCGGCCTGATCCCCTGAGCCCCAGCGCGCCGCCGCCACATCCAACAGCTGCTCAGCCGCTGAGGTTCCCCGCTTCCCCGATGCCGCCGCCGTGGAGCCCTACGTGCCGTCGACCGGCTTCTACCGCAACAAGGCGAAGCACATCCTGGCCGTCTCCCGCCTGCTGATGGAACTCCACAGGGCGAAACAACCAGCTGGCCTACCAATCGAAGGATCGCCTCCAACTACCCACAAAGAAATCGAAAAACCCATAAGATTGCCAATTAGTTGTAAGCCAACGCTATATCCATGGATCCGTCGCACCTTCCCAATCCGCAAGCCCGAGAGGATCGCCGGCTTGTGAATCGGGAGGAGGGTTTGAACCTGCTGTTTGCCGCTGCCCAGGATGTGGCTAGGGAGGAGGGCAAGCTGGCTGATGGCGTGTATGGCTCTCTGGAGCAGTCGCGCATCAGTTCCACCAGCTTCACGCTGAAGAGTGCCTGCGGCCAGCTGATTGCCCGGGTGTCCCTGGCTAAGGCGAGGGAGGTGATCGGTATACGGCGTCAGATTGCGCGAGATATGACCCGCAAGGCAGGGCTGGAGATCACACCCTATGTAAACGACTTATCAAATAAACGTAATTTCCGCAATCTCTCCGAGGAAATCCGGGCGCTTGGCTGGGCGATCAGCAATGGCCGTAGGTTCCCGGTTAAGGGCTACCACAGGCGTGACATCTGGATCGGCCTGCTGCTTTTGATACCAGGCATCATCCCAGGGGTGCTGTATCTGGGCTGGATCGCACTGAAACGCTGGCGGTATAAAAAAAGTCTCAAAGAGCTGGTAATTCGCTGGCAGACCAACGGACGGAAGGAGCCAGCCGCAAACCTATTTGCCCATTTCCACCTGGACTAAGCCAGGCGCAGGCCCAGCCGTCCTAAGCTTGAATTCCATGCAGGCTGGTCCAAATGAGCATCGAAACCACCACCGCAGCCCCCGCCCAAGACCCCCACGCCCTGACGCTAGAAAACGTGGAGCGCACCCTCGATGAGCTGCGCCCCTACCTAATGGCCGACGGCGGCAACGTGGAAGTGGTGGAAATCGACGGCCCGATCGTGAAGGTGCGCCTGCAGGGTGCCTGCGGTAGCTGCCCCAGCAGCACCATGACGCTCAAGATGGGCATTGAGCGCAAGCTGCGCGAGGCGATTCCCGAGGTGAGTGAGGTCATTCAAGTTATATAAACCAAATCAGGTCGGAATACCAATCAATTCCAGCAATAGGCAATCGATTCACCATAATGAGTGCACAATCAGGGCCTTCCTTGTGGGCACCTCAAAAACATAATTAAGCCGAGCCGACAGGCTCCGACAACCTTTAACTTAGATTGTTAATTGAGGGCCTTGGAATAGTTGACAGTTTCTTCAGATTTCGAGAAATATAGATACACCGGAAAAGCCATAACAGAAGTTCAAAATCAGGAGAGTTTCACCCTCTCACGATTGCTGATGCCATAATATTTAAAATTATCAGCTTTTTGATTTGTGCTCGACCAGCGCCTCCTGCGCGACAGCCCTGAGCTGATCACCACCCAGCTGGCCCGCCGGGGGATGGCGCTCGACCTCGCTCCGCTGCAGCAGATCGCCCTCCAGGAGCGGGATCTCGAGGAGCAGCGCAGCAATCTTCAAGCCGAGGGCAACCGCATCGGCAAGGCCGTAGGGCAGCTGATTCAAGGCGGATCTGCGCCAGCCAGCCCCGAGGTGCAGGCCCTGCGCGGCCAGGGCAACGCCATCAAGCAGCAGGTGGCCGCCCTCGAGGAGCAGGAAAAAGCTCTCGAGCTGCAGCTGCGTGAGGCCCTATCAGCCCTGCCCAACCTGCCCTCGCCCGAGGCACCCGATGGTCGCAGCGAGGCAGACAACATCGAGATCAAGCGTTGGGGCAGCCCCCGCGTCGAAGACGGTCTGCAGGAGCACTGGCAGATCGGCGAGCGGCTGGGGCTGTTTGAAACCGAGCGCTCCGTGCGCATCGCCCAGAGCCGTTTCATCACCCTGATGGGCGCTGGCGCCCGCCTGGAGCGGTCTCTGATCAGCTTCATGCTCGATCTGCACACCGCCAAGGGCTACCGGGAGGTGATGCCGCCGATCCTGGTGAATTCCGCCAGTCTCACCGGTTCGGGCCAGCTGCCCAAATTCGCCGAGGAGAGCTTCCGCTGCGCCGACGACGACCTCTGGCTCACCCCCACCGCCGAGGT
>JBBASO010000090.1:0-4070 GCA_040399265.1 Prochlorococcaceae cyanobacterium
TGGCAGGACCTCTACAACCGCTACATCTCCCGCAGTTTCGAGAAGACGATCACCGGCACTGCCCTGGTGGAGACCTCCCAGGTGTTGCAGAAGCTCTCCCAGCTGCTGGTGCTGTGGGTGGGGGCGACGTTGGTGCTCAAGGGTGAGATGACTCTCGGCCAGCTGATCGCCTTCCGGATCATCTCCGGTTACGTCACCCAACCCCTGCTGCGGCTTTCCTCGATCTGGCAGAACATCCAGGAGCTGAAGGTGTCGTTCGAACGCCTGGCGGATGTGGTGGATACACCGGAAGAGTCGGATGAAGCCGACAAGCAGAAGATCCCCCTGCCGCCGATCGATGGCGAGGTGGTGTTTCAGGACGTGACCTTTGCCTTCACCAGCGGTGCTCCGCCGGTGCTCTCCCATGTGGATCTGCAGGTCAAGCCCGGCACGTTCGTGGGTGTGGTGGGCCAGAGCGGCAGCGGCAAGAGCACGCTGATGAAGCTGCTCACCCGGCTCTATGCCCCTAACTCGGGCCGGATCCTGATCGACCATTACGACATCGACAAGGTGGAGCTCTACTCCCTGCGGAGACAGATTGGCATCGTGCCCCAGGAGCCTTTGCTGTTCACCGGAACCATCGCCGAGAACATCGCCCTCACCGATCCGGATGCCAGCAGTGATTCGATCGTGGCGGCTGCACGCATGGCCTGCGCCCACGATTTCATCATGGAGCTGTCGGGGGGCTACAGCGCCCAGGTCGGTGAGCGGGGGGCCGGCCTCTCCGGCGGGCAGCGGCAGCGGCTGGCCCTGGCCCGCACCCTGCTCTCCAATCCCAAGCTTCTGGTGCTGGATGAGGCCACCAGCGCCCTCGATTACGACACCGAACGGCGGGTCTGCGACAACCTGCTCCAGGGTCTCCATCACTGCACTGTGTTCTTCATCACCCACCGGCTCTCGACGATCCGGCGCGCCGATCTGATCGTGATGCTGCATGAGGGGGCCATCGCCGAGGTGGGCACCCACGACGACCTGATGGAGCGGCGCGGGCGTTACTACGCGCTCTATCGCCAGCAGGAGGCAGGCTGATGACCAAGATCACGCCTCCGCCCGCTCAAGGGACGCGTTCAAGCACTGGATCCCTGCTTCGGGCAGCCCAGAACGCGATCGAACGGCGCGTCACCAGCAGCCAGGGGGGGATGGCCCTGCAGCAGTCCCGCTTCCTTGCCCGCACCATCACCTGGGTGCTGGTGGGCGCGGCAGCGGCGGGCCTGGCCTGGCTGGCTTTGGCTCGCACCGATGAGGTGGTGGTGGCACCGGGCAAGCTGCAGCCGATCGGTGATGTCAAGACGGTGCAGATGCCTGTCGGTGGTGTGCTGGACGAGATGCTGGTGAAGGAAGGTCAGCGGGTGAGCAAGGGGCAGGTGCTGTTGCGGCTCGATAACGAGGGCACTCTCGATCGCCGCAAGGCCACGCTCGACACGATCCGCTCCAAGGAGCAGCAGCTTGAGCTCAAGCTGCTGGAGATGCAGCGCTACCTCAACCTCAACGACACCGAGCAGCAAACCCTGCAGCGCAACCTTGAACTGGAGATCAACATCCTGGACCGGCTCGAGCAACTGCAGAAGGAGGGGGCGGTGCAGGAGCTCCAGTACCTGCAGCAGCGCAACAAGGTGCAGGAGGTGAGGGGGGAGCTGGAGAAACTGGCCCAGGATCGCAAGCGACAGGAGGCCATCCTGCGCCAGGCCAAGGCCCAGCTCGATGGCGAACTGGCTGATCTGCGCAGCAAGCTCACCGAACTGAGCATCAACATCCGCTACCAGGATGTGCGCTCGCCGGTGGATGGGCTGGTGTTCGATCTCAAGCCCACCGGCCCCGGTTTCGTGGCCCAGGGGAGTGAGCCGGTGATGAAGATCGTGCCGTTCCGTGATCTGCAGGCCCGCGTTGAGATCGAGAGCAGCGACATTGGCTTCGTGCAGGTGGGCAAGCCCGTTGAGATCAGCATCGATTCCTTCCCGGCAACTGATTTCGGCGTGCTTGAAGGCAAGCTGGAATCGATCGGCTCCGATGCGCTGCCGCCCGATGAGCGTCATCAGACCTATCGCTTCCCCGCAAAAATCGCCCTTGATTCCCAGCAGTTACGCCTCAAGGGTGGCCAGTCCCTGCCACTGCAGGTGGGCATGTCGCTGACAGCCAACATCAAACTGCGCAAGGTCAGCTACCTGCAGCTGCTTCTCGGCGAGTTCAAGAGCAAAACCGATTCGCTCAAGCGGCTTTGATGCGCTGCTTGATGGCAGCGGTGGGTCGGGGCATCAGCTGATGGTGCTCAGTCTCACTCCTGCGGGCTCGTCGCAGGGCATCCGCAAACGCGCTCCGGCGCGCTGTTGGGCTGCCTCGACCAGCCCCCTGAACAGAGGGTGGGGCCTGCCTGGGCGGGAAAGGAATTCGGGGTGGTACTGGCAGGCCGTGAAGAAGGGATGCCCCTGCAGTTCCACCAGCTCCACCAGCCGCCCGTCGGGCGAACTGCCACTGATGGTGTAGCCGGAGGCCACGAACGGCTGGCGGTAGGCGTTGTTGAACTCGTAGCGGTGGCGGTGCCGCTCGTAGATCACCTCTTCGCCGTAGAGGCGGTGGGCGAGGGTGCCGGCGACGAGCCGGCAGGGGTACACCCCCAGGCGCATCGTGCCGCCCAGATCCACCACGTCCTGCTGTTCAGGCAGCAGGTGGATCACTGGATGGGGTGACTCGGGATCGAGCTCGGCGCTGGTGGCATCGGTCAGCCCCGCCTGGTTGCGGGCCCACTCGATCACGGCGCACTGCATCCCGAGGCAGAGGCCCAGGAACGGCACCCGCTGTTCCCGGGCCCAGCGGATCGCCGCCACCTTGCCGTCGACGCCGCGGTTGCCGAAGCCGCCGGGCACCACCACCGCGTCCATGCCGGTCAGCAGGGCTTCGGCCCCCTGCTGCTCGATCTGCTCGGCGCAGATCCAGTGCAGATCCAGGGAGGCGTCCTGGGCGAGACAGGCGTGGCGCAGGGCCTCCACCACCGAGAGGTAGGCGTCATTGAGCTGCACGTATTTGCCCACCAGGGCCACCTTGACTGCGGGGCCGGGGTTGCGCAGCTTGGTCACCAGATCGGCCCAGCCGGCCATGTCGCTTGGCCGCTCCTCCAGGCGAAGCACATCCAGCACTTCGCGGCAGAGCCCCTCCTGCTCCATCGCCAGCGGCACGGCGTAGATGCTGTCGGCGTCGAGGGCCTGGATCACCGCATCGGGCCGCACGCCGCAGAAGCCGCCGATCTTGCGTTTGAGCTCCTCGCTGATGCTGCGGTCGCTGCGGCACACCAGCACGTCGGGCTGGATGCCGATCGAGCGCAGCTCCTTCACCGAGTGCTGGGTGGGTTTGGTTTTCAGTTCGCCCGAGGTGCCGATGTAGGGCAGCAGGGTCACGTGCACGTAGGCCATGTCGTGGCGGCCCACATCACCGCGGAATTCGCGGATCGCCTCCAGGAAGGGCAGCGACTCGATGTCGCCCACGGTGCCGCCGATCTCGCCGATCACCACGTCGGCGTTGGAGTTGGCCGCCACCCGGTGGATCCGTTCGCGGATCTCGCCGGTGATGTGGGGGATCACCTGCACGGTGCCGCCGTTGTAGTCGCCGCGGCGCTCCTTGTTGATCACCGCCTGGTAGATCGAGCCGGTGGTCACGCTGTTGAGGCGTGACATGGCCGTGTCTGTGAAGCGCTCGTAGTGGCCCAGGTCGAGATCGGTCTCGGCGCCGTCTTCGGTGACGAACACCTCACCGTGCTGGTACGGGCTCATCGTGCCGGGATCCACGTTCAGGTAAGGATCCAGCTTGAGGATCGAAACGCTGTACCCCCGGCTCTTGAGCAGGCGGCCCAGGCTGGCCGCCACGATCCCCTTGCCGATGCTTGACACCACCCCGCCGGTGACGAAGACGAACTTGCTCATACCCCGGTGGCGGACCCTTCAATGTACCGAGTGGCCCCCAGCCCTCGGTGCGGCTGCGAGGGCGTGCGGGGGGAGGGGGGCCGGGATTCCCCGAACAGCACTCGCTGAGCCCCCACCCTC
>JBBASO010000090.1:4170-7364 GCA_040399265.1 Prochlorococcaceae cyanobacterium
CACCGGCAGGAGCGGAGCTCAGCTCTCCAGCAGGCTGCGCAGCATCCAAGCGGTTTTCTCGTGAATCTGCAGCCGCTGGGTGAGCAGGTCGGCGGTGGGCTGGTCGTCTGCCTCATCGGCGATCTTGAACACGCCACGGATCGTGCGGGCCACGGCCTCATGGCCCTCCACCAGTTCGCGCACCATGGTCAGGGCGGCGGGCACCCCCTCGGTTTCGGGGATGGAAGAGAGGCCGCCGTAGGTGGTTCCTCCGTAGGGCGCCACATGGCCGAGGGCGCGGATGCGCTCGGCGATCCCGTCGAGGGCGTTCCAGAGCTCGGTGTACTGCGTCATGAACATCAGGTGGAGCGTGTTGAACATCGGTCCGGTCACGTTCCAGTGGAAGCCATGGGTCTTGGCGTACAGCACGGTGCTGTCAGCCAGTACGCGACCCAGCCCCTCGGCGATCTGCTGGCGCTGCTGGGCTGGGATGCCGATGTCGATCGGAGGAGCGGTGACGGCGGCTGCCATGGCGGCTAAGGCGGAATGAGTTCGTTTTAGCTCTGGAGCGTCTGGCGAGGGGTCTGTTGTTGAACTTCGTAGCGCCTGGCGCTGGCTCAGCGCTCATCCATGCTGCCGAGGTAGTCGCGTACCCGACAGCGGTTCTGCGGCTGGCGCAGTTTCAGCAGCGCACGCGATTCGATCTGACGCACCCGCTCGCGGGACAGCTGCATGCTTTCGCCGATCTCGCTCAGGGTGCGAGGCGTGTCGTCGTCAAGGCCGAAGCGTTCGCGGATCACCCGCGCCTCCCGCCCGTTCAGATCGGCCAGCAGCGCTTCCAGATCCTGATGGAGCTGCTCGCGCTCCAGCTCCTGCTCCGGTGTGGCATGGCCGTCCTCCAGCAGGTCCCCCAGTTCGGTGTCTAGCTCGCGGCCCACCCGTCCCTCCAGGGAGACCGGTCGGGGGATCTGCAGCAGGATCAGCCGCACCGCCTGCTCGCTCATCTCCAGTTCGGCGGCCAGCTCCTTCAGCCGTGGCAGCCGCCCCAGCCGCGCCGCCAGCTCCCGCTGGGTCCGCCGCAGCCGATTCAGCTTCTCGGTGATGTGCACCGGCAGCCGGATCGTGCGGCTCTGGCTGGCGATCGCTCGGGTGATGCCCTGGCGGATCCACCAGTAGGCGTAGGTGCTGAAGCGGAAGCCCCGGGTCGGATCGAAGCGCTCCACGGCCCGCTCAAGCCCGAGGCTGCCCTCCTGCACCAGATCGAGCAGATCAAGGCCGCGGCGTTGGTATTTCTTGGCCACGGCCACCACCAGCCGCAGGTTCGCCTGGATCATCCGTTCGCGGGCGCGGTGGCCGCGATGCAGGGCCTGGCGCAACTGGCTGGGGCTGAGGCCGGCCTGCGCAGCCCAGGCCGGCCTGCCGGCCTCGTTCTGTTCGGCTTCGCTATCGCCGTTTCGCAGTCGCAGCAGGCGTTCGCGCTCCTGCACGAGGCGGGCCAGGGTCAGCTCCTCCTCCTGCGTGAGCAGGCTCACCCTGCCGATGTCCTGCAGGTACAGGCGCACGGGGTCGGTGGAGGGCGTTCTGGACAAAGGCTGGACTCAAGTGTTTCCACCCTTGCCAGAGCGAGGCTGTCTCCGAAGGTTTCCGTTGGATTTCCTTCGGTTTCTGGCTGCCGATGCGGTGGCAGTTCAGGACATTGTTGCCCTGTCCGCTCAGCTCTCCTCCTCCACCCAGGTGCTGGCTACGTGCAGCTCGTCCAGTTGCCGCTGGCTCACATCGGCCGGTGCCTGGGTCATCAGGCAGCGGGCCTGCTGGGTTTTCGGAAAGGCGATGGTGTCGCGGATCGATTCCTCGCCCGCCAGCAGCATCACGATCCGATCGACGCCGTAGGCCAGGCCGCCGTGGGGCGGGGCACCCATGTCGAGCGCCTCCATCAGGAAGCCGAACTGCTGGTTGGCCTCCTCCAGCGGCAGGCCCACGGTCTGCAGCACCTGGCGCTGCAGGGCCGAATCGTGGATGCGCAGCGAGCCGCCGCCCAGCTCCAGGCCGTTGAGCACCAGGTCGTAGGCCTGGGCGCGTGCAGCAGGCAGGGTGTCGGCCCAGGCTGCCGGATCGGTGCCGAGGTCTTCCCTGTTGGGGGCGCAGAAGGGGTGATGCAGGGCCTCGTAGCGGTTTTCGCCTGTGTTGAACTCGAACATCGGGAAATCCACC
The DNA here is from genome assembly GCA_040399265.1 of Prochlorococcaceae cyanobacterium. Classification (GTDB taxonomy): domain Bacteria; phylum Cyanobacteriota; class Cyanobacteriia; order PCC-6307; family Cyanobiaceae; genus NIES-981. The sequence continues at coordinate 6,361 of JBBASO010000090.1, forward strand.
ACCCAGAGGAAGTTCCAGCTGTCGTTCTCGCGCTCGGGCTTCACCATCCCTAACTCGCGGGCCAGGAACTGGCGCACCCGATCGAGGGCCTTGTTCACCGTGGCGGTGTCGCCGGCGCCGAACAGGATCAGGGTGCCGGGGGTGGCGCCGGTGCGGGCCAGCAGTTCGTACTTCTTCTCGTCAGAGAGGTTGTCCTTGATGGCGCCGATCGTGTCGATCTCGCCGCCCTCGCGCACGCGGATGAAGGCCAGGCCGCCGGCGCCGGCTTTCTGGGCCTCAGAAAACACATCGCCGCCGGGCTTGATCCGCACATTGCTCACCGCATCGTTGCCGCCGGGCACGGCGATGCACTTCACCGCGCCGCCGGAGGCCACGGCGCCAGAAAACACCTTGAAGCCCATGTCCGCCACCAGGTCGCTCACGTTGGTGAGCTCCATCCCGTAGCGGGTGTCGGGGCGGTCGGTGCCGTAGCGCTCCATGGCGTCGTGCCAGGTGAGGCGCGGGAACGGGCGCGGCAGCTCCACGCCCTTCACGCTCTTCCAGATGGAGGCGATCAGGGCTTCGTTGAGCTCCAGGATCTGCTCCTGGTCCATGAAGCTCATCTCCATGTCCAGCTGGGTGAATTCCGGCTGGCGATCGGCCCGCAGGTCTTCGTCGCGGAAGCAGCGGGCCACCTGGTAGTAGCGCTCCAGGCCGCCCACCATCAGCAGCTGCTTGAACAGCTGGGGCGACTGGGGCAGGGCAAACCACTCACCACCGCACACCCGGCTGGGCACCAGGTAGTCGCGGGCGCCCTCGGGGGTGGAGCGGGTGAGCACCGGCGTTTCCACTTCGATGAAGCCCTGGTCTTCCAGGAAGCGGCGCATCGCCTGCACGGTGCGGTGGCGCAGGCGCAGGTTGCTGTTCATGCGCTCGCGGCGCAGGTCGAGGTAGCGGTGGCGCAGCCGCAGCTCCTCGCGGGTGTTCTCCTCGTCGTGCACCGACACGGGGAAGGGCAGGTTGCC
>JBBASO010000091.1:0-6087 GCA_040399265.1 Prochlorococcaceae cyanobacterium
CAGATCGAGACCAACAACCAGCGGATGGATGAGATCCGCCGTCAAGCTCAACAGGAGGGCTGCTGACCATGGCTAACAACTGCAACGACTTCCAGGAGCAGCTGCTGAAGCTGCAGGAGCAGAACGCTCAGCTGCAGAAAGACCTCGAAGCATCCGAACGCGCACGCAAGGCCGGCGAACAGTTCCTCAAAGACGAGGTGAAGCGCCAGTTCGTCATCCCCATGCAGGACGGCACTTCGCGCTCGATCAGCGATGCGGAGATCAACCGGGCCTACCACGACTATGTGTCGCGCATGAGCTCCGACGAGCTGGACCGGATGGTGCAGCGGGGCCTGGGCAACCGCGCCAAGCCCGTCGGCGCCGAGGGCCGCTTCGTCAACTACCGGCAGCTGATCGACAACGCCAACATCCAGAACGCCGAGGACTACGCCAAGCTCAGCGAGGCCCTGACTGGGATCTGGAAGGATCTCGACCCGGACGACTTTGCCTTCGTGACCGAGGTGTACGGCCGCGAGCGGCTGCTGCAGTCCGTCGCCGATGCCTACAAGGAGTTCACCGACGCCGACACGATCACCGCGGCCCTGGCCAACAACGCCGCGGCCTTCACCACACTGGCCGAGCGGATGACCCGGCTGCGGTTCCTGTCGGAAACCGCCAAGACCAGTTACCTCGACACGCTGCAAACCGTGGCCGAGTACATGCGAACCACCAGTGCGCCGGTGCCGGATGCCCTGCGGGCCCGCACATTCAGCGCCTACAAGCTGGCGTTGATGAGCGAGCGCCACGTCAACATGGCCAAGCGCCGCACCGGCCAGGCGCTGCGCAGCCTGCAGGAGGACTTCGCCGCACCCGATAACTTCCGGGTGGACATGGCTGAGGCCGAGCAGACGATCGGCGCACCCGCCCGCGAGGTGACACCCGACAGCCACTTCGGCCGGGTGATGGAAGCGATCGACAATGGCGCCGCCGAGCAGGTCGAGCAGCTTCGGGTCGGCGCGATCGTGGACTCGATCGACCCCAGCAGCAGCATCGGCAAGGGCTGGGAGAACCCTCACCTGCGCTTCGGCAATGCGCTGGTGAAGGACAGCCAGCTGCAGAACTTCGGCAGCCAGGCCAAGGCCAACCTGATGGGCACCTGGCTGGCCAACACCCACGGCTTCATCCACCAGTCGTTCGAGAACATCGGCAACCTGACCCCCCACGGCACCCGGTTCAGCCGCGAAGCGTTCGGCGAGGGCCTGCGCATCGCCTGGGAGAGCGCGGCCTACAGTCACAATGCGGTGCGCCGCAGCTGGCGCGAGCTGGCGGCCGATTCCTTCCTCCGCGGCGATGCACCGTTCGGCGGCAACCTCGACACCTACGGCAGGGCGAGCAGCAACAACGAGCAGCTGCTGGGCCAGGTGCAGGCGATCATCGAGCAGCCGTACCGCCCCGGCGGCCCGCTGCGGCCCGAGAACTGGGCCAGCACCGTCCACAAGATCCAGGCTGGCGTGGCCATGCTCCGCTACCACTGGAGCGGCAAGAACCCAGCGATGCTCAACCCCGCGCTGCGGGCGAATAGCGCCACCGACAGCGTGCTGGGCTACGACGCCTTCGTGTTCAAGCTGAAGAACGACCTGGAGATCAAGGCCCGCCGCGATGGCGTGCAGCTGGGCCTGCTGGATCAGCGCACCCGCGACGAGTGGGTGCTGAAACAGATGGAGGAGGCCTTCTATCAGGCCGCCCCCACCGAGGCGAACGTCAAGGCCTTCCGCCGGCAGTACAAGCTCAAAGGCAGCGACATCACCGACGACGAGATCAAGGCGATCATCACCGCCGAGCGGGTGCGGACCACCTACGGCCGCCCCACGCTGGACACGCCAGAGGCGCAGGAGGCAATGGCCTACTCGCTCAGGAACCGGATGCAGGCCAAGCCAGAGGGCGGCCTGCCCGGCGCCATCGACACGGCCGTGATGGAAGCCCGCAAGCACTGGGCCGTCGATGCGCTGGTGCCCTACTGGCGGGCGCCGTTCAACCAGTTCCTGTTCGACACCCGCCTCACCTTCGGGCCGCTGGCGGAAACAATCGAGATCATCTTCGACAAGAACCCCACCAAGGAGCAGATCGCCAAGGCGCAGGCCGGCTGGGTGGTGACCGGCGGCTTGCTGGGCCTGTTCGCCGGGCTGGACATGATGGGCCTGATCGAGGGCAACGGGCCGCTGGAGCCGAACGCCCGCCGCGCCTGGCTGCTGGAAGGCAACAAGCCAAACACCCTCGCGGGCGTTCCCTACCTGGGCGGCCTGCCCATCCTCAACACGCTGTTCCTGTGGAAGGACATCAAGGAAACCTTCGTCAGCGGCACATACAGCAACTTCGACCAGAACAAAGCTTGGTGGGGGATCGCCCAGGTGCTCACCAGTCAGCTGATCCGCCAGACCGGCTTCGGCCAGCTGCAGCGGCTGGTGGATGCGCTGCTCGATCCAGAGCAGCAGATGCCCCGGCTGGTGCAGTGGCTCGGCCAGGGCCAGCTGCCCGGCAGCGGCATCATGCGCGACCTGCAGCGGGCCACCGGCTCCAATGCCACCGACTTCTACCGGGACGAGCTGCCCAATGCGACCGAGCGGGCAACGCTGGGCGAGGACGACCCGGCGGCCAAGCTGGAGCGCAGCCTGCGCAACCTGGCCTTCGGCACCATCCCCCTGCTGGGCCTCCCCGGCGGCGCACCGCGCAAGGAGCAGGACTTCCTGGGCCAGCCCATCCAGCTGGAGTTCGGCGCCGACTGGGCCGAGGCGATGAAATCCCGCTTCCACCCGCGCATGTGGCCCCGCGCCAACCAGCGGGTCTATGCCGAGCTCGACGCCCAGGGCCGCCTCACCCTGCCCCAGCCGCTGCTCACCCGTCAGCTGGAGGGAGTGTCGATGAGCAGCGAGCTGCAGAAGGAGTACAACGACACCTTCGGCGCCGTGAAGGGCAGCATCCCCCTGGAGGCGCGGATGGCGCTGGCCGGCCGCAAGGTGTCGGTGAGCTTCCCGATGCAGCTGGAAACCCCGATCGACATGCGCAAGCAGTTCGCGGGCGCTGGCGTGGTGGTGGCCAAGAGCGGCAGCAGCGCCACGATCGACCTGGGCCCGTTCCTCTCGAAGCACGTCAAGGGCCGCACGATCGTTGAGGCCTTCACCTCCCTGTTCAACGATCCGGTCTACAAGCGGATGCAGGATCTCCCCGGCACCACCTCCGATCTGGAAGTGCGGGACATGCCGCCGGCGCGTCGCCGCGCTCAGGCCGCATCGCAAATGATCCAGGGTGTTTACGACTACTACCAGCTGCTCACTCAGGACCAGCTGGAGGCATCGAGCACCCCCGCCGCGCAGGACTGGCGCGAGCGGCGGGCAGCGGTTGCCAGGGAGGCCTTCAAGGGTCAGACCGACAAGCTGCGCGATTTGATGGAAGCCTTGGGCCAGCCCGCCCCCGCCGCCAGGTAGCGCAGCGGGGCTGGGGCGGCACAATAGGTCTGCAATGGTGCAAAGCAAGTGCCCCAGTCCTACGTCACCTATTCCGGCGACGGGAGCACCCAGGGCTTCGACGTGCCCTTCCCCTTCCTTCGTCGCGCTCACATCCGAGTCGGCTATGGCTGGGACTACTTCGAGGACACGCTGATCACCGAGCTGTTCGAGCCCAACAACTACACCTGGACAGACAACACAAGGATTCGGCTGCAGACAGCGCCTGCCGCTGGGGCAGAGCTGACCATCCTGCGCCAGACGCCAAAGGACAACCCTCTGGTTGAGTGGACAGACGGCTCAACCCTTCAAGCTGCCGACCACAACATTGCCGACCTGCAGGCCTTGTACCTGCTGCAGGAGCTGATCGACCGAAGCAGGTTTGCGACCCTGGCGCAAGGTGCTGGCGTAGCGGATTACGCCAGCCAAGCGGGCTATGCAGCCACCGCTGGCGCCGCGACAAGAGCCGACCGACTGACCACCGCCAGGACAATCAATGGGGTGCCATTCAATGGCACCGCAAACATCTCGATCAGTGCGTGGCCCAGCGATCAACGGCCAAAAGTTTTTTACGTTCGTAGCGATGGCAGCAATCAGCGCGATGGCCGCAATCCGCACAATGCGTTTCAGAATGTCGAGCACGCAATCAATCAGATTAACGGGTTCGCCTTCCCAGAACCCTGGACGATTGTGTTGCTTGATGGGCTAAGCACAGCTGGCGAGATTGACGTTCCAGACTTCACCACGATTCTGGGCCTCAACTTCCAAAGGCGAACGGTTATTCAACCTACCGCTGGCAATGCAATCCGCAATGTTTTTCGCTGCGGCAATGGCGTGCATTTGGTAAATCTGAAGTTTACCGGCTGGCAAATCGACGACTTTGACAACCCCACTAAAGGGTTTGCGATGGTATTTCGCCCCGGCGCCACAATCCTCCCTGGCGGCGTTCCTTATGGACAGAACTGCGTGGTGACATCGGCGCTGACCGAGGTGCCAACGCCCCTGCCGATGGATGCGGAGAACGGCAACCCGGCACACCCAAAGGGCGGCGGCTGTGTGCTGGCCGATGCCAGCGTGCTTTCGCCTTACACCGTGTTCCCAAACATGATGACGTGGGGATTTACACCGTCCTCGCACAATGGCATGGGTTACGTTGCACGCAATCGTGGCTTTATCAATCCGGTCAACGCAATCGGCGTCGGCGCTCACCGGCATTTCATGTGCCTCGATGGCGGCCAGATGGTGGTGTCCGGGTCGAGCTCGCAGTTCGGCGATTACAGCTTCTGGAGCGAAGGCAGCACGCAGCGCATTGCGCCTTTGAAGGTTTCAGCAGCCGCGATCACTTCTCAAACCAACGCTGCGGCAATCATTTCCGGCGCTAAATCCGCTCTTGTTAATAGCACCTGGATCCTCTTGGCAACCTCGTACAACGCCAACAGTTGGCCATCTGGCTACGAAGCTCTAACCCGCAAGGATGCCGGCTTGTTTCTCGATGCTATTTCTGCATCACTGGTGCATGGTTTTGAGCGGCCCATGCTCAACTTCGCCGAGGGCATGTTCGGCTTCGACGGAACATGCGTGTATGACTACAGTTTCCATGCTGCCTTTAAGGCCAGCTGGGATCACCTGGCTGCGGGGCTGATCGCAGGCGGTCAGCTGACCGCAGGCGCTCAGGCCTTTGTGAGCGCGCTGGTGGCCCGCCTGAAAGCCACCATGGACAACTACTGGCATGAGGTCGGCCAGGCCGGGGCGTCTGTACCGAACCCTGTTGAGCCCGTTAGGCGCAAACTTCGATCGCTGATCACTGCAATCAATCATCAGTGGACGGCGCCCATGGCCGGTGTCGAGTTCTTCCGAGTGCCGCCCGCCCGGGCCGCCCGTCGCATCCAACGCAGCATCGTCCAGCGAAACGGTGGCCGAGTGAGGTTCTCAGGCCAGGACGACGCCGGCAATGCGGTGTTCGTTGGCGGCCTGGCGATCGACGCCCGCAGCGGTCAGCTGGGCGGGCCTCCGTTCGACTCAGCTATTCGTGGCCGGATTACCCGTGCCGTCATTTCAAGGAGCTACTGATCCATGCCACGCATCAGAACCGATCAACCATCGAGCGGCAAGCCATTGCTGCTGTTCATCCCAACCGCCACCAACAGCGGCTTTGTCAATTCGTCGTGGACGACAATCGCAGAGGCGCCTGACTTTTCGATCCCCGCATCTGGCGATGACGGCACTGTCGCTGACCCGGCTGATGCAGGGCGCGAGCTGCGCGCTGGCGAGGTGTTCATTGAAGCACCGCTGACCGTGACCAACACCAACCCAGCCATCACATACTGGGTGGAGCTTCAGATGCTTTTGCAGGGAACGAACGGTCAAGCGATCCCGGTGTCACAAAAAGTGCCGGTACCAGCTGGTGAGACGGTCTACCTTCCGGTCCAAGGCCTGCGGCTGCTCAAGACTGACCTGACCAACACTCAACCAGGAGGACGGCTGCAGATTCGAGCACAAGTAAGCGACGCCTTGAAGATCATCGGCACTGCTGTTGAACTTGAGGCCGGCGCGCACGCTCCCGACACGGAGGCCCCATGACGCTCGACAAACTTCGCACTGCTTCGGG
>JBBASO010000092.1:0-6063 GCA_040399265.1 Prochlorococcaceae cyanobacterium
GATTTCTCCAGCGCCCTGATCGGCGGCGGCTTCAACTTCACCAACCCCAACGCCACCCAGACCTGCGGCTGCGGCAGCTCGTTCGCGGTGTGAATCCAGACCAGGTGGCAATCTGAGGGCACGATCTGACTCCCTACCCAACCCCCGTGACCGACAGCACCCCCTCCTCCTCCAGCCCCACAGGCAGGCAGGCCGACGGCCCCAGCGATGCCTCCGGCGAAAGGGGCGGCAACGGAGCTGGCGACGGAGCCGAAGGTTCGTTGTTCGAGCAGGCGATCAGTCGCTACAACGCCGGTGCTCCGGCCGGCGCCCTGATCGCAGACTTTCAGGAGATCACCCAGCAGGCGCCGCGTCAATCGGCCGGTTGGACCTGTCTGGCCTGGCTGCTCCTGCTGGACGGACAGCCGCTTGAGGCTCTGCGGGCCGCGCGCACCGCTGTGCGACTCAACCCCCAGGACCCCCAGGCCCGCGTGAACCTCAGCCTGGCCATGCTGGAAACCGGAGCCAAGGGAGTGCGCGAACACATCGACATCGTGCAGCGGGTGATGGTGATGGCTCCGGAGCTGGCCAGCGAGCTGGATGAATCGATGGCGGACGGGCTGCGGCGACGGCCCGGCTGGGGAGCACTGCTCAAGGTGCAGGCCTGGCTGCATGGCTGAAGAGCAGGCCCCTGCCCCGCTGCAGCGGCTCAAGGAGTTGCTGGATCTGCTGCTGGTGATCGATGTGTTCCTGGTGATCGCAGGAGCCGTGTGGTTCGCTGTGGCCGTGGTGAGCCACAGCCAGGGAATCGAGGCACCGCTGACTCTGTTTCAACGGCTGTGGGAGCCCCTGTTCACCCCGGCGATCGGCCTGCTGATGGCCGCCGCCGTGATCAGCGGGATCCTGGGTTGGTGGCAGCGGCGAGGGCAGCGCTGAGCTCCGGATACTGAAACTGGAAAGCCTGGGCCTGCAGTCGCTCCGGCAGCACCTGCTGACCATCCAGCACCACCTGGGCGCCATCGCCGAGCAGCAGCTGCAGCACGGGTGCAGGCACCGGCAACAGACTGGGCCTGCCCAGGCTGCGACCGAGGCTTGAGGCGAACCCGGCCATGGTGGTGGGCTCGGGGGCGACGGCGTTGTAAGGGCCTGAAAAGGCGGAATCCTCCAGGGCCGTCGCGATCAGGCGGCAGAGGTCGTGGCGATGGATCCAGCTCATCCATTGGCGGCCATTGCCCACCGGCCCGCCGAAACCGAGCCGGAACACGGGCAGCATCTTGCCGAGAGCGCCACCATCGGAGCCGAGCACGATGCCGATCCTCAGGATCACCAGGCGCGTGGCCGGCGGCCGTTGCGCAGCGGCTGCTTCCCAGTCCTGACAGATCCTGGCCAGCAGGTCGGCGCCGGCGGGGCTGGTCTCGACAAAACGAGCCTCGGCGCTGGTGCCGTAATACCCGACCGCGGAAGCGTTGACCAGCACCGCCGGAGGCTGGGGCTGGGCCGCCATCGCCGCCACCAGGTGGCTGGTGGTCGCCACCCGGCTGGTGAGCAGGAGCTGACGATGAGGGGCTGTCCAACGCTTTTCGGCGATCGGTTCGCCCGCCAGATTCACAACCCCATCGGCTCTGGCCAGGGCCTGAGTCAGGCCGTCGTGCTGCCAGCTGGCTGCCTGGGAGGGATCGAGCTGGAGGCAGACGAGCCGCTCACCGGCATGGGCGGTGAAGGGTTGGGCGCGACGGCTGACGACCGTGAGGTCATGACCGAGCTGCAGCAGGAAGGGCACCAGCTCCCTCCCCACAAATCCCGAACAGCCCAGAAGCAGCAGCCGCACGCCAGAACTCACCCACCATGTGCGGAGGCTAAGGCGCCGTGCCGCTGGTGAGCGAGCCTGCAGGCCGGCAGCGGGGTCTAGCCTGAACAGATCACCAGCAGATTGATTCCCTCCACCATGGCCGCCGAAGGCTCCCCACCTGCAGCTCCAGCTCCAGCATCAGTCTCTGCCTCGCTCAAGAAGGGCAGCCTGGTGCGGGTGAACCGCCCGGCCTACCTGGGCAGCCTGGAAGCGGTTGCCAGCGATCCTGAGCCGCCCGACTACATCTTTGAGGGCCCGGGCGAAGTGCTGCAGGTGAAGGGGGCACATGCCCAGCTGCGTTGGCGACGGCCCGTGCCGGATGTGTGGCTGCGGCTGGATCAGCTGGAGCCCTACCCAGGCTGAACGATCAGCGCCGCAAGCCTCGGCAACGCTGCTGCAGAGCAGTGCGTCTTGCCCGTGCTTTGCGGATCAGCTCACGGCCATCGCGCAGGTAGGAATCGACATAGCCCATGGTGAATCGCTCCAGATCGACCACAGCGTCTTTGGTGAGAGCCAGACAGTGGTAAAGATCAAGACCGAGTTCCTGCAGCCCAGCCGGGCAAGGCCGGGACCGATACAGCGTCTCCACCCTGGCCAGACGCGCCTGGCACTGCTCCAGAAAGGCACAGAACACCGCCATCAGGCTGTCGTCGTAGGGATCGGCGGCTAAGGCCCGCAGCTGTGCCGGCACCGGATTGATCACCTGCCCGAGCAGACGATCGGCTGGTGCGACCACCAGCTGAAGCCAGAGAGCGATCTCCTCATCGGCGGCAGCAGCGCGGGCGGAGTGTGGCTGGGCCATGCCAGCCGCGGTTGCACGCGCCGGCTGGTTGGGACTTCGGCTCTGATCGAAGTGGCGGCGACGCTCGCGATCACCGAGCACCTCCCAGGCGGCGTTGAGGGCCAGGATTGTGGTGGCGTCACCGCCGGCATCCGGGTGATGCTGCTTGACTAAAGCCCGATAAGCCGCCTTGATCTCAGCGCCGCTGGCCTGGGCAGACACGCCGAGCACGCGGTAAGGATCACGACGTTCGACGTCCGGCTCTGGCGGCGACAAACCGAGGCAACAATGACAACGGTGAGCCACCGTAGGGCAGTGCCAAGGGCTGGGACCATCAAAAAAACCCCGGCCGAAGGCCGGGGTAGGAGGGTCGTGGGTGTGGAGAAGTGAAGGATGAAAAGGCCCGGAAAGTGTGTGAGGAGCCGGGCCCACGGATCTGATCAGCTGAAGCCTATGAAGGCCTCAGCCGCGGGGAATCAGAACTTGAAGGTGGTCTTGACCAGACCGCCGAAGGTGTCATCAACGCCGTCGTTGCCGATCCAGAAGAAGGCGGGGGTGACGCTGATGTTGTCGGTGACCTGGAACTTGTACCAGAGTTCATAAGCCAGGGTCTCCTCACCATTAGGCAGCCAGATGCCTCCGGTGCAGTTCGCACCACCGAAGCGGCTGCACTTGCCGCTCGCGGCAGAGCCGGCACTGCCGATCGCCATGCCCAGGGAGTTGCCCTTCATGAAGGCGTCACCCCACTGGAGACCGACCATCCAGCTCCAGGCATCGTCGCTGCCGTTGCGGAAGGCATTCCCCTGATCGGAGAAGCCGAAACCGGCGCTGATCGAGGGGGCCCAGGCTGCCGACAGAGGCGACCAGTAACCGCTCAGGCCGAAGGCGTTGAGGCCGTCACCGGCACCCTGGAAGTCAGCGTAGGTGTAGGCGAATGCAGCACCCCAGCTCTCAGCGGCATAACCGAACTGAACGGTGGCGGTGAGATCTTCACCAACGCCGACAGTGGAATCCTGGGCGGCGTTCTCGTTGGAGACGTAGTTGGCACTGATGCTGAAGCCGTCCTTCTGCCAGTAGACACCGACACCGGCGCCGAGGTTCAGGCTGTAGGTGGCACGGGCGCCGGCATAGGTGAACAGGTCGAGGACCGTATCAGCCGGGTAGGCGCTCGGCCACATGGCCAGCATGTCGTCCTGACGAACCTTGGCGCCGACGACGGCGGTGAAGCCATCGGCGATCGGGAACTTGTAGAACAGACGGTTGATACCGACGATGTCGCCACCGGCGTCAACGCCAGCATCTTCCTGGAAGGCAATCTCCATGAAGGTGTTGCCCTTGGCAAACACCGAGTCGGCGAAGTTGCCGGCGCGCAGGCGGGTGCGCAGCAGGTCCTTACCGGTGAAGCTGGTGTCGAAGTTCAGCTGCACGTCGTAGTTGACGGTGACATTGTCACCGAAACCGGTGTTGCCGGCGCCACCCAGCACCATGGTGGCCTGACCGTTCAGCTTGGTGGTGGTGGAGAACTGGTTGGCCTCCAGCTCACCCACTTTGGCCTCGAGGCCATCGACGCGGCCCTTGAGCACGGCCAGTTCCTTCTCGAACTCAGCCATCAGGCGCTTGAGCTCGTCGGTCACTTCGGTGACACGGTCGAGACAGGCGTTCAGCAGGGCGGCCGCTTCGTAGCGGGTCATCGCCTTCTGGCCGCGGTAGGTGCCGTCGGGGTAGCCGGCCACGCAGCCGTAGCGCTCGATCAGGTTGGAGAGAGCCTGGTAAGCCCAGTCGGTCGGACGCACGTCCGAAAACTGGGAGATGCTGGTGACCTGCTCCTGAGTGGCGTACTGGTTGACGCCCTCGAGGTTGACCTCAGCGGCGGAGACGGCCATGGGAGCCATCAGACCGAAAGCCGCAGGGGCAACCAGCAGTTGCTGGAAAAGTTTCATGGGTGTTCCTCACACAAGATGGCGCAACGCGCCAGACATGAGTGTGCGCGGGCATCAGCGCTGCTGCCGTATCGGATGTGACAGAGAACACAATGGCCAGGAGCGACAGCCCGGTACAGGACAGCCCGGCAGAAGATCAGACCAGCAGAAGATCAGCCAAGCAGAACGATGCCCCCACAAGCCAGGCTATGCCTGACCTGCGGGGGCTCTCGCCGGGTCCGCAGTTGCCGCGGAACCGTTTGATCAGGGTTGAGGCGCCGTAATCAGCCGGCGTTCTCCGCGATCAGCAGACCCTTGCTGTGATTACTGGAACTCATGGGCACCTCCTCCGTTGGGGCGAATGCCAGCCGATGGCGCCTGCGGCAGCCAGCCGGAGCCGGTTGCCACGCCACTGCTGACGGAACGCAGCAATCCTAGGCAGAAGCAACCGCAGGCGCCCGATCCCGCAACCCTGCCTACGCTCGCCACGCACGCGATCAGGGAAGCCACCAGCCGATGCAGCAGCCAAAGCAGCGGTCCGCCCTGCCCCGCCAGCACGCCGAAACGGCAATCGATCTGCGCCGGCGCCACTGGACCTTCCCAGCCAGAAGCCGCAGAATCCGGGCGCGGCGTGCGCTGCACGGGGCCCTGGAATGGCTGGTGTGCCGCTTTGCGCTGCACGGCGACCGCCCGGTGTTCGCCGCCGAGCAGTTCGCCTGGATTCCGGAGGTGGAAGCCCAGTGGCCGCAGGTGCGCCAGGAACTGGATGCGGTGATGACCTACCGCGACGCCATGCCCAACTTCCAGGACATCCTGCCGGAGGTGGGCGGCATCCAGAAGGACAACGACTGGAAGACCTTCTTTCTCAAGGGGGTCGGGATGAACTGCAGCGAAAACGCCCGCCGCTGCCCGGCAACGATGAAATTGCTGGCCTGCATCCCGGATTGCACCACTGCCTTCTTTTCGATTCTGTCGCCCCTCAAGCGGATTCCGCCGCACCGGGGCGCCTGGGCCGGGGTGCTGCGGCTGCATCTGGGACTGATCGTGCCAGAGCCTCAGGAGCAGTGCCGGATCCGGATCGCCGATCAGATCCACACCTGGCAGGAAGGCCATTGCCTGGTGTTCGACGACACCTACAACCACCAAGTCTGGAACGACACCAACGGCTACCGGGTGGTGCTGTTCATCGACTTTGAACGACCGCTGCTCTGGCCGATGTCGGCCCTCAACCACTGGCTGCTCAACCTGGCGGGGCTGGCGCCGTTCCTGCGCGAAGCCAACGCCCGGCAGGAAGCGGCTGAGCAATCCTTCTGGGCCAGGATCGCCGCCCGTGCCGCCCAGCCCTGAGGGCCTCGGATACCGCAGTCGCGCCAGCGCCTGACGGACAATAAAAAAGGTGCCTCCTCAGAGGCACCGATGGACTGTCTTGAAGAACCGCCGGGGAGGTCTGGCAGCCGGGGTGAATCAAAGAGCGTTACCGCGGGGCAGTACCTCTTCAGGGAAGACGAAGTTTTCGTGCGGCTGGTCAGCCGGTG
>JBBASO010000093.1:0-6047 GCA_040399265.1 Prochlorococcaceae cyanobacterium
CGATCGGCTGGCTGCTGCTCACTCCACCGTGACGCTCTTGGCCAGGTTGCGGGGCTGATCCACATCCAGGCCCCGGTGGGCGGCGATGTGATAGCTGAGCAGCTGCATCGGAATCACGGTGAGCAGCGGGCTGAGCAGTTCGTCCACCACCGGCACCGGCAGCAGCACATCGAAGATCTCGGTGTCTGCCAGCTCCGGGGCAACGCCGATCAGCTCGGCGTCGCGGGCCTTGGCCTCCTGGGCGTTGCTGAGCACCTTCTCGAACACCGTGCCCGGCACGGCAATCGACACCACCGGCACCCGGGCATCGAGCAGGGCGATCGGGCCATGCTTCATCTCGCCGGCGGGGTATCCCTCGGCGTGGATGTAGCTGATCTCCTTGAGCTTGAGGGCCCCCTCCAGGGCGATCGGGAAGTTGATGCCCCGCCCGAGAAAAATCACGTCCTGGGTGCGCTCAAAGCGGTGCGCCAGGGCCGCCGCCCGCTGATCGTGATCCTCGATCAGCCGGCGCAGCTGCTCGGGCACCTGCCGCAGACCCACCACCAGCTTCTGCAGCCGCTCGCGACTGATCGTGCTTCCCCCCGCCTGCAGGCCCAGCCGCCGCTCCGCCAAGGCCACCGTCAGGCCGTAAAACGCCAGCAGCTGGCCGAGAAAGGTCTTGGTGGCCGCCACTCCCACCTCGATGCCGGCGCCGATGTCCAGCACCTGGTTCACCATCCGCCCCAGGGAGCTCTCCGGCCGGTTGGTGATCCCCAGCAGCCGGGGCGCGAAGGCCGGATCGGCCACCAGCCGGCGGCGCTCCTGCTCCATCGCCAGAGCCGCCAGCGTGTCGGCCGTCTCGCCCGACTGGGTCACGCCGATGGTGAGCGTGTGGGGCCGCAGCGGCGGCGGGGCATAGCGGAACTCACTGGCGTAGAAGACCTGGGTCGGGATCCCGGCCAGCTGCTCCAGCAGGTGGGCCCCCACCTGGGCGGCGTGCCGGCTGGTGCCGCAGGCAAGCACATCAATCCGCTCCACCCCCTCGAACAACCCCTCGTCGAGAGGCAGGGCCACGAGCCGTTCGCCGGCTTCCGGCAGATGACGGGCCACCCAGAGGGCCGCCGTTTCCGGCTGCTCGTGGATCTCCTTGAGCATGAAGTGGCGGAAGCTGCGCTTGTCCGCCACGTGCTCCGTGCCCGTGAGCAGGCTGGGAGAACGCTGCACCCGACGGCCCTGCCCGTCGTAGAGCTCAATGCCCAGAGGGGTGAGCAGGGCCACCTCACCGTCCTCCATCGGCAGGATCGTGCGGGTGAATCCGGCCAGGGCCGGCGTGTCGCTGGCACAGAGGAATTCACCCTCCCCAAGGCCGATCAGCAGGGGGGCCGCCCGGCGTGCCACCACCAGCGCCTGGGGCGCCCGCGCCCACACCACCGCCAGCGCATAGGCCCCATGCAGGCCGGGCAGCACCTGCTGTACCGCCTCCAGCAGCAGGGCGCCATCGGCATTGCGGCCCTCGGCCAGCAAAGCCGCCAGCCGCGCACTCACCAGATGGGGGATCACCTCGGTGTCGGTGTCGCTGCGGAAGGCGACGCCCTGCGCCTGCAACTGCTCACGCAGGCTGCGGTGGTTCTCGATGATGCCGTTCTGCACCACCGCCACCTCGCCGGCACCATCAAGGTGGGGATGGGCGTTGCGCTCCTCCGGCTTGCCATGGGTGGCCCAGCGGGTATGGCCGATGCCGCACTGGCCGGGCGCACCGCTGGTCTCGTAGCGGGCGGTGAGGTTCACCAGCTTGCCCTCGGCCCGCAGGCAGTGCAGCACCCCGGCGCCGCCGCCCTGCTCCACCGTGGCGATGCCGGCTGAGTCGTAGCCGCGGTATTCGAGCTGGCGCAGGCCCTCCAGCAGCTGGGGAGCAGCCTCCCGCGATCCGATCAGGGCAACGATCCCGCACATAGGGGCCTGCTCAGGGGCGACAAGACAAGAAAAAAGCCCGGCAGGGGCCGGGCCTGAGCTTATGGGAACCGGGCGGTGAGCCAGCCGGTCAGTAGGCCAGACCCATCGAGCGGGTGGTTTCGTCGCCCAGGTACACGCGGATGCTGAGGAAATCGGTCGGGCAGGCGGTTTCGCAGCGCTTGCAGCCCACACAGTCCTCCGTGCGGGGCGAGGACGCGATCTGAGCGGCCTTGCAGCCATCCCAGGGCACCATCTCCAGCACATCCAGAGGGCAGGCGCGCACGCACTGGGTGCAGCCGATGCAGGTGTCGTAGATCTTGACAGCGTGGGACATCTGGACTCCGGAGGGCTGAGACTCGACGTGTCGCCAACGGTACCGAAGCCGGCCGGATCCATCCGGACCTGAACCGCACCCGTTCACCCTTGTTCATACGCCGAGGGCGGGTGGCCGGGCCCTGCCAGAGCGACCCGTAGAGTGCGGCGACTCACACACCGGTCATGTCCCAGGAAGCGATCTACGAGAAAGTGCGCTCGATCGTTGCCGAGCAGCTCAGCGTCGACGCCGCCGAGGTCAAACCGGAATCCAACTTCCAGAACGATCTGGGCGCTGATTCCCTTGACACCGTTGAACTGGTGATGGCCCTGGAAGAGGCCTTCGACATCGAGATTCCGGACGAGGCTGCCGAAGGCATCGCCACCGTCGGTGATGCCGTCAACTACATCCAAGAGAAGCAGGCCTGAGCCGCTCCATGGTCGAGGGTCTCCACCGCGTCGTCGTCACCGGCCTCGGGGCGGTCACACCGATCGGCAATGACGTTTCCAGCTACTGGGAAGGTCTTGCCTCCGGCCGAAATGGCGTGGCGGGCATCACCCTGTTTGATGCCTCGCGCCACGCCTGTCGGTTTGCCGCCGAAGTCAAGAACTTTGACGCAAAAGGCTGGCTTGAGCCGAAGGAAGCGAAGCGCTGGGATCGTTTCTGCCAGTTCGGCGTGGTGGCCGCCAAGCAGGCCCTCGCCGATGCCGGCTTCACAATCGATGACAGCAATCGGCACCGGGTCGGCACGGCGATCGGATCCGGCGTCGGTGGCCTGCTGATGATGGAAACGCAGGCGCAGGTGCTGCACGAACGCGGACCTGATCGGGTGAGCCCGTTCTGCGTGCCGATGATGATTCCCAACATGGCGACTGGTCTGGCCGCCATCGCCCTCGGAGCCCGAGGGCCCAGCAGCGCCGTGGCAACCGCCTGCGCCGCAGGTTCGAACGCCATCGGTGATGCCTTCCGCCTGATCCAGCTCGGGCTTGCCGATGCCATGGTGTGCGGTGGTGCCGAATCCGCCATCACCCCTCTGGGCGTAGCCGGCTTCGCCAGTGCCAAGGCCCTGTCGTTCCGCAACGACGACCCGGCCACCGCCAGCCGGCCCTTCGACGCGGAGCGCAACGGCTTCGTGATCGGCGAGGGAGCTGGGGTGCTGGTGCTGGAAAGCCTGGAGCACGCCCAGGCCCGCGGAGCCCGGATCCTGGCCGAGGTGGTGGGCTACGGCATGACCTGCGACGCGCACCACATCACCTCCCCCTCCCCGGGGGGAGTGGGTGGGGCCGAGGCGATGCGGCTTGCCCTGCGCGATGCCCGCCTCGAACCGGATGCCGTGAGCTACGTGAATGCCCACGGCACCAGCACCCAGGCCAACGACAGCAACGAGACCGCCGCGATCAAGAGCGCCCTCGGCGACCATGCCCGCCGGATCCCGGTGAGTTCCACCAAATCGATGACGGGCCACCTGCTCGGCGGCAGTGGCGGCATCGAAGCCGTGGCTGCTGTGCTCGCGATGAGGCACGGCATCGTGCCGCCTACGATCAATTACAGCAATCCGGATCCAGCCTGCGATCTGGATGTGGTGCCCAACCAGGCCCGGGAGCTGAAGCTTGAAGTTGTGCTCTCCAACTCCTTCGGATTCGGGGGTCACAACGTATGTCTGGCATTCCGCCGGATGAGCGGATAACGCCCTGGCGGCTCCAGCCGCGCTGCGGAGCCGGCCGGATCCACCCCCCGGCCCCACTCCACCACCCGACCCTCTCCTCACTCCTACCCATGGTCGCCGCCCCCTCCGCCCCCACGGCTTCCCCCAGTCAGCTCGAGTCGCTGTGTATCAACAGCATCCGCTTTCTGGCAATCGACGCCGTCAACAAGTCGAACTCCGGCCACCCCGGTCTGCCGATGGGAGCAGCACCGATGGCCTTCGCCCTGTGGGACCGCTTCCTGAAGCACAACCCCGCCAACCCCCAGTGGTTCAACCGCGATCGCTTCGTGCTCTCGGCCGGCCATGGCTGCATGCTGCTGTACGCGCTGCTGCACCTCTCCGGCTACGACTCGGTGACGCTGGAGGACATCAAGCAGTTCCGCCAGTGGGGCTCCAAGACCCCCGGCCACCCCGAAACATTCGAGACCCCCGGCGTTGAGGTGACCACCGGCCCGCTCGGCCAGGGCATCGCCAACGCCGTGGGTCTGGCCATGGCGGAAGCTCACCTCGCCGCCAAATTCAACAAGCCCGACTGCACCCTGGTCGATCACACCACCTACGTGATCATGGGCGACGGCTGCAACCAGGAGGGTGTGAGCGGTGAAGCCGCCTCCCTGGCCGGTCACCTGGGCCTGGGCAAGCTGATCGCCCTCTATGACGACAACCACATCACCATCGACGGAAACACCAATGTTTCCTTCACCGAAGATGTGATGAAGCGCTACGAGGCCTACGGCTGGCACACCGTCCACGTGGCTGAGGGGAACACCGATCTCGAGGCGATCGCCGGTGCCATCGCCGAGGCCAAGGCCGTCACCGACCGCCCCTCGCTGATCAAGGTCACCACCACGATCGGCTACGGCTCCCCCAACAAAGCCAACACCGCCGGGGTGCACGGTGCAGCCCTCGGTGCCGAGGAAGCCGAACTCACCCGCAAGAATCTGAACTGGAGCTACGGCCCCTTCGAAGTGCCCCAGGAGGCCTACGACCACTGGCGCCAGGCCCTCAGCCGCGGCGAGGCCGCCGAAGCGGAATGGAACAGCACCCTGGCGGACTACCGCGCCAAGTACCCGGCCGAAGCCGCCGAGTTCGAACGCCAGCTGCGTGGTGAGCTGCCCCAGGGCTGGGATGCGGATCTGCCCAGCTACGGCCCTGAAGACAAAGGCCTGGCCACCCGTCTCCACTCCTACAACTGCCTGAATGCGATCGGTCCGAAACTGCCCGAACTGATCGGCGGCTCCGCCGACCTCACCCACTCCAACCTCACCGACATCAAGGGCGAGAAGGGCTTCCAGAAGGGAGCCGAAGCCAATCGCTACCTGCACTTCGGCGTGCGCGAGCACGCCATGGCCTCGATCCTCAACGGCCTCGTGTACCACGGCAGCGGCCTGATCCCCTACGGCGGCACCTTCGCCGTGTTCGCCGGCTACGCGCTCGGCGCCATCCGCCTCTCCGCCCTGAGCGAGCTGGGCGTGATCTACGTGCTCACCCACGACTCGATCGGCCTCGGTGAGGACGGCCCCACCCACCAGCCCATCGAAACCCTCGCCACCCTTCGCTGCCTGCCCAACCTGCTGGTGATGCGACCCGGCGACGGCAATGAGACCAGCGGGGCCTATCAGGTGGCGATTGCCAACCGCAAGCGCCCCACCGCCCTGATCCTCAGCCGCCAGGCGATGGCCAACCAGGCCAATTCAAGCGCCGCCGCCGTGGCCAAGGGTGGCTACATCCTTGAGGACAGCACCGGCACCCCGGACCTGATCCTGATCGGCACCGGCACCGAACTGGAGCTGTGCACCAAAGCCGCTGCCCAGCTGCGCGCCGAAGGCAAGAACGTGCGCGTGGTGTCGATGCCCTGTGTGGAGCTGTTTGAGGAACAGGACGCCGCCTACCGCGAGAGCGTGCTGCCCGCCGCCTGCCGCAAGCGCGTGGTGGTGGAAGCGTCCAGCAGCTTCGGCTGGCACAAGTACACCGGCTTCGAGGGCACCAGCGTGTCGATCGACCGCTTCGGCGCCTCCGCCCCCGGGCCGGTGTGCATGGAACAGTTCGGCTTCACCGTCGACAACGTGGTGGCCAAGGCCAAGGCCCTGGGCTGAT
>JBBASO010000094.1:0-6043 GCA_040399265.1 Prochlorococcaceae cyanobacterium
GCTCGTGATCGGGGTGAAGTTGAACAGTCCACCATTGATCTGAGCTGTTTCGTGGTCGGAAAGAATCATAAGATCGGACATGGAAGATTCTCCTGATAGGAAAAGATGACCGCAGTTACGGCCACCCCACTGCTAGCCCGGTTGCATGGCCAATCGACTCATTTCAGCAGCCTTGCCGCTCCACCGCCGCAACCTTGAATACAAGCCACATTCACCACCTCGGCCGCTTCTCACCCCGCCAAATCAGCCTGATTTCCCAGTCGTGATCCTGTGATCAAGGCGCCGCTGGCATTCGGCTCTGAGCGATCAATCGTCCGGCGGCTGAAGCCGGATGCGGCGCTGCCGCTTGACGGCACTGCGCCTCTGCTTGGCCGCCAGGCGCCGCTCCACCGAGCCCCGGGTCGGCCGGGTGGCGCGCCGCGGCGGCGGCGGCGGCTGAATCGCCGCCTGCAGCAGCTCCCCCAGTCGTCGCTGGGCCGCCATCCGGTTCTGCCACTGGGAGCGCCGTTCACTCGCGGCGATCACCACACAGCCCTCCACCAGCTGGCCTGCCAGCCGGCGCAGCGCCCGGGTTCGCAGCAACGGCGGCAGGGACGGCGTCGCTGCCAGGTCAAACAACAGCTCCACCCGCGAATCGGTGGTGTTCACGTTCTGGCCGCCCGGGCCGGAGGATCGAGAAAAGCGCCAACGCAGCTCCGCTGCGGGAATCACCACACCAGGGATCAGCTGCAGATCCACGTGCCGAAACCGGGCCCGACCCAAGCATGCCTGCAGAGCCGTCAAGTCAGCGCAAGCGGTGCCCTTCCCCCACAGCGCTGGATGGGAGGCTTAGCTGGAAGCAGCGATCCCGCCCGCACCGTGAGTGATGCTCCCGCCCCCAGCCAAGGCTGGATTGATGAGATCTTCGATGGCGTGCGCTACGGCCTGGCGGGCCGGGTGATCGCCGAACAGCAGTCGCCCTTCCAGAGGGTGACGATCATCGACAGCGAGCGCTATGGCAAGGGCCTGCTGCTCGATGGCTGCTGGATGACCGCCGAGCGCCAGGAGCGGCATTACCACGAAGCGATCGTGCACCCGGCTCTCTGCGGCGCCGCTTCGATCGAGCGGGTGTTGGTGATCGGCGGCGGCGACGGCGGCACCGCCCGCGAATGCCTGCGCCACCCCGCCGTGCAGCACCTCGACATGGTCGAGATCGACGGGCTGGTGGTGGAGTGGAGCCAGCAGCACCTCCCCACGATCGGCGGCGGCACCTGGCAAGACCCCCGCTTCCACCTCACCGTGGGCGATGGCATCGCCTGGGCGGCCCAGGCCGCCGATGCCAGCTACGACGTGGTGATCGTGGACGGCTCCGATCCCGCGGGTCCCGCCGAGGGGCTGTTCAACCGGGCGTTCTTCGCGCACTGCCGCCGCATCCTGCGGCCGGGCGGAGTGTTCGCCACCCAGAGCGAATCGCCCGAAGCCTTTCGAGCGGTGCATCTCGACACGGTGCGCCTGTTGCGGGAGGTGTTCGGCCATGCCGATCCTCTTTACGGCTGGGTGCCGATGTACCCCAGCGGCTGGTGGAGCTGGACCTTCGCTGCCGTGGATGGGCCTCGCTACCGCGAACCGCAGCCGGAGCGGGCCGCGGCGGTGGCCGCCGGCTGTGAGATCTGGAGCCCCCGCTGGCAGCGGGGCGGCTTCGACGCCATCCCCGCCGCCATCGAGCGCGCCCTCGCCTGAGCCATGGCCTCCGACCTCTCCTGCTTCGATGCCGACGGTGCCATCTACATGGGCGCCCGCCGCGATCCCCACGGCTGCGTGGTGGGCCTGTTCGGCGTGCCCTACGACGGCACCACCTCCTTTCGCCCCGGCACCCGCTTCGGGCCGGCGGCCGTGCGGGAGGTGAGCAACGGCCTGGAAACCTATTGCCCCGAGCTCGACCGCGACCTGCTCGATCTGGCTTTTGCCGACCTGGGGGCGGTGGACATTCCCTACGGCGCCCCTGATCCAGTGGTGGCCGCGGTGCGCGACGCCACCGCCAGCGTGCTCGAGCTGGGGCTGCGACCGCTGATGCTTGGGGGCGAGCATTCGATCAGCAGCGGCGCCGTGGCGGCGGTGGCCGCTCGGCACCCCGATCTGGTGCTGGTGCAGCTCGATGCCCACGCCGACCTGCGGGAGGAATGGCTGGGGGCCCGCCACAGCCACGCCTGCGCCATGCGCCGCTGCCTGGAGGTGCTGCCCAGCGGTGAACTGCGCCAGATCGCGATCCGCAGCGGCACCCGCGATGAATTCAGCGAGCTGCGCAGCAGCGGCCGGCTGGTGCCGATCGCGGCCATGGCCGAGTCCCTGGGTCCACTACGGGGCCGGCCGCTCTACCTCACGGTGGACCTCGACTGGTTTGACCCGGCCGTGATGCCCGGCACGGGCACACCGGAACCGGGCGGCTTCCATTGGGGTGATTTCGCCGTGCTGGTGGCCGAACTGCGGCAGCACCGGCTGGTGGCCGCCGACGTGGTGGAACTGGCCCCCCAGCTCGACCCCACCGGCGTCAGCGCCGTGCTCGCCGCCAAGGTGACCCGGTCGCTGCTGCTGCTGCTCGGGTCTCAGTAGCAGCAGGTGCCACTGCTGCGCTGCTCCCTGAGACGTCCGTGCTGCTGAGCGATCAACAACAAGGCCAGGGTGGGATGGTTGTGCAGCAGGTTGAGGAAGCGGAGTCGATCGAGGCGTAGCACCTCGATCGGAGTGCGAGCCACGGCGGTATTGCGATAAAAACCCTGTCCCCAGAGGATGTCCTGGTAGCTGAACAGTTCACCGGGGCGGTAGCAGAGCTTCTCCCCCTCCACACCCAGCACCTCAACGATGCCGCGACGCACCCCGTAGATCGAGTCGACCTGGCAACCACGTTCAAACACCCTGGCACCGGTGGGCAGCGTCAGCAATTCGGCGTCCACCTGGGCAGCCAACAGGTCGATCGGGTTGGTGAGAGCGGGTGTTGCGACCAATCCAGCCACCTCCAGGGTGAAACCAGAACAACCCATTACAAGCCCAGCCCGGCGCAACGCTGTGCGCTGTGGACCTCTTTACGGAAGATCCCGAGGATTCTTCCGAATTTCTTCGGATTTTTTTGACACTGTTTTTTTGACACTGGATGCTGGGGCGCAGCGCCTCAGCCCTCTGCCGCCAGCACGGCGTCCAGGCTGAGCTGGCGGGTGGAGGGAGCGACCGATCGATGGCTCATCGCCCCAGTCGAGAGGGTCGGCAGGCGCGGCGCCCGGGCGGTCCAGTGGTGGCACCAGAGCTGGCCGGCGAGATCGGGATGGATCGGCAGCTCCCGCAGACGGCACCAACCCATGCCCCCCTCCTGGGGGGGAACCGCATGGCAACAGCCGCGGCAGCTGGAGTGGTAGCCCATGGGCTCACAGCCGGGGCGCCAAGACTAGTGATGGTGGTATTGACTGTCGCACCGGATACCTGGATCTTCCGAATCTTTTCCTGCCTCGAGGACAGGTGTCGTGGCTCGACCCTGCCGACTGGAGGCTGCCGATGAGAGGCTGCGGACCGGAGCCGACCGGGCCCGGAACCTGCATAGGCTCAGGCCGTTCCATCCCCTGATCCGGTCCGTGGCCCTTCTGCGCACGCCGTTGTTCGAAGCCGCCCAAGCTGCCGGCGGCCGCATGGTGCCCTTCGCCGGCTGGGAGATGGCCGTTCAGTTCGGCGGCCTGGTGACAGAGCATCAGGCCGTGCGCCAGGGCTGCGGCGTCTTCGACATCTCCCACATGGGAGTGCTGCGGTTGCGCGGCGACGGCGCCAAGGATGCACTGCAGGGCCTGGTGCCCACCGACCTGTTCCGCATCGGCCCCGACGAGGCCTGTTACTCCGTGCTGCTGAACGATGCGGGCGGCATCCGCGATGACCTGATCGTCTACGACCGCGGCTGGCGCGCCGACCCCAGCGATCCTGCCGCCGGTGAAACCAACGAACTGCTGCTGGTGATCAACGCCGCCTGCGCGGCTGACGACACGGCCTGGCTGCGCGGCCAGCTGGAGCCAGCCGGCATCCAGATCAGCGATCACAAGGGCGATGGTGTGCTGCTGGCGCTGCAGGGGCCAGAAGCGCCGGCGCGGCTGGAGACCCTGGCGGGCGTCAGCCTGGCCGGCCTGCCACGCTTCGGTCACCGCGACCTCAGCCTTGCCCACGCCACGGGTGCCGCCGCCGGCGCCCATGCCTTCGTGGGCCGCACCGGTTACACGGGCGAAGACGGCTTCGAACTGCTGCTGGAGCGGCAGGCGGGCCTGGCCCTCTGGCGCCAGCTGCTGGCCGAGGGAGTGACCCCCTGCGGCCTCGGCGCCCGCGACACCCTGCGCCTGGAGGCGGCCATGCACCTCTACGGCCACGACATGGATGCGGGCACCACCCCCCTGGAGGCGGGGCTGGGCTGGCTCGTGCACCTGGACATGCCCAGAGCCTTCATCGGCCGCGCGGTGCTGGAGCGCCAGAGCGACGCCGGGGTGGAGCGGCGGCTGGTGGGGCTGGAGCTGCAGGGCCGAGCGATCGCCCGCCATGGCTACCCGGTGCAGCACGAAGGCGCGACGGTTGGTGCAGTGACCAGCGGCAGCTGGGCCCCCAGCCTGAACAAGGCGATCGCCCTGGCCTACGTGCCCACCGCCCTGGCCCGACTGGGCACCGAGCTGAAGGTGCAGATCCGCGGCAGATCGGAGCCGGCCACCGTGGTGAAGCGACCCTTCTACCGTCGCTGACGCGAAACAGCCCGTCGCTGACGCGAAACAGGCCGGCGTAGACAGCAAGCCACGTCCCGGACCCGACTGCTCCTCAGAGCAGGGTCACCTTGCCGCTGCCGATGTCGAAGTAGGCACTGCGGATCGACAGCTTGCCGGCGGCCACCGCCTCCTTCAGCACGGTGCTGCGGCTGGTGAGCTGGTTGGCGGCGTAGCGCACATTGCCCTGGATCGCCGCGTTGAGCGCATCACCGCTGTGCAGGCTGGCCCGGATTGGTTTCACCAACCCCTCCAACATCGGTGTGAGCGGGTCGCTGCCCATGGCCGCCTTGACGGCGCCACAGCCGCTGTGGCCCATCACGAGCACCAACGGTGTGCCCAGCACCGCCACGGCATATTCCAGGGAGGCGATGCCATCGTCGAAGGCGGTGTTGCCGGCACTGCGCACCTGGAACAGCTCTCCGGAACCACTGGCAAACAACCAACCAGGATCCACCCGCGAATCGGCGCAGGAGAGGATCGCCGCATAGGGCTTCTGCCCCTGGGCGAGGGACACCGGATCGATCTGGCAGTTCCGCTCCCAGATGTCGTTGAGGATCGCCATGCGCTCCGCCGGGTTGGCCTTGCCGCTGGCGGCGGTCCAGGCCTTGGCGAAGCGGGCGTTGCCCTCCATCAGGCGGGTCAGGGAGTCTTTGGGGGTGCAGGCCTGCAGGCTCTCCAGCAGGTGATGATCCATGGCCCCGGCTGCCCGGGCGCTGCGGGCGATCACGGAGGGCAGAGCGGCCCCGACAACGCCGATGGCGGAGCCGATGAGCACTTGGCGGCGGTTCATGGGCCTAGTTGGTGGGGTGATCAGCACACCACTGCTCTTTAGCCAGGCCAACGGGGGCGGGCCACAGCGGTTCAAAAATAGGCGCCGTGGGAAAATCGCCGATCCGCTTGCTTTTCCACCATGCGCAGCCACGGATGCGGCGACCTGCGCCCTGATGCCAGCGGCCAGGCCGTGCAGCTGTGCGGCTGGGTGGACCGCAGCCGTGACCACGGCGGCGTGATCTTCATCGACCTGCGCGACCGCAGCGGCACTGTGCAGATCACGGTGGACCCGGACAACGGTGCCGCGATGTTCGCCGTGGCGGAGCACCTGCGCAATGAAACCGTGATCCAGGTGGAGGGCACCGTGCGGGAGCGCCCTGCCGACGCCATCAACGACAAGCTGGCCACGGGCCGGGTGGAGGTGCTCGCGAGCGACATCACCGTGCTGAATGCCGTGAACGGCAACCTGCCCTTCCCCGTGTCGGTGCACGACGAGGAGAACACCCGCGAGGAGC
>JBBASO010000095.1:0-5855 GCA_040399265.1 Prochlorococcaceae cyanobacterium
TGTTTGTCGACAGCGTCAATTGTTGTCGGCAGTGACCATCCCTGAATGGCGGGGCCGATGTTGCGCCGAGGGCAAGGGGGTGACCCGGAGTCCACGCCTGCCTGGAGCATCCCGTGTGGCTGCTCCCTTCCGGTCCTGACCAGATTTGGGCGTCCGGGCCGCATGGGTCCGAGTCGCAAGCGATGCTAGCAATGCCCTTCACCCCTGCTGCGCCCGTGCCCCTGCGTCCTGCCGATCTGGCCAAGCGCAAGCAGGCCGGGTTGCCGATCGCCGTTCTCACGGCCTGGGACGCCCTCTCCGGTGCCCTGGTGGCCGAGGCCGGTGCCGACGCGGTGCTCGTGGGTGATTCGCTGGCGATGGTGGTGCTGGGCCACCCCACCACCCTGCCGGTGACCCTCGATGAGATGCTCCACCACTGCCGGGCGACGGCGCGGGGGTTGGCCAGCGTCTGTGCACCAGGCCAGGAGCCGCTGCTGATCCTGGATCTACCGTTCCTCACCTACCAATGTGGGCCGGATGATGCGGTGGCGGCCGCCGGCCGGGCCCTGAAGGAAAGTCCGGCGGCGGCGGTGAAGCTTGAGGGTGCTGAGCCGGAGACCCTGGCGGTGATCGACCGGCTGGTGCGCAGCGGCATCCCCGTGATGGGGCACATCGGCCTGACTCCCCAGTCGGTGCATCGTCTCGGCTACCGGCGCCAGGGTGGGGACGGTGCCGGCCGCGCCAGGCTGGAGCGCGATGGGGCCGCTCTGCAGGCGGCGGGCTGCTTCTCCCTGGTGCTGGAGCACGTCCCTGCCGACCTGGCCGCCCAGCTGACCCGGCAGCTGACCATTCCGGTGATCGGCATCGGTGCCGGCGACGCCTGCGACGGCCAGGTGCGGGTCACCGCCGATCTGCTGGGGCTCACCGCCCGCCAGCCTCCCTTCAGCGCGCCGTTGCTGCAGGGGCGCAGCCTGGCGGTGGAGGCGCTGCGGCGCTGGATAGCCGCCCAGCGTCATCCCAGCGTTCCCACCAGGCCAGCAGCTGACGCAGTACCCCATTGCACAGGGCCAGGCCAGCCGGATCGCTGAGCCGCCAGCGGGGCCCCTCCATCAGCAGCAGCCCCTGCTCCAGCCAGGGAGCGAGCTCCGCGCGCAGCTCCGCTAGCACTGCTGCCAGGGCCGGTCCCTGCACGCCGGCGTCTGCCAGCAGCCGGGGCATGGGCACCCCCTCCCGCCGGCGCAGCCCCACCATCAGCCGCTCATCGAGCGGAAGGGGGGCGGCTCCTGGTGCCGGTGCTGCAGGGGGCTGCGCGGCTGCGCTCTCCAGCCAGGCGGCATAGGCGGCCCGGGTGCGCGGCCGCGCCTGCCGCTGGCCCCAGGGGGCGGCGGTGGCACCCATGCCGAAGCCCCACCAGCCCGCCCCGCTCCAGTACACCCGGTTGTGGCGTGAGGCATGGCCAGGCAGGGCGTAGTTGGAGATCTCGTAGCGCCCGAAGCCGGCCGCCCGCAGCTCGGTGCAGGTGAGGTCCATCAGATCGGCACCGAGATCGGCATCGGGCAGCTCCAGTCGGTTCTGCTCCAGCCGGCGGGCAAATACCGTGCCCGGTTCGATCGTGAGGTCGTAAACCGAGAGGTGGGGCGCGCCGCTGGCGACGGCCAGGCGCAGCTGCTTCGTCCAGCTCTCTGTGTGTTCACCCGGCACGGCCTGGATCAGATCGAGGCTCCAGCTGGTCAGGACGCCCTCGCGATGGGCCTGTGCCAGCCAGCTGGCGGCCTGTCGCAGCTGGTCGCCGCTGTGGCGGCGTCCCAGGGCCTGGAGCACGCCATCGTCGAAGCTCTGGCCCCCCAGGCTCACCCGGTTCACGCCCGCGGCGAGATAGCCGGCGAGGCGGCGCTGATCGAAGCTGGCCGGATCCAGCTCCAGGCTGATCTCCGCCCCGGGGACAAGGCCGAATCGCTGGCGCAGGCTGCCCAGCAGTGCGTCCACCTGGGCCGGGGTGAGCAGGGAGGGGGTGCCGCCACCCAGGTACACCGTGCTGAGTGCTGGGCCAGGCGGTGATGCGGCGATCTCCCGCTGCAGCAGCTCCAGGTAGACGGCGATCGAACCGGACCCTGCAGCCCCCGCCTCGCCGCCGGCCCGGTCCCCCAGGGGTACCACCGGAAAGTCGCAGTAGAAGCAGCGGCGGTGGCAGAACGGGATGTGCAGATAGGCGCTGCGGGGTGCTGGCGGCGCCGTGCCGGTTGGAGGCGGTGCCGGTGGACGGGGCGGCGGTGGGATCAAGTGCGGTTACCCAGGCAGGCCAGATGCCGCAGTTTCAGGCATGCTGCCTGGCTGAGTGCGGACACAGCCGGAACCGGGGCCATGGTCGACTCCCTCATTCTGGTGCTGTTCCTGGTCTCGGGCGCGGCTGCCGGCTGGCTGGGCGTGGATCTGCTGCCGGGCCAGCTGCTGGAGCAGGTCAATAACCCGGAGGGCCTGCGCACGGTGCTGGGCGGTTTCGGCGCCTTCTTCGGGCTCCTGGCGGGCTTCTTCTTCGGCCAGTTGCGCAGGCGGCTGATGGCCCAGGTGCGCTCGATGCCCACCGACCTGCTGATCAGCCGGGCGGTGGGCCTGATCCTGGGGCTGCTGGTGGCCAATCTCCTGCTGGCGCCGATCCTGTTGCTGCCGTTGCCCTGGGAGGTGGTGTTCGTCAAGCCGCTGGCGGCGGTGCTCAGCAATGTGTTCTTCGGTGTGTCGGGCTACAACCTTGCCGATGTGCACGGTCGCACCCTGCTGCGTCTGTTCTCCCCCAGCAACGCCGAAGCCCTGCTGGTGGCAGAGGGGGTCCTGCAGCCGGCCAGCGCCAAGATCCTCGACACCAGCGTGATCATCGACGGCCGCATCCGCGGCCTGCTGGATTCAGGCCTGCTCGAGGGGCAGGTGATCGTGGCTCAGTGCGTGATCGATGAGCTGCAGGCCCTCGCCGATTCCGCCAACGCCGATAAGCGCGGCCGCGGCAGGCGCGGCCTGAAACTGCTGAGCGAGCTGCGCGAGACCTATGGGCGCCGGCTTGTTGTGAACAGCACCCGCTACGAGGGCAACGGTGTCGACGACAAGCTGCAGGCTCTCACCGCCGATACCGGCGGCACCCTGCTCACGGCCGACTACAACCTGGCCAAGGTGGCTGAGGTGAAGGAGCTGAAGGTGCTCAACCTGAGCGAGCTGGTGATCGCCCTGCGGCCGGAGGTGCAGCCTGGCGACGAGCTGCAGCTGAAGATCGTGCGCGATGGCAAGGAGGCTGAACAGGGGGTGGGTTACCTCGACGACGGCACGATGGTGGTGGTGGAGGGGGCCCGTGGACGCATCGGTGAGCGGCTCGCCGTCGTGGTGACCGGTGCGCTGCAGAACCCCACCGGGCGGATCGTGTTTGCCCGCACCGCCGCGGCCCCGGTGGAGGGCAGTGGCGATCCGCCGCCGGCCCGGCGTCGGGCCAGGCCCCCCCGCTAGGCTCAGGCCAGTGACAGCCAAAGGTATAAGGATGTCGGTGTCAGCCCCCTATTACGGCGATTCCGCCGTGATGCGCACGCCACCGCCCGATCTTCCCTCCCTGCTGCTCAAGGAGCGGATCGTGTACCTGGGCCTGCCGCTGTTCAGCGACGATGACGCCAAGCGCCAGATGGGCATCGACGTGACCGAGCTGATCATTGCCCAGCTCCTCTATCTGGAGTTCGACAATCCGGAGAAGCCGATCTTTTTCTACATCAATTCCACCGGCACCTCCTGGTTCACAGGCGATGCCATCGGCTTCGAGACCGAGGCCTTCGCCATCGCCGACACGCTTCGCTACGTGAAGCCGCCGGTGCACACGATCTGCATCGGTCAGGCGATGGGCACCGCGGCGATGATCCTCAGTGCCGGCACCAAGGGGCAGCGGGCTGCCCTGCCCCATGCTTCGATCGTGCTGCACCAGCCCCGCAGCGGCGCCCGCGGCCAGGCGAGCGACATCCAGATCCGTGCCCAGGAAGTGCTGCACAACAAGCGCACCATGCTGGAGATGCTGTCTGAGAACACCGGCAAGAGCGTTGAGCAGCTGTCGCGTGATTCCGATCGCATGACCTACCTCACCGCCCAGGAAGCCCTCGAGTACGGGCTGATCGACCGGGTGCTGAGCAGCCGCAAGGACCTGCCCGGCGGCGGCGCAGGGGCAGAACTGCCCAGTGCAGACCGCAGCCCGGCCGGCATCGGCTGACCATCGAGGAGGGCTGACCGCCGAGGGTCCTGCCTCTGGTGCAAGCCCATCCCTCCCTTCCGTTCCGCTCACCCCTTCCCCATCCCTCTCTCTGAGCCATGCCCATCGGCACCCCCAGCGTTCCCTACCGCTTGCCCGGCAGCCAGTACGAGCGCTGGGTTGATATCTACACCCGTCTGGGGGTGGAGCGGATCCTGTTCCTGGGTTCGGAGGTGAACGACGCCGTGGCCAACGCCCTGGTGGCACAGATGCTCTACCTCGACTCCGACGACAGCTCCAAGCCGATCTACCTCTACATCAACTCGCCGGGCGGCTCGGTCACGGCTGGTCTGGCGATCTACGACACGATGCAATACGTCAAGTCCGACGTAGTGACCATCTGCGTGGGACTGGCCGCCTCGATGGGCGCCTTCCTGCTGGGGGCCGGCACCAAGGGTAAGCGCCTGGCTCTGCCTCACAGCCGGATCATGATTCACCAGCCTCTCGGCGGCACCAGCCAGCGCCAGGCCAGCGACATCGAGATCGAGGCCAAGGAGATTCTGCGGATCAAGGATATGCTCAACCACAGCATGGCCGAGATGACCGGCCAGCCTTTCGAGAAGATCGAGAAAGATACCGACCGCGATTATTTCCTGAGCGCCGCCGAAGCCAAGGAGTATGGCCTGATCGACCGGGTGATCGCCCATCCCAGTGAGGCCTGATCACCTCCAACCCACCTGAAGTAACCCCTCCCATGCCGACCGCCCTCCCTGATGCTGCAGACGCGTTCTAGGCAGCGGGCAACCAGCTGCTTGCCGGTGACGCCGACACCTTTGCCGCGATCTGGTCGGAGAGCACCGAGATGGGCTACCAGGTGTGCATGGAGCGCACCAGCGGCATGGCCCAGGCCGGAGAATCCCTCCGAAGCGACATCCGCGCCACGACGATCATCCGCAGGGAAGACGGCCACTGGCGGGCGGTGCATCACCACACCGATCGCTTTTCGTCAGCCTTTGCCGGTGGCAGCCAGCAGGCGCGCGGCCGTGTCAATGCCGATTGGCAGACCTGTCGGATCCAGCAGGCCCAGCTGTACCAGCAATCCGGCCTGGTCCCAGTAGATGTGCTCGAAGGCCACCTTGCCGCCGCGCACCCCCACGATCACCACCAGGGCCAGT
Source organism: Prochlorococcaceae cyanobacterium (assembly GCA_040399265.1). Taxonomy (GTDB): domain Bacteria; phylum Cyanobacteriota; class Cyanobacteriia; order PCC-6307; family Cyanobiaceae; genus NIES-981. Next base: position 5,362 of record JBBASO010000095.1, read on the forward strand.
TCCACACGCCGGCCTGTGGGGGCCACGCCGGGCAACAGATGGCCGATTGGTTCGGTGTGGGTGAAGCGGATCACCAGTTCATCCACCAGCCGCTCGCCATCCACAGTGCGCGAGATCGGAATGAACTCCACATCAGGCGGAAAGAACTGGCCGATCAAGTGGGTGGCGTAGAACTCGCGCACTTCATCGGCTCCCTCTCCACCGGTGCCGGAGGCCAGGTTGAGCAGGTGGGGGTTTGCCACCATCGTGGCCATGGTGGCCTCAAGATCGGCATCGAGTTCCGCCTGCATATGGGCTGCGAAGAGATCCGCCGCAGAGGCAGGGGCGTTGACCATGGCGATCAGGTGGCGGCGGAGTCAACGCTAGGCAGGGTGCACCGTTTCGGCTGCGGCCAGGCGCTTGCGTAAGCTCAACCCTTGCTCAGCCCAGATCCGACGCAGCCCCGATGGCCAAGCTCTATTACGACACCGACGCCGATCTCAGCCTGCTGACCG
>JBBASO010000096.1:0-5834 GCA_040399265.1 Prochlorococcaceae cyanobacterium
CCCTGCAGCGACGGCGCCGTGCTGCCGGTGCTGCACCTCAACGGCTACAAGATCGCCAACCCCACCCTGCTGGCCCGCATCCCCCGAGAGGAGCTGGCCAGCCTGATGCGCGGCTACGGCTGGGAGCCCCTCTTCGTGGAGGGTCATGAGCCGATGGCGATGCACGCCGCCATGGCAGCCGCCATGGATGAGGCCATCGGCCGCATCCTGGCGATCCGCACGGAGGCGCGGGCCAGCGGCGACCCCAGCAACGCCACCCGGCCGGCCTGGCCGATGATCGTGCTGCGCTCCCCCAAGGGCTGGACCGGACCGGCCGCCCTGGGCGACAGGAAGCTCGAGAACTTCTGGCGCGCCCATCAGGTGCCCCTGCCCAACCCCCGCCAGGACACCGCCCAGCTGCAGCAGCTCGAGGCCTGGCTGAAGAGCTACCGCCCCTGGGAGCTGTTCGACGACCAGGGCACCCTGCGCTCGGAGCTCCAGGCCCTCTCTCCCACCGGCATCCGCCGGATGGGCTCCAACCCCCACGCCAACGGTGGCCTGCTGCGCCGCAGGCTGCAGCTGCCGCCGGTGGAGTCCTACGCCGTGCCTGTGAACGGGCCAGGCCAGAGCGAGGCCGAGAACACCTACCCCCTGGGCGAGCTGCTGCGCGATGCGATCGCCGCCAACCCCGATTCCCTGCGAGTGTTCGGCCCCGATGAAACCGCCTCCAACCGCCTGCAGGCCATCTACGAGGTAAGCAAGAAGGTGTGGATGGAGGAGTTCCTGCCTGAGGACATGAACGGCAGCGAACTCTCCCGCAGCGGCCGCGTGGTGGAGATGCTCTCTGAACACACCCTGGTGGGAATGATGGAGGGCTACCTGCTCACCGGCCGCTACGGCTTTTTCCACACTTACGAGGCCTTCGCCCATGTGATCGCCTCGATGTTCAACCAGCACGCCAAGTGGCTGGAATCCTGCATCCACCACGCCCCCTGGCGCGCTCCGATCGGCCCCTGGACCTGCCTGATCTCCTCCACCGTCTGGCGGCAGGATCACAACGGCTTCACGCACCAGGATCCGGGCTTCATCGATCTGGCCGGCAACAAGAGCGGCGAGGTGGTGCGGGTGTATCTGCCTGCCGATGCCAACAGTCTGCTGGCTGTGGCCGAGCAGGCCCTGCTCGAGACCAACGTCTGCAACATCATCGTCTCCGACAAGCAGAAGCACATTCAGTACCTCACCCTCGAGCAGGCCCGCGCCCACGTGGCCAAGGGCATCGGCCTGTGGAGCTGGGCCAGCAACGACGATCAGGGCACGGCCGCCGACGAACCCGATGTGGTGATGGCCTGCGCCGGCGACATCCCCACCAAGGAAACCCTGGCGGCCGTGCAGATCCTGCGCCGCGAGATCCCCCACCTGCGGGTGCGGGTGCTGAATGTGGTCAAACTGTTCGCCCTCACCGACCCCAGGGAGCATCCCCATGGCCTCAGCGACAGCGACTTCAACAGCCTGTTCACCACCGACAAGCCGGTGATCTTCAACTTCCACGGCTACCCCTGGCTGATCCACCGCCTCACCTACCGCCGCGCCAACCACCTCAACTTCCACGTGCGCGGCTACAAGGAGAAAGGCAACATCAACACGCCACTGGAGCTGGCGATGAACAACCAGATCGATCGCTTCAATCTGGTGATCGATGTGATCGACCGGGTGCCCACCCTGGGCTCCCGCGCCGCCCACATCAAGGAGCGCATGAAGGAGGCCATCCTCCATCACCGGGCCTATGCACACCGCCACGGCATGGACTCTCCCGACATCAACGACTGGCGCTGGAACCCGACGGAGCAACGATGAGCAGCACCCAACCAAGCACCCTGCGCCTGCCGACCCCGGGCTGCTACGCCGACCCCGACCGCAGCGGCCTCACCGCCGCCGATGTGTTCGACGGCATGACTGAGCACCTGTTCTTCACGCTCGGCAAGCTGGCCCCCACCGCCAGTCGCCACGACCTCTACATGGCGCTCAGCTACGCAGTGCGCGACCGGCTGATGACCCGCTACCTGGCGGGAATCGAAGCGCTGCGCAAGACCCCCACGCGTGTGGTCGCCTACCTCTCGGCCGAGTTCCTGATCGGTCCCCAGCTCGGCAACAACCTGCTGATGCTGGGCATCCAGGCGGAGGCCGCTGAGGCACTGAAACGGTTCGGCATCGACGACATCAACGACATCCTTGATGTGGAGGAGGAACCGGGCCTGGGCAACGGCGGCCTGGGGCGTCTGGCGGCCTGTTTCCTGGAATCCCTGGCCTCGCTGGAGATCCCGGCCACCGGCTACGGCATCCGCTACGAGTTCGGCATCTTCGACCAGCTGATCCGCGACGGCTGGCAGGTGGAGATCACTGACAAGTGGCTCAAGAGCGGCTGGCCCTGGGAGCTGCCCCAACCCGACCAGGCCTGCTTCGTCGGCTTCGGCGGGCGCACCGAGGGCTATCGCGACGACCACGGCACCTACCGGGTTCGCTGGATCCCTGAGGAGCATGCGATCGGCATTCCCCACGACGTGCCGGTGCTCGGCTACCGGGTCAACACCTGCGACCGGCTGCGCCTGTGGCGGGCCGACGCCACCGAATCCTTCGACTTCTACGCCTTCAACATCGGCGACTACTACGGCGCCGTGGAGGAGAAAGTGGGCAGCGAAACTCTCTCCAAGGTGCTCTATCCCAACGACGGCACCGATGAGGGGCGGCGTCTGCGCCTGAAACAGCAGCACTTCTTTGTGAGCTGTTCGCTGCAGGACATGATCCGCAACCTCGATGCCCGCGGCATTCCGATCGAGGAATTTCCTGAGCACTGGGCCCTGCAGCTGAACGACACCCACCCGGCGATCGCGGTGGCCGAGCTGATGCGGTTGCTGCTCGACGACAAACATCTCAACTGGGATACCGCCTGGGAGATCACCACCCGCTCGGTCGCCTACACCAATCACACCCTGCTGCCGGAGGCCCTGGAAAAGTGGGGGCTCGACCTGTTCGGCTCCCTGCTGCCGCGCCACCTGGAGCTGATCTACGAGATCAACCGCCGCTTCCTGCAGCAGGTGCGGATCAAGTATCCCGGCAATGAAGGGGTGCTGCGCCGGGTCTCGATCATCGATGAGGACGGCAGCAAGGCGGTACGCATGGCCCATCTGGCCACGATCGCCTCGCACCATGTGAACGGCGTGGCGGCGCTGCACAGCGAGCTGGTGCAGAGCGAGCTGTTTCCCGACTTCGCTGCCCTCTGGCCCCACAAGTTCACCAACGTCACCAATGGCGTCACACCGCGGCGCTGGGTGGCCCTGGCGAATCCTCAGCTCTCAGCCCTGCTGAGCGAAACGGTGGGCGATGGCTGGGTGAAAGACCCCGAGCAACTGCGGCTGCTGGAGCGCCACGCCGACGATCCTGGCTTCCTGGAGCGCTGGGAGTCGACCCGACTAGGCGTGAAGACCCAGCTCAGCCAGTACATCCATCGCCACACCGGCGTGCTGGTGGATCCGGCCTCCCTGTTCGACGTGCAGGTGAAGCGGATCCATGAATACAAGCGCCAGCACCTCAATGCCCTGCAGGTGGTGGCCCGCTACCTGCGCATCAAGAACGGCCTCGACCAGGGCATGGCACCGCGCACGGTGATCTTCGGCGGCAAGGCGGCACCCGGCTACTACATGGCCAAGCTGATCATCCGCTTCATCAACGGGATCGCCGAAACGATCAACGCCGACCCCGACATGGACGGCAAGCTGCGGGTGATCTTCCTGGCCGACTACAACGTGAAGCTGGGGGAGCGGGTCTACCCGGCCTCCGATCTTTCCGAGCAGATCTCCACTGCCGGCAAGGAAGCATCCGGCACAGGCAACATGAAATTCGCGATGAATGGTGCCCTCACGATCGGCACCCTGGATGGCGCCAATGTGGAGATCCGCGAGCAGGTGGGTGCTGACAACTTCTTCCTGTTCGGCCACACCGCCGATGGCATCACCGCATTGCACAACAAGGGCTATCGCCCCTGGGAATGGATCAGCACGATGCCAGAACTGGCGGAGGTGCTGCGGCTGATCGAACAGGGGCACTTCAGCAACGGAGATAGCGATCTGTTCCGACCGCTGCTGGAGAACCTCACCGGTCGCGATCCCTTCTTCGTGCTGGCCGACTTCGACGACTACCTGCGAGCCCAGGCGGAGGTGGATCGCGTCTGGGTGGATCGCCACCGCTGGAATCGGATGTCGCTGCTGAATTCAGCCCGCAGCGGCTTCTTCTCCTCCGACCGCTCGATCCGGGAGTACGCCGATCGGATCTGGCAAGCCGAGCCCTATCCGGTCACGATCACCTGCGAGATGGACTGAGACCGGCGAAGCCGGACCGAGGCCATCAGCCCCTGTCCGGCAGATCCGGCGTCTGATGCAGCAGGCGGTTCAGCCGCAGCCTGTCTGCATTGAGCGGATCCGGTGCCAGTTCACCGGCCACTTCGCGGAACTTCTGCTCCACCTCCTCGGGAACCCGCACATCGAAGACCCGTTCCATCAACGCCTCGATCGAGAACAGATGGGCATTGATGTTCTCCAGATCGGCGAGGGCCTGCTGAAACGCCTCACCGGCGGTGGATGGGGGCACAGCGGCCTCGGCTGAACGGGTGGCGGCACCGGCGAGTTCCAGGCCAGGAGCAGCAGCGGCGCCGCCAGCGGACCCCTGCGCTTCAGCGGCCTCCTGCTGCTTCTGCAACTCCTCCATCACCCGGCCCGCCAGCGTTCGGAACGACTGAAGCGCAGCCCAGCTGAGCTCCTGCTGTTGCCGCAGGGTGGGGTTCTCGCGAATCAATCGGTCGTGTTCCCGATAGAAACGCTGGCAATCAGGGCACTGGCAGGGCTCTTCGGGCACCACACTCCCTTGGGAGGTCAGTGCCCATCATGGCACTGGGTGGGATTTCAGGCGCTCAGACAGTCCGGTCCGCCAGCTTCACCACCATCCAGCCCCTGATCGCCAGCGAAGCCTCCGTCCGGTTCCTCCTCACCGCAGGCGGGGATCGGCAACTCGATCGTGCTCACCACATTGATCACATCCCGCAGCCGCATGGCGTCCGCAAACCAGCCCATCGCCTGCTCCGTATCTCCGCGTCGCTCCGCATCGGCCGCCTGGTCCTCGTGGGCCTCGGCCAGCAGGGCCAACCAGCAGAGGCAGCGTGCCTGCACCACCGACAGATCGAGATCGTCGATCTGAGCATCGACAATCCGCTGACTCTCCTGCTGCACCAGCAGACGCAGACGCAGGTCATGCAGCTGAGTCATGGCAATGATGTTGCTGAACCAACGCTAGCTGGGGTACCCAACTTTGGAAGGGCACTACAGGTAGTGTTCGCTACCAGGCACCAGTCCCGCGCGGGCCTGTCATCCAGCCGACCGACCTGGGGAAAATCCAGCGATTTCGGGGGAAAACCGCCGCTCAGCGGGGAAAACTGGCGTTGTCTGCTGAATCCTTCGGTGATTGACCAGGCTCTGACCAGGCCGGGGCAAGGCGGTGCCCTGATCATCCCTGAGAATGCGCACTGAACCTCCCGCTCTGAGGGCTCCGGTCCTGCGCAGGCTGCTGACCACCGTTGTGATCCCGGTGATCCTGCTGTTTCTGGTGGTGTCGCTGCTGGAGCTCTCTGCCGAGCGACTGCCCCAGAAGCTGCAGGCCATGATCCGCCAACCCAGCCTGGTGCTGAACACCGGTCTGGGGGTGATCCTGGTGGTGGCAGTCCTGAGCTGGCTGCTGGGCAGCTGAGGCTCCGGCCTCGGGGAGACGGGGCTGGCGGGACTCGAACCCACGACCTACGGTTTAGGAAACCG
>JBBASO010000097.1:0-5211 GCA_040399265.1 Prochlorococcaceae cyanobacterium
GCCCGACCCAACGGACTGCCTGGGCAGCTACCTTTCCTTGCCACTGCATCGAGGCCTCCGCGCTGCCCATGACCGTCGCTGCTCTTCAGGCGGCTTGGCTGATTCCCTGCTACCCCCTTCTGGCAGCAGTGCTTTCGCTCGCTTGGTCTCCTGGCCTGATCTCCCGCACGGGCCCGCGCCCCTGCGGCTACCTCAACCTGCTGATGGTGGCCGTGGCCTTTGGCCACAGCCTGGTGGCGCTCACCGCCCTGCATACCAATGCTCGCGCTGGCGCGGAGGCCCTCTACCGGCCGATCAGCTTCGGGTGGACCTGGCTCGACACCGCCGGTCTGCGCATCGGTTTTGACGGACTGGTAACCGAACCCGCCCTGATCGCCATTGCCGTGATCACTGGTTTGCACCTGCTGGTGCAGATCTATGCCATCGGTTATCTGGAGATGGACTGGGGCTGGCCGCGCTTTTTCGGGTCGCTGAGTTTCTTCGAAGCCGGTCTGTGCGCCCTGGTGCTCACCGATTCGGTGTTCTTCAGCTACGTGATCCTGGAGCTTCTCACCCTCGGCACCTACCTGATCGTGGGCACCTGGTACAACCAGCCGCTTGTGGTGAAGGGAGCCCGCGACGCCTTTCTCACCAAGCGGATCGGCGACCTGATCCTGCTGGCCGGCGTGATCGCCCTGCTGCCGATGGCCGGTACCTGGAACTTCCATGGTTTGCAGGGCTGGGCTGCGGATCTCACCAATAACGGCGCGCCTCTGCCGCCTGGCTTCCAGCTGATCCTGCTGGCCCTGATCGCAGGGCCGATGGGCAAGTGTGCCCAGATCCCCCTGCACCTCTGGCTGGATGAGGCCATGGAGAGCCCTCTACCTTCCACGATCCTGCGCAACGCGGTGGTGGTGTTGGGTGGAGCCTGGGTGCTGCTGCGCCTCGAACCCCTGCTGGAGCTCAGCCCCCTGGTGCAGGGTGTGCTGGTGGTGGTGGGAGGCTCCACGGCTCTGGTGGCTTCGCTGATCGCCCTGGCCCAGATCGACGTGAAGAGGGCTCTTTCGTTTCTGGCCAGCAGCTGGCTGGGCCTGTTGTTTGTGGCGGTGGGGCTGGGGGGCTTCGCCGTGGCTGAGCACCTGCTGCTGGTGTACCCCCTGCCGATGGCCCTGCTGCTGATGTCGATCGGCACGATCGTGATCAGCAATGTGACCCAGGACCTCACCCAGCTGGGCGGGCTCTGGAGCAAGCGACCCCTGATCGGCATCGCCTTCCTGGCCGGGGCCGCAGGCTTGATGGGTCTGCCACCGTTCGCCAGCTTCGCTGCCCTGCGGGAGCTGATGTCGCTCACGGCGGCCAGTGCCCATCCCCTGCTGCTGGGGGGCGTGGTGCTGCTCACCAACGCCCTGATCAGCGCCGGCCTGATCCGGGTGTTCGGCCAGATCTGGGGTGGCCGACCCACCCCCTTCACCACCCGATCGCCAGAGGTGCTCTGGTTGATGGTGCTGCCCACCATGGTGCTGGTGGGGATGGTGCTGCATCTCCCCATGCTGCTGGTGGCCAATGGGGTGTATTCCCTCACCCCCCTGGCCGGTTGGGGGCCCCTGGCCTGGCCCCTGATCGCTTCCACCCTGGTGGGCGGCGGGCTCTCGGCCGCCTTCTACCTGCGGCCCCACGGCCTGGCCAAGTTGCCGGCCTCCCTCGCTGGCCTGCAGGACTGGCTGGCCCACGACATGCAGACCGAGCGCTTCTACCACCGCACGGTGGTGGCACTGGTGCTGGCCCTGGCACGCCTCGGGGCCTGGAGCGACAGCCGCCTGGTGGATGGCTTCAGTGGCGGCACCGGTGCCGTGGCCATGGCAGGGGCCCGGCGCCTCAGCCTCACCACCTCGGGCCGCTCCCAGGCCTATGCCCTCACCCTGGTGCTGGGGGTGCTGCTGATGGCGGCCTGGTTGATCGCCAGCGATCTCAGACCTCTGACCACCGTGTTGCCCTGAGGCCGCCGCCATGACCCTGCTTCTTCTTCTGGTGATTCCCCTGGCGGTGGGCCTGCTGCTGCCGCTGCTCTCCCCTGGCCGCCCCGGGCTGGTGCGTGGGCTGGCCGGCGGCGCCACCCTGGCCCAGTTGGTGGTGGGCCTGCTGGCCTGGCGCAACCCGCCCGCTCCGTTGACCCTCGAGTGGCTACCCCGGCTGGGGCTGGGCCTGGATCTGGGCCTCGATGGGCTGTCGCTGCCGCTGGTGCTGCTCACGGCCCTGATCACCGCCATGGCGGTGCTCGCCTCGCCGGCCGATCAAAGCCGGCCACGCCTCTACTACGCCCTGATGCTGGCCACCAACCTGGGGGTGGTGGGGGCGTTCCTGGCCTGCAACGCCCTGCTGTTTGTGCTCGCCTTCGAGCTGGTGCTGATTCCCACCACCCTGCTGGTGGCCATCTGGGGGGGTGAGCGCCGGGCCGGTGCTGCCGTGCGTTTCCTGCTCTACGGGGCGGTGTCGGGCCTGAGCCTGCTGGGCGGCGTGCTCGCCTTTGGCTGGTTTGGCCAGGGCGCCGCCGGCGCCGACACCGCCGTGAGCTTCAGCTTCGAGGCCCTGGCCGCTGCGCCGCTGCCGACCTCGGCCCAGCTGCTGGTGCTGGGGCTGCTGGTGCTCGGCTTCGGCATCAAGCTGCCGGTGGTGCCCCTGCATGGCTGGCAGCCGATCAGCTACGCGGAAGCACCGCCGCCGGTGGTGATGCTGCTGGGTGGGGTGGTGTCGAAGCTCGGGGCCTACGGCTTGCTGCGCTTCGGGGTGGGCCTGCTGCCCGAGGCCTGGAGCGCCTTCTCACCCTGGATCGCCGCCGCCGGCGCCGTGAGCGCCGTCTATGGCGCCCTCAATGCCGTGGTGGCCACCGACATCCGCCGCCTGATGGCCTACAGCTCCCTGGGCCACATGGGCCTGCTGGTGCTGGCCCTGGCGGCCGCCACGCCGATGAGCCTGCAGGGGGCCATGGCCCAGATGCTGGCCCACGGCCTGATCGTGGCCCTGTTGTTCGACTGCGTGGGACTGATCCAGCGCAGGACCGGCACCACGGTGATCGCCGAGCTCTCCGGGCTGATGAACCCGATCCGGGGCCTGCCCTTCACCATGGCCCTGATGCTGCTGGCCCTGATGGCCGCCGCCGGTATCCCCGGCCTGGCGGGCTTCCCGGCCGAGCTGCTGGTGTTCGAGGGCAGCTGGACCGTGTTCCCGCGATTCACCCTGATCTGCCTGGTGGCCTCGGGCTTCACCGCCGTCTACGCGGTGCGGCTGTTCAACCGGGTGGGCTTCGGCCGGCTCGACAACAGCCGCGCCGACTGGCAGAGCACCCGCCTGGCCGAACGGTTGCCGGCCGCCGTGCTCACCACCCTGGTGGTGCTCGCTGGCATCTGGCCGATCGGGCTCACCGCCTGGAGTGAGGCCAGCACAGCGGCCATCGCCCTGCGCCACAGCGATCCGGTGGTGCAGCAGCTGGCCCTGGCCCCTTCCTCGTCGTCACCCTTGCCCGCATGACCACCACCACCCCTCCTGCGGGCACCAAGACGCCCCTGATCCCCCCCTCCACCCACCGCTACGCCGAGGTGATCCATCGGCTGGAGGCCGGTGGATCGATGCTGCCGGACACCCCTGAGAACCTCCAGCAGATCATCGGCATCTACAAGGCCTACGCCGTGCCGATGGATTTCTATTGGCGCGACCTGCTCTACATCGCCGAGCAGGTGTTTCTCAATCCGCTGCCGGCCTTCAAGTACTTCATCTCCCAGGAGTATTTGGATCGCCCCTGCTCCTATTCCGGTGATCAGTCCAAGCTGCGCATCTGGCGGGGTGGTGAGAAGGCCCATCCGGAGCTGCTGGCGTTCATGGAGCGGGGCGAAACGCGCCCCATGCCCAGGCTGCTGCATCACCTCTGGCACGACCGGGTGAACATGGAGTTCGCCGAGGCCTGCATGCAGGCCATGCTCTGGCACCAGGGCATGGGTGGCCGCTTCAACGACTATCTCGAGGGCGACGCCTACCGGGCCAACGCCGATCGGGCCATCAAGGCCTACTTCCGCGGCAATCCGCTGATGCTCGGGCTGTACAAGCTGTTCCCGGAGATGGTGCTGGAGCAGGTGAAGCAACTGAGCTACTACGCCAACCTGGGTCTGTTCTGGGAGGTGATGGCGCCGGTGTTCTTCGAGATGAGTGACCTTTACGACGAGGGCAAGCTCACCTCGGTGCCCCAGGCGATGGACTTCCTTGTGAACGGCATCTTCGCGGTGGCGGGCCGGCCGATTTACCACCACGTGTTCATCCGCGGCGAGTGCTTCGAGATCATCCCCAAGAGCGAGGGCTTCACCTGGCTCTACGAGGCAGCCCTGCCCTACGTGGAGGCGGTGTTCTACCGCACCTCCCCCTTCCGGGGCACCAAGAGCTACAACGCCCAGGCCGGCCAGGTGCCGGCCAACCAGGCCGACTTCCACTACGGCATCCTCTACGCCGATGTGTTTCCTGTCGGTTCGGCGGGGATTCCCCCCACTCTGCTGATGCAGGATATGCTTCATTTTCTTCCCCCCTATTTGCAGGAGACGTACCGAACTCATAAGCGCGGTGAGGAAGATCAGTTGATTCAGCTTGGCATCACCTTCCAGCGCTCGATGTATAACGTCACCTCGGCGGTGATCCAGGCCTTGCGCTGTGCCCTGCTCTACCCGCTCGACGACAGCGATCCTGATCATCTGCTGGCCAACCGTCGCTTCTTCGAGGCCCAGATGGATCGCTTTCTCCGCCCGGAAGCCCGCCTTCCCGACATCCAGAGCCAGGACTACCGCTGATGGCCACCATCCTCGATACCGCGGCCTCCGCTGGCTGCTTTTCCACCCTGCTGGCGGCCGTGGATGCGGCGGGTCTGCGCGGTGCCCTGGAGGGGCCCGGTCCCTTCACGGTGCTGGCCCCTGTCGACGACGCCTTTGCGGCCCTGCCCCCCGCCACCGTGCAGACCCTGGTGGACAACCCTCCCCAGCTGGCGCGGATCCTCAAATATCACGTGATTGCCGGAGCCCACACGCGCGAGGCCCTGTGCACTCAGGCGGAGTGGGAGAGCCTGGAGGGGGCGCCGGTGCCGGTGCGCCGGCAGGAGCCCTTCGAGCTCAAGAACGCCACCGTGATCAGCGCCGATATCGCCTGCGCCAACGGCGTGGTGCACGTGATCGACCGGGTGCTCCTGCCCGGTTGAGTGCC
>JBBASO010000098.1:0-5175 GCA_040399265.1 Prochlorococcaceae cyanobacterium
TCCCGTCGCTCAACACTGTAACGGAAGATTGCGGCTTTTGTGAAGAGGGGTTGCGGCGCGGGTGGAAAGGTCGGCCTTCCCTCTGACGAGAAGCCTTTCCTCCACTGCCGTTCTCCAATCCGCACCCGGCCATGGCTCCCTCCCGTCGCATCACCTGGAGCCCCAGCCTCACCTTGGTGCCCACCCGCCACTGCTTCAACGCCTGCTCGTACTGCAGCTTTCGCGATCCCGCACCAGATGCCCCCGCCCTTGAGTCCGCGGTCGCCCTGGCGCAGCTGCGGGCCCGGCCGCAGGCCCTGGAGGTGCTGCTGCTCAGCGGTGAGGTGCACCCAGGTTCTCCCACCCGCGCCGCCTGGTTCGCCCGCCTGCTCGCACTCAGCCGTCTCGCCCTGGCCGCTGGCCGCCTGCCCCACACCAATGCCGGCCCCCTCTCCCGGCGCGAGATGGCGGCGCTGGGGCGCCTCAATCCTTCGATGGGGCTGATGCTGGAAGGGCTGGGCCCGGCGGTCGACCGTCACCATCGCCACGCTCCCAGCAAGCGGCTGGCCGTGCGCCTCGGCCAGCTCGAGCAGGCGGGGCGCCTCGGGATCCCCTTCACCACAGGGTTGCTGCTCGGCCTGGGGGAGAGCCAGGCCGAGCGGCGTGACGCCCTCGAGCTGATCGCCCTGCTGCAGCACACCTGGGGGCACATCCAGGAGGTGATCCTGCAGCCCTACCGTCCGGCTGGCGCGGCTGCCGAGCCTCTCAGCCGCGCCGAACAGCGCGATCTACTGGCCACCATCGCCGAGGCGCGCGCCATCCTGCCGCCGGAGGTGCACCTGCAGCTGCCCCCCAACCTCTGGCCGCTGGCGTCCCTGCCGGATGCCCTCGCCGCCGGCATCGATGACCTGGGCGGCATCGACACGGCCGATGTGATCAACCCGGCCTATGCCCAGCCCCGTCCGGCGGCGTTGCGCTCCCAGCTGGCCGCGGCCGGCTGGGAGCTGGTGCCGCGCCTGTGCGTGCACAGCGGCTGGATCGGTTCCCTGCCCCTGCCGCTGCGCCGCCGCGTGCTGGCGCTCAGCTCAGCGGCCGCAGGTGGTTGTTAGCGTCCGCACTCCTGAGGCCAGGCCGGCAATGGCGGTGGACCACCGGGTGCTGCTGGTGCGGTTGCCCTGCAATCCGATCTTCCCGATCGGCCCGATCTATCTGGCCGACCATCTCCACAAGCAGTTCCCCGATCTGCACCAGCGGATTCTCGACCTGGCCGCCGTGCCGGTGCTCGATGTGGAGCGGGTGCTGGCCCAGGTGGTGGATGCCTTCAGGCCCACCCTGCTGGTGTTCTCCTGGCGCGACATCCAGATCTATGCGCCGGTGGATGGACGCAGTGGCAACCCGCTGCAGCACTCGTTTGAGGTGTTCTATTCCCCCAATCCGCTCAAGCGCCTCCGGGGCGCCTTCGGCGGGCTGGGGCTGATGGCGTCGTTCTACGGCGAGCTGTGGCGCAACCTGCGCCTGGTGAAACAGGGCGTGCGGCGCGCGCGGTGTTTCCATCCCGAGGCCCGGGCCGTGATCGGCGGCGGTGCTGTGAGCGTGTTCTACGAGCAGCTCGGTCGCAAATTGCCCCCCGGCACAGTGGTTTCGGTGGGGGAGGGGGAGCCGCTGCTGGAGAAACTGATCCGCGGCCAGTCGCTGGCGGGCGAACGCTGCTATGTGGCGGGTGAGATGCCCAGGCCCGGCCTGATCCATGAGCAGCCGGCGGGCATGGAAAAAACTGCCTGCAACTACACCTACATCGCCTCGATCTGGCCCCAGCTCGACTGGTACCTCGAGGCCGGCGACTTCTACGTGGGGGTGCAGACCAAGCGCGGCTGCCCCCACAACTGCTGCTACTGCGTGTACACCGTGGTGGAGGGGAAGGCGGTGCGCGTCAATCCGGTGGCGGAGGTGATCGCCGAGATGCGCCAGCTCTATGCGAAGGGCGTGCGCGGCTTCTGGTTCACCGATGCCCAGTTCATCCCCGCCCGTCGCTACATCGAAGACGCCAAGGCCCTGCTGCGGGCCATCCAGGCCGAGGGCTGGAACGACATCCGCTGGGCTGCCTACATCCGCGCCGACAACCTCGATGCCGAGCTGGCCGAGCTGATGGTTGCCACCGGCATGGAGTACTTCGAGATCGGCATCACCTCCGGTTCCCAGGAACTGGTGCGCAAGATGCGCATGGGCTACAACCTGCGCACGGTGCTGGAGAGCTGCCGCATGCTCGCCCGCGCCGGCTTCCGGGAGCATGTGTCGGTCAACTACTCATTCAACGTGATCGACGAGCGTCCCGAAACGATCCGCCAGACCGTCGCCTACCACCGTGAGCTCGAGCGCATCTTCGGGGCCGACAAGGTGGAGCCCGCGATCTTCTTCATCGGCCTGCAGCCCCACACCCATCTCGAGCAGTACGGCTTCGATCAGGGCCTGATCCAGCCCGGCTACAACCCGATGAGCATGATGCCCTGGCATGCGCGCAAGATGCTCTGGAACCCCGAGCCGATGGGCAGCACCTTCGGGCGTGTCTGCCTGGAGGCCTTCGATCGCAATCCCGCTGATTTCGGCCGCACGGTGATGAACCTGCTGGAGCGCGACTATGGCGTTGCGCCCCTGGAGGAGGCCCTTCACGCCCCTGTCGAGGGGCGGCGGGCCCTGGCCACGGCCGTGCGCTGACGCCACTGCAGGCCGGCCAGCAGCAGCCCCAGCCCAAGCCAGCCCAGCAGGCCGCCGAGCGGGTTCACATCGCCTTCGCCAGGCCCCACCAGCCAGGTGGCTGCCCCGGCGCCGATCTGCAGCAGCCCCTTCTGCAGCACGAACCAGCCGCCCACCAGGCCCCCATGCAGGCCGATCGGTCCCCAGAGTGTGCCGTTCAGCAGGCGGCGCAGCCGGGCCAGGGCCACCCCGAGCAGGGTGAGCCCGCCCAGCAGGGCCAGGCCTGGCAGTGGCGGCAGCCGATACCAGGGATGCACCAGGGCGAACAGCAGCGCCTGCAGGCCCAGGGCCCGCTGTTCTGGTATCAACAGCTCCAGCTCCCCCCACAGCCAGCCGCGGAACAGCAGTTCCTCGGCAAATCCCACCCCCAGCAGCAGCGCCAGCCCGTTGGCCAGCAGCGTTGGGCTGAGGGCGCCGCGCCAGATGGCCTGGCCGCCCAGCAGCAGCAGCGCGGCCACCGGCGCCAGCAGCGCCGCCGCCAGCAGCAGCCCCAGCAGAAAGCCTGGCGCCGGCGCTGTGCCTCTCAGACCCAGCCGCCGCCAGGGGTGGCTGTCGCCCCACACCCGCCGCAGCCGCATCGGCAGGCTGACCAGCAGCAGCAGCAGGGCGATCACCGCGCCCGCCAGGTCGATCTGGTCGGGCCGCCAGCCGGGGGCCAGCAGGGCCAGCGGCCTGGAGAGCAGCCAGCCCGCCCCGTACAGCAACGGCACATAGAGCAGGGTGCCAAGCGGCCGTGGCCCGGCGGTGCCGGGGGATGAAGCGCTCACTCCTCCGGTTCGATCGTGCTGCTCAGGCCCTTGGCCTTGAGGCTCTCGCAATAGAACTCCGCCGGCTCGATGTCACACACGATCACCAGCCCCACGCCGGTGTTGTGGGCCTCCAGCATCACGGCGATCGCATCCTGCTCGCTCAGGCTGGGCACCACCTGCCGCAGCGTGCTCACCACGTACTCCATGGTGTTCACCGGGTCGTTGTGCAGCAGCACCTTGTAGCGCCGCTGCGGCTGGCGCACCCGCTCCGGCGCCTTCTCGAGCACCGTGGCGCCGCCGGGGGAACGGCTTGGGGTAGTGGTGGCGCGGGGTGTGGTGGAGCTGGCAACAACAGACATGGCCATCAGGGGGCTGGAGAGCGCAATCGACTGGCTGGTGAAGGCCTCTGAAAGTGCGGCTAGCTTAGGAAGCAAACCCTGGGCCGCCGTCACGTCCGGCTCAGGCTGTTAGCGCCGCTTTGATCCGCCCCATCGCCTCGTTCACGTTCTCGCGGCTGTTGAAGGCCGAGAGCCGGAAGTAGCCCTCACCGGCGGCACCGAAGCCGCTACCGGGGGTGCCCACCACGTTGGCTTGGCTGAGCAGCAGGTCGAAGAATCCCCAGGAATCCACGCCGGCGGGGGTTTTGATCCACACGTAGGGGGCCTGCTCGCCGCCATACACCTTCAGCCCGGCGGCGCTGAGCTCACGGCGGATGATCGCTGCGTTCTCCATGTAGAAGGCGATCAGGGCCTTCACCTGGCCCTGGCCTTCCGGGGAATACACCGCCTCGGCGCCGCGCTGCACGATGTAGCTCACGCCGTTGAACTTGGTGCACTGGCGCCGGTTCCACAGGCCCCACAGCTCCACCCTCTCGCCATTGGCGGCGGTGCCCATCAGGCCGCGGGGCACCACGGTGAGGGCGCAGCGGGTGCCGGTGAAGCCGGCGTTCTTCGAGAAGGAGCGGAACTCGATCGCGCACTCGCGGGCCCCTTCGATCTCATAGATCGAATGGGGCAGCCCGGGGTCCTGGATGAAGGCCTCGTAGGCGGCATCGAACAGGATCAGGGCGTCGTTTGCCAGGGCGTAATCCACCCAGGCCTGCAGCTGCTCGCGGGTGGCCACTGCACCGGTGGGGTTGTTGGGGAAGCAGAGGTAGATCAGATCCACCTTCTCGCTGGGGATCTGGGCCGTGAAACCGTTGCCTGCGCTGATCGGCAGGTAGGTGAGGCCGCCGTACTGGCCGGCGTCATCGGCATCGCCGGTGCGGCCCGCCATCACGTTGCTGTCCACATACACCGGATACACCGGGTCGGTCACAGCGATGCGGTTGCCCTCGCCGAGGATGTCGAGGATGTTGGCGCTGTCGCACTTGCTGCCATCGGAGACGAAGATCTCCTCGGCGCTGATCTGGCAGCCGCGGGCCTGGAAGTCGTGCTGGGCGATGGCTTCGCGCAGCCACAGGTAGCCCTGCTCGGGGCCGTAGCCGTGGAACCCCTCGCGGGTGCCCATCTCATCGACGGCCGCCTTCATCGCGGTGCGGCAGGCCTCAGGCAGCGGTTCGGTCACATCGCCGATGCCCAGCCGGATGATCGGCGCCGTGGGGTTGGCCTCGCTGAAGGCCTTCACCCGCCGGGCGATCTCGGGGAACAGGTAGCCCGCCTTGAGCTTGAGGTAGTTGCCGTTGACCTGGACCATT
>JBBASO010000099.1:0-5024 GCA_040399265.1 Prochlorococcaceae cyanobacterium
GTCCGTAGGATCCGCACCAGCGACACCCGCATCATGGAGCTCAGCTATCGCCCCCGCCGGTTGCGCCGCACGCCGGCCCTGCGGGCGATGGTGCGCGAGCACCAGCTGAGCGCCGCCGATTTCATCTACCCCCTGTTCGTGCACGAGGGGGCCAGCAACGAGCCGATCGGCGCCATGCCCGGCTGCCTGCGCTGGAGCCTGGAGGGGCTGGTGCAGGAGGTGGGCCGCGCCTGGGAGCTGGGCATCCGCTGCGTGGTGCTGTTCCCGAAGGTGGCCGATGGCCTGAAGACCGAAGACGGCGCCGAGTGCTTCAACGAGCACGGGCTGATCCCCCGCGCCATCCGCCGCCTCAAGGAGGTGCATCCGCAGATGGCGATCATGACCGACGTCGCCCTTGACCCCTACTCCTGCGACGGTCACGACGGCCTCGTCAGCGACGAGGGCGTGGTGCTCAACGACGAGACCGTGGCGATCCTCTGCCGGCAGGCTGTGGCCCAGGCCCGCGCCGGCGCCGACCTGATCGGCCCCAGCGACATGATGGATGGCCGGGTGGGCGCGATCCGCGAAGCCCTCGATGAAGAGGGCTTCGAGCATGTGGGGATCATCAGCTACACCGCCAAGTACGCCAGCGCCTACTACGGCCCCTTCCGTGAGGCGCTCGATTCGGCGCCCCGCGCCGCCGCCGGCAAGCCGATCCCCAAAGACAAGAGCACTTATCAGATGGATCCGGCCAACGGCCGCGAGGCGATCCTCGAGGCCCAGCTCGATGAGAGCGAAGGGGCCGACATCCTGATGGTGAAGCCCGGCCTGGCTTATCTCGACATCATCCATCGCCTGCGCGGCGAATCGGAGCAACCGATCGCCGCCTACAACGTGAGCGGTGAATACGCGATGGTGAAGGCCGCCGCCGAGCGGGGCTGGATTGACGAGCGAGCCGTGGTGCTGGAAACCCTGCTCTGCTTCAAGCGGGCCGGCGCCGACCTGATCCTCACTTACCACGCCTGCGACGCCGCAGCCTGGCTGCGCCAGGGGTGATTCATCAGCCGCGGCTCCTTGGCGTGCGCCATAGAACGTGTCATCCTCCGGGAACCTGCAGCGCTCCGGGGCGTGACCGCCAATGGCCCGCTTCCTCCTGCTCTGGGTTCACGGCCCCTGGATCGCCGCCGGAACGATGCTGATCCTGGCCATGCGCCTGCTGCTGGCTGAAGATTTCAGCGTGCATGGCCACGGCTGGGGACTGCTCGGCAGCGCCTCGATCTGCTTCTCGATCGGCTGCGTCTGCAAGGTGTCGTGGATGCTGGCCCAGCTGAATCGCCGCCGCAGCGCCGCTGAACAGCAGCTTGAACACCTGGTGCTGCACTGAGGGCCGCTGCGATGCGTCGTTCCACCGTGCTGCTGATCATCGGCATCCCCTGGGCCGTTGCGGTGATCGTGCTGCTCATGGTCACGAAGATCCATTCGTTCAGCGGCCGGTTGCACTGGGGTCTTCTCGGCAGCGCCTGCATCTGTTTCTCGATCGGCTGCCTGGCCCGCACCAGCGTCGGCCTGCACGATATGGCTCAGCGGGCTCGCCAGAACGGCGGGGCAGCCATGGATCGGCCCCCTTCCTGATGATGGTGCGTTCGCTGCTGTGCGCGGGGCTGGGGCTGGGAAGCGGCCTGCTGTGGTGCGCCGCCACGGCTGCAGCCCCGCTCGCATCCAGCCTCCCCCCTTCGCCGGGGCTGGTCCGTTCTCTGGCAGCGTTCGAACGGGATCTGCTCGAGTTCGATGGAGTGATGCACCCCGAGCCAGTCGCAGCAACGCTGGAGTTCAGCCTCACCGATCCAGCGCTGCAGCCCCCCGATCCCCTGGCTGCTCCGGCAACGGCCACTGCAGCCGATCAGAGCCAGGAGCGAGTGCTCACCCTGGCTCAGGCACTGGCGGTGGCGGGGGCCAACAATCCCGAGCTGGCGGAACGCCGCGCCCGCATCAACGAGATGCGGGGGCTGAGGCGCTCGGTGCTGGGGCGGTTCTGGCCTCAGCTGGATCTCTCCGTGGGCGGCTCCTTTGCGCTGCGCCGCGAAACCAACCGGGTGCTCGAGGGGAACACCGGCATCTATCCGGCGCCCCCCGCCCCGGGTGCGGCCTTTCTGGTGGAGGAGAACGGCTGGAACCGGATCCAGGCCAATCGCGGCAGTGGCTGGGCCGGCCTCGAGCTCGGCTGGGAGCTGATCAGCTTTGAGCGCGGTGCTGCCCTTGCTGAACAGGATCAGCGACTGGTCGGCAGCCTGGAGCAGTACGCCGATGCCCTGCGCCGCCTGCAGCTGGAGGTGAGCGAGACCTACTACGGCCTGCAGCTTGCCGATCAGGTGCTGCGGATCCGCCAGGCCGTCGTGCGCAACGACCTGCTGGTGCGTGATCAGGTGGCGGCCCTGAAGGGGGCGGGGCTGGTACCCAGACTGGATCTGCTGCGGGCCGAAGCGGCATTGCAGCAGAGCCGGTTCCGCCAGGAGCAGGCGGAAGCCCAGCGGCAGAGCCGCCGCCAGGCGCTCACCAACCTGCTGAATGTGAGCTTCAGCACGCTGCTTCAGGCCCAGCGCGCCGTGGCGCTGCAGCCGCCCTGGCCGCTGCCTCTCAATGCCACCGTGGCGGCGGGCCTGCGGAACAACCCCGCCCTCGACCAGCTGGCGGCCGAGCGGCAGGCACTGCTGCGCCAGGCGGATCGCCGTCAGGCGCAGCTGTTGCCGAACGTGCAGCTGTTCGCCGCCGCCGGCGGTGGCGTAGACCTGCTCACCAAGCCGGTGATCGATCTGAACGGCTGCTGCGCCTCCAGCAACACCCGCCAGCTCTCAACCGAGAGCAGCGACTGGCTGGCCGGGCTGCGGTTGCACTGGCGCCTGTTCGATGCCGGCATTTCGGAAGGGGAAGCCCAGGCCAGCCGGGCCGCCGCTGAAGCACTGCTGCAGCGGCTGGCGCGCCAGCGCAACCAGATCCGCCAGGAGCTGGAAACCGCGTTCTACGACTACCGATCGTCGCTTGGCCAGCTGGTGGCAGCCGAGGCTTCCTACCGGGCCTCTCGCGAGGCGTTCCGCGATGCCCGCGCCCGCTACCAGCTCGGGCTGGCCGACTACACCGATGTGAGTGAAACGATCATGCTGCTCACCCGCTCGATGGAGGGGGTCGCCGAATCCACCACCCTCGCCAACGTCAGCTACGCGCGCATGCTGCGCCAGCTGCAGCCGGTGCCGGAGCAGCCCGGGCAGGCTCCCGCCTTCTCGCTCACCCTGCCGGCGGATCCGTCGCCGATCCCTCAGCGGCAGCCCGTGCCCCGGCCACAGGCTCCTCCCGGGCTCGCTCCAGCCTCTCCTGCCGACGCAGGTGCAGTGCCAGGCTCCGCCAGATGAGCAACACCAGCAGGGCGATGAACCAGAACCACACCTCCGGAGCATTGCTCTGAAGCAGCACCAACAGGAGCAGGATCTCCAGCGCCAGAAAAGGCCATTCCCGTTTCAAGGCAGGCTTCCCTCCTGGCGGCGGACCGGTTGATCCTGCCGTTGATCCAACTTCAGAGTGCGGTAGGTGCCGGTGAGGTCCCGCAGAATCGGCAGCAGGTAGCTCACCGGGGTGCGCCATTCCACGTAGGCATGGGCCTTCAGGGTGAGTCCCTCCTGGATCGGGAACACGGTGCTGCCGTTGGAGAGGGTCCAGCGGTAGCCGTCCTCGCTGCGGCGCCCCGGCAGCAGATCAATCTCGCCCCGCACCACCGGGCCGCTGGCCACCAGCGACTCGGCGAGGGGTGGATTGCCCATGGTGGTGTTGATGTCTTCCGGTGTGGCAGGGAGCCGACTCACGCTTGTCACCGATCCCTGAATGCCGCCGAAACGCCCCCGTTGCTGCCAGTCCGGCACCACTTCGACGGCCTGGCCGATCTGCAGGCGGCGGGCATCGGCGGGGTGGAAATAGGCAACGGCGCGCATCGGGCCATCACCGCGCGCGGAGGGGGCCGAGCCGCCAAGGGTTCCCAGGCGCTGGCCCGGTTTCACCGTCTGCCCCCTGATCACCTGCAGATCCAGCACGATGCCCTCGCGCTTGGCCGTGAGATGCCCCTGGTACTTCAGGTTCGCCTCCGTGACACGCACCTCCCGACGGGTGTTGTCGATCCGGAAGCGCCGTTGCTGCTGCTCGGTTTCGATGTCGAGCTTCACCTTGGTGAAGGCGCTGACCACATCCTTCTCGCGGATGGCCAGGTCGTCGAGCTCCACCTGCAGCTGGGTGTTGCGATCAGAGGTGCTCACCACTTCCTCGGCCAGCGGAGCCACCACTTCACTACGGGCCAGATGGGCGAAATCGGCCTCCTTCTGGGCATAGGTGCGCTGCAGGGTGAGCAGCCGCTGCCGTTCCCGCTCCAGCTTGCGCTGGGCTGTGTTCCGCACCTCCAGGGCAGCCTGCAGCCGGGCGGCATCACGGCGGTTCAGGTCGGTGTTGATCTGCTCCAGTTCGCGCAGGTCGCGCTGCTGCTGCTCCAGCTGCTTCTCCAGGGCGGGTTGATCCAGCACCATCAGCAGCTGGCCCTGGCGCACGCGATCGCCCACCTTCACCTTGAGCTCGCGGATCTGGCCCTCTGCGCGGCTGTCCAGCACGGTGGCCCCTCCGGGCACGATCACCACGCCACGCCCCACCACCTCGGTGGGCACTGCCCAGAGCAGGGCCCACAGGGCCGTGAGGCTGCCCATCACGAGCAGCGAGAACCGCACGGGCGCTTCGGCATCCCTGCTCTGCTGCCGCATCCAGGAGCCGAGGGCCGGCAGAGGGGATCGGGGATTCAAGACCTGCTCTGCGGGCAAGCCGATGATCGCCGATCCCGAGCTTGCCTGCCACCCGGCCATGGCGGAGGGCTGGCCCGCTTCGCCCACATCCAGGGCCCGGTGCAGGAGAGGTCCCCACCGCGCGATGCCCGATTGCATGAGAATGGAGCCAGCGACATTGTCTCCCATGGCCCCGGCCGCCGTCCATCGCCTTGGCCATGTAGCCCTCCGGGTGGCCGA
>JBBASO010000100.1:0-4183 GCA_040399265.1 Prochlorococcaceae cyanobacterium
CTTCAACGCTCTGGTCGCCGCCGGACTCACCGCCGCAACGGGCATCACCCTCAGCGGCATCACCACCGCTGCCGACGGGTCGATCGCCGTCACCGCAACCAACACCAGCGGAGTCGATCTCATCACTGATGCAGCGCTCCTGACGCTCAAGATCAAGACTGCCAACGATGCCGTCGTGGAAGGAGACGAATCCTTCGATCTCCGCCTCTCCAGCAGCTCCACCGCTGTCAGCTCTGCCACCCTCTCCACCACCATCACCGATGACGATGCCCCAGCCCTCAAGCTGACCGGCTCGGCCTCCATCGCAGAAGGCGCCGCCGCCTCCTATTCCCTCGCTCTCGATGGCGTCGGCCTCGGCGCAGGGCGGTCGGTGACCTTCACGCTCGATTCAGCCTCCGGCTCCGCCGCGGAAGGGAGCGATTTCAGCGAACTTGCCTTTGCTGACCTCAAGGCGGGTGCAGGCGTGAAGCTGAAGCGCCTCAGCACCGATCCGCTCACCAAAGCGGTCACCATCAGCGCCACCAACGTCAGCGGCACCGATCTGGCCACCGGTGCAGAGCTGCTCAGCGTTCCGATCAAAACCACCAACGACCGAACAGCGGAAGGAGAGGAAACCTATGTGGTGAACCTGAGCAGCAACACAGTCTCCGTGGCGGCACCTGCGCTCACCACCAAAATCAAGGATGACGATCCGGTTGCGATTCGTCTCAAAGGCAAAACCAGCGTCCGTGAAGGGGATGCCGCCAGTTACGCCATCGGCCTCGATGGGGTCGGCCTCGGCTCCGGCCGCAGCATCAGCCTGAGCGTGAATACGGCTGGCGAGAGTGCCAGGCAGCCGACCGATTTTGCCGCGCTGCTTCCGGGCGCCCTCAGCCCTGAAGCGGGCGTGAGCCTGAGCGGCATCAGCACAGATCCTGTAACCGGGGCGCTGACACTGACCATGACCAACAGCAGTGGTGAAGATCTGGCAGCCAATGCGCAGCTGCTCAACGTCTCCATCGGCACCAGCGACGACACAGTGGTGGAAGGCAACGAAACGTATGCCGTAAATATCAGCAAGAGCACAGCAGCGCTGAATGGCGACACGATCAACACCACCATCACCGATGACGACACACCGGTGATCAAACTCACCGGTTCCTCAACCGTTCAGGAAGGGAATACAGCCGCTTATGAGGTGTCCCTTGATGGGGTGTCGCTCGGTGCAGGCCAGAGCCTGAAGCTGGTACTGGATACGATCAGTGGCAGTGCCACCGAAGGCAGCGATTTCGCAGCATTGGTTGCCGCTGGGCTCAAAGCTGCTCCGGGATTGAAACTGAGCGACATCAGCATCCAAGCCAGCACGAAGGCGGTGCGGCTGACCGTCACGAACAGGAGCAACACGGATCTGGCCGTTGGAGCGCCGCTGCTGAGTTTCACGCTGAACACAATCGACGACACCACCGTGGAAGTCACGGAGTCGTATCGGGTGACCCTGACCAGCAGCACAGCCGATGTCAGCAGCGGGTCTTTGACGACCACCATCACCGACAACGACATCGCCACGCCGGTCGAGCCACCAAGCGGGGGTGGTGGCGGCAACCCGGCATCCCCAGGCAATCAGTTCCTGAACGGGGGTAAGCCGGAAGACATTCTCGACTCCATCTTCGGCAAAGGCCGCCCCCGCGTCCGTCGTAAGGCTGCTGCTGATCCGATCGTGGAGTCCCGGCAACGCCTGATGGACACAAGATCCCGACGCAGTGCCGACCGCACCCAGAACGTCGCCGCCATGGATGACTCCACAGCCATCTCCTCCATCGGCAGCGCCGTCACGGTTGTCACTGCCCCATGGCAAGACCCACGCCTGGACGGAACCACGGCGCTCCCACTGGGCAGATCAGACAACGGGACACTCCAATGGCTGTGATCCAATCCCACAGCGCAGCGGGGCGAACCGGCAACTTTGCCTATGGAACCCGCCGATCAACTCGATACGGTGCCTGCCAGCAGGAGTACGGATCATGCAGGCCCAGTTCATGCAGACGCGAGTCAAGGCGGGAAGGACTCCGTCCAACCGCGCGATCCGTGACCGCCTGGCAGGACGGAATCCAGGCCTTTCCCTGAAATCAGCAGGAATCGGCGAGGTGCTTGCGTGTCTCGGCACCCTGGCCTTGATCAGCAGCCTGATGCTGCTCTGCGGTTGGCAAATCGAGCAGTTGCGACTCAGCGACGCCGCCGTGCCGGCGGTGGCCAATCCGGTTCAGCCCTACCCCTGAGCCGCCCCATGCCCTGGTACGTGAAGCTGGAGGAAGGGCTGGTCGACAAGCACCGCTTTGATGCGGTGGTTCCAGACCATCGCCGTTGGCTGGCGCAGCTGGAACGCGACGGTCACCAACCTCGCAGCGGTTACTGGGCCGACCGGGTGGGCCAGCCTGGTGCAGGCGGCATGTTGCTGTTCCACGCGGCCGACTGGGCTGAAGCCGAGGCTCTGGTGCTGCGTGATCCTCTGGTGCGCGCGGGATGCGTGCGCTGGTGGCTACATGAATGGCGCCAGGTGCCGCTCAGGAGTGAAACAGCAACACCAGACCCGATGTGAGCTGGTGAAACTCTCGCTCCTCCCGGCTCAGATCCAGGCCAACCTGCAGACCCTCCTGCAGAGCCGCTTCAAACGGAGGTGACGTGGGTGCCACCCCGGCGCTCCAGAGCGCAGCGATCCCTACCGGCGTGGCATGCCAGCGAAACTGCGGCGTTGTGCCGATCTCCGGTTCGTTGAGGGCTTCCTCCAGCAGGTCGCGAATCGGCATGGCTACCCAGACGTGCCCGCAGCATCGGCATAACCTGCGGCAGGGGCAATCAGCTGAGAGTTTTCGTGATGAAGCGAACCGCAGCAGGCCCTGCTGCAAGCGCCAGCCACAGCCAGATCAGCCGGCGATTGAGGGCCAGCATTCGCCCTACTGCGGCCCGATCCGGTGCCGGCTGACCTGCCGCCAGCAACGGCTTGGCACGCCGTTCGCCGCCGTAGCTGTTCACACCCCCAAGCTGCACCCCCACCACCCAGGCATAGGCCGCCTGGGAGACGCCGGCGTTGGGCGAGGGGTCAGCGCGGCCATCCCGGAGCGCCAGCCGCAGCACCGCAGGAGCTCGCCATGGTCTGGCACTCACCAGCGCCAGGCTGGCGGCGGTGCACCGACAGGGCAGCCACACCAGTAGGTCGTCGAGCCGGGCGCCGGCCGTTCCCAGCCAGCGCAGGCGGCCGTGTCGGTATCCCAGCATCGAATCGAGTGTGCTCGCCGCCTTGAACACCCAGGACCACGCCAGCGGACCTGGCAACGCGACGGTTCCCTGCCATGCCCAGGGCCCACTCCACAGCATTGCCCCCACCAGCATCCAGAACAGGGGCGCGAACACCCCATCCACCGCGTTTTCGCTGGCGGTTTCGGCGGCGGCCCGCAAAATCTGCGGCGCGTCGAGAGCGGCCGTGTCGCGGCCGACGATCCAGGCCAGCGCCCGGCGGGCAGGCTGAAGGGCCGCCTGGGTGGAGCTCTCGCCAACAGAGCCGGCCTGGTTCGGTTCAGACTCGATCGAGCCAGGCAGGGCTGCCAGCACCCGCTGGACCGCCTGCTCAAGGCTCCGGCTGGCCAGGCCGCTGGCCAGGGCCAACACCAGCAGCGTCGCACCAGCCCAGGCCCACGAACCACCCCGCCTCAGACCCGCCAGGGCCAGCTGCTCAACACCCCAGCCGGCCAGGCCGCTGCAGCCAACGAGCAGCAGGGTGATGGCGATGCCGGCCAGGCGCAGAGCCCAGGGACGCTCGCCCGCCCAGGCCTCCGCCAAGCCCCGCAAACGGATGATCCACCAGCCCATCAACACCACTGGGTGCGGCCAGCGCGGCGGATCGCCCAGCAGCCGATCCAGGCCACACGCCAAGGCCACCAGCAGTAGCGGCTGGAGCTCCAGCGGGATCAGGCGCTCTTCAGCCAGGAGAACATCGAGCGCAGGCCCTTGCCCACCTCCTCGATCGGATGCTGGCTGTCGCGGTTGCGGATCTTCGCCATCTCGGGCTTGCCGGCCTCACACTCGGCCACGAAGTTGCGGGCGAAGGTGCCGTCCTGAATATCGGCCAGGATGCGCTTCATCTCCGCCTTGGTATCGGCGGTGATCAGGCGCGGGCCGCTCACGTAGTCGCCGTACTCGGCGGTGTTGG
>JBBASO010000101.1:0-4150 GCA_040399265.1 Prochlorococcaceae cyanobacterium
CAGCGGATCAGCTCGATCAACGGCATCGCCGCCTTCTGCGAGGCCACCGGCGCCGATGTGCGCGAGGTGGCGCGGGCGATCGGTGCCGACAGCCGCATCGGCCCCAAATTTCTGCAGGCCGGGCCCGGCTTCGGCGGCAGCTGCTTCCAGAAGGACATCCTCAACCTGGTTTATCTCTGCCGCCACTACGGCCTCGAGGAGGTGGCGGCCTACTGGGAACAGGTGGTGGCACTCAACCACTGGCAGCAGCGCCGCATCGCCCGGCTGGTGGTGACAACGTTGTTCGGCACTGTGACGGGCAAGCGCATCGGTGTGCTCGGTTTTGCCTTCAAGGCCGACACCAACGACACGCGCGAATCACCGGCGATCCGGGTGTGCAAGGACCTGCTCGAGGAAGGGGCGATCCTGCAGATTCTCGATCCGAAGGTGCCTGATGGGCAGATCACTGCCGACCTCGGCCAGAGCGCTGGCAGCGGCGAGGGCAGCTGGCAGCGGGTTGCGGATGTGCATCAGGCGGCCAGTGGTGCCGATGCCCTGCTGCTGCTCACAGAATGGCAGCAGTTCGCCGGGATCGACTGGCCGGCGGTGGCGGCGGTGATGCGCCAGCCGGCCTGGCTGTTTGATGCGCGGGCGCGGGCCGATCGCGCCGCGGCGCGGGCCGCCGGCCTGAATGTGTGGACCGTGGGGGAGGGCTGAAGTGATGCCTGGATCCCTGCCCCGCAACCTGATCACCGGCGGCGCCGGTTTTGTGGGCTCCCACCTGGTGGACCGGCTGATGGAGGGCGGCGAGGAGGTGATCTGCCTCGACAACTACTTCACCGGCCGCAAGAGCAACATCGCCCAGTGGATCGGCCACCCCCGCTTTGAGCTGATCCGCCACGACGTGACCGAACCGATCCGCCTGGAGGTGGATCGCATCTGGCACCTGGCCTGCCCCGCCTCGCCGGTGCACTACCAGTTCAACCCAATCAAAACGGCCAAAACCAGCTTCCTCGGCACCTACAACATGCTCGGCCTGGCACGGCGGGTCGGAGCCCGGCTGCTGCTGGCCAGCACCAGCGAGGTGTATGGCGATCCGGAGGTGCATCCCCAGCCAGAGAGCTACCGGGGCTGCGTGAACACGATCGGCATCCGCAGCTGCTACGACGAGGGCAAGCGCATCGCCGAAACCCTCTGCTTCGACTATCAGCGCATGCACGGCACCGAGATCCGGGTGATGCGCATTTTCAATACCTATGGCCCGCGCATGCTGCCCGATGACGGCCGGGTGGTGAGCAACTTCATCGTGCAGGCCCTGCGCGGCGAGCCGCTCACCCTCTATGGCGACGGCAGTCAGACCCGCTCTTTCTGCTACGTGGACGATCTGGTGGAGGGGATGATCCGGCTGATGAACGCCAGTCACACCGGCCCGATGAACATCGGCAATCCCGGCGAGTTCACGATCCGCCAGCTGGCGGAGCTGGTGCGGGCGCGCATCAACCCCGACCTGCCGCTGATCGAGAAACCCCTGCCCGCCGACGACCCGCTGCAGCGGCAGCCGGTGATCGAGCTCGCCCAGCGGGAGCTGGGCTGGCAGCCCAAAGTGGCCCTCGAGCAGGGGCTGGATCCCACCATCGCCTGGTTCCGCCAGTCGCTGGGTCTCTAGGGCCGGCCGGCAGGCAGACTCACCCCACTTGCCTGATCCGGATTGGCGTCGCTGCAGAGCCTGCGCGGCATGGTCGACCTGCTGCCCGCTCAGATCTCCATCTGGCAACACATCGAAGCGGTGGCACGCGAGCACTTTCGCCGCGCCGCGGTGCAGGAGATCCGCACCCCCCTGCTGGAGGTGACAGAGCTGTTCGCCCGCGGCATCGGCGAGGCCACCGATGTGGTGGGCAAGGAGATGTATACCTTCCTCGATCGTGGCGAGCGCAGCTGCACCCTGCGGCCGGAAGGCACCGCCTCCGCGGTGCGGGCGGTGATTCAGCACGGTCTGCTCAGTCAGGGACCACAGCGGCTCTGGTACGGCGGGCCGATGTTCCGCTACGAGCGGCCCCAGGCAGGGCGGCAGCGCCAGTTTCACCAGATCGGCCTGGAGCTGCTCGGGGTGGCCGATGCCCGCAGCGATGTGGAGGCGATCGCCATCGCCTGGGACCTGCTGGCCGATCTTGGGTTGGGCGGCCTGGCGCTTGAGTTGAACACGCTTGGCAGCCCGGACGACCGGGTTCGCTACCGCGAACAGCTGGTGGCCTGGCTGGAGGCCCATCGCGACGGCCTCGATCCCGACTCCCAGGCCCGCATCAACACGAATCCGTTGCGGGTGCTCGACAGCAAGGTGCCGGAAACCCAGGCGATCCTGGCCGCCGCCCCGCCTTTGGCGGAGAGCCTCAGCGCCGAAAGCCGAGCCAGGTTCGAGCGGGTGCAGGCCGGTCTGGCTGCTCTGGCGATTCCGGTGCAGCTCAATCCCCGCCTGGTGCGCGGCCTCGACTACTACAGCCACACCGCTTTCGAGATCACCAGCAGCCAGCTGGGGGCCCAGGCCACGGTGTGCGGTGGCGGCCGCTACGACGGCCTGGTGCAGCAGCTGGGTGGACCGCCGACGCCGGCGATCGGCTGGGCTCTCGGCATGGAGCGGCTGGTGTTGTTGCTGGCCCAGATGCCGGCAGCGGCTGCCCCCCCGGTCCCTCTCGATCTCTATGTGGTGAGCCGCGGTGAGGCGGCCGAGGCGCTGGTGCTGCCCCTGGCCCGTCAGGGCCGGGCGGCGGGTCTGGCGGTGGAATGCGACGCCAGCGGCGCCGCCTTCGGCAAGCAGTTCAAGCGGGCCGATCGCTCCGGCGCCCGCTTTGCCGCCGTGATCGGCGACGCCGAAGCCGCCGCCGCTGAGGTGGTGCTCAAGGATTTGCGCCAACACCAGGCTGAGCAGCGGCTGCCGATCGCCGCCCTGGTGGACTGGCTGGTGCAGAAGCGGGCCGGTGGATCGGCATGACGCCCCAGCACGTGTCCACTGGCGGCGGCACCTTCCGGCTGCCGGACTGTTGACTGCACCCATCACTGGATGCAGTGCTGGAGCTGTCTGACGGGCCTGATGGCAGAACCGACCCTCGCCATCATTGCCGGTTCGGGTGCGTTGCCCCGGATGCTCTCGAGGGCGCTCACCGCCGCGGGCCGGAGCCATCTCTGTTGCCGCCCCCACGGTCTGCTGGTCGAGGTGGACGAGGCCGAGGCGTTCTACTTCGAGCGATCCATTTCGTTCTTCCGATCGCTCGAGCAGCGCGGCATCCGCCAGGTGGTACTGGTGGGCAAATTCCATCGCCCCCGCCATCTCAATCCCCTGCGGTTCGAGGGCTCCACCCTGTTGGCCGCCCCCCGGATCCTCGCCTCGCTGCGCAAGGGTGATGACGCGTCGCTGCGGGCCCTGATGGAGATCATCGAGGAGCTGGGCCTGGAGGTGGTCGGGGTGGAGGATGTGGCCCCGAACCTGCTGCCTGAGCCGGGGCTCTATGCCAGCCGGGTGCCCAACG
This sequence comes from Prochlorococcaceae cyanobacterium, assembly GCA_040399265.1. Classification (GTDB taxonomy): domain Bacteria; phylum Cyanobacteriota; class Cyanobacteriia; order PCC-6307; family Cyanobiaceae; genus NIES-981. Next base: position 3,501 of record JBBASO010000101.1, read on the forward strand.
AGACCGACCGGGCCGATGTGGAGCGAGCCGCATACATCGTCGAGGCGATCTCGGCGGTTGATGTGGGCCAGGGGGCCGTGGTGGCCGGCGGTCTCTGCCTGGCGACCGAAGCGCTGCCCGGTACCGACGCGATGCTCGACTGGGTGGCCTCCAGCCGCGACATGCCGCCCGCCGGCACCCGCCTGGGGGTGCTCTACAAAGCTCCCAAGCTCCAGCAGGACCGGCGCACGGATCTGCCGGCGATCGGTCCGACCACCGTGGCCAAGGCCGCAGCGGCCGGACTGGCAGGCATTGCCTGGGAAGCGCGCGGCGCCCTGATGCTCGAGGCGGAGCAGACAATGGCGGATGCCGATCGCCTCGGCCTGTTCCTCTGGTCCCGCCCCACCATCGGCTAGTTGCCCGCTCCGGCCTGCTCCAGCACCCCCTTGCTGCTGGGCACGGCACCGCCGCGCCGGGGGTCGATCTCAGTGGCCAGGCGCAGGGCCCGGGCGAAGGCTTTGAAGCAGGCCTCCACGATGTGGTGGGAGTTCACGCCATCGAGCTGGCGGATGTGAAGAGTGAGGCCGCTGTTGTTCACCACCGCCACGAAGAACTCCTTCACCAGTTCGGTGTCGTAGCTGCCGATCTTCTGGGCCGGGATCTGCAGGCCG
>JBBASO010000102.1:0-4150 GCA_040399265.1 Prochlorococcaceae cyanobacterium
CCCGAGCAGTCGGCCGAAGCCCACGAGCAGATCACCCGCCACGCCGAGGCGATTCTCGAAACCCTGGAGCTGCCCTACCGCCGCATTGATCTCTGTGCCGGGGATCTCGGCTTCTCCGCTGCCCGCACCTACGACCTGGAGGTGTGGCTGGCCGGAGCCGGCGCCTACCGCGAGATCTCCAGCTGCTCGGTGTGTGGCGATTTCCAGGCCCGGCGCGCCGCGATCCGCTTCCGGGAGGGCAAGGGCACCCAGCTGGTGCACACCCTCAACGGCTCCGGCCTGGCCGTGGGCCGCACCATGGCCGCCCTGCTGGAGAACGGCCAGCAGGCCGATGGCTCCGTGCGCCTGCCCGCCGCCCTGGTGCCCTACTTCGGCAGCGACCGGATCGGCCCCTGAGATCGGCCCCTGAGTTGAGGCGATGCGGCACTGTTGACGCCGCCAACGGCGCTGCATAACCTCGGGCTCTGAGCGGAGCGATCGCCCCGATGAGCGTTGGCCAGATCGCCCTGCGGGAGCAGAACTGCTCCAACTGCCGTTTCGCGCGTCGCTCCACGGTGTTCGAGCGGGATCAAGCGCTCTCCTGCCGCTATCTGCCACCCCAGCCCTACCCGACCAACGACTGGCGCCTGGTGCCGGAGAACTTCTGGTGCGGCTGCTGGGAGCGGGGGCCGATCGAACCCCTCACCACCGCCAGCAAACGGGCAGGCCTTACAACATCGGGGTTCTATCCCCCCGAGGCAGAGTCAAACGCTGAGCAGGATCCAGCCGAACTGCACATCTGAGCACCGGCCCAGCCACCACAATGGGTTGATTCGCATCGCATTGGCCTGCCCATGGGCGTTCTCACGGCACTGCTGATCCTGGCGAGCCTGATCGTGGTGCATGAAGCGGGCCACTTCCTGGCCGCCACCGCCCAGGGCATCCGCGTCAGCAGCTTCTCGATCGGCTTCGGGCCGGTGCTGCTGCAACGGCGGCGCCGCGGCGTGCAGTTCGCGCTGCGGGCGATCCCCCTCGGCGGCTTCGTCGCCTTTCCCGACGACGACGACGACAGCGCCATCCCCCGCAATGACCCGGATCTGCTCAGCAACCGGCCCCTGCCCCAGCGCGCTCTGGTGATCGCCGCCGGCGTGATCGCCAACCTGCTGCTGGCCTGGCTGGTGCTGGTGGCTCAGGGGGTGGTGGTGGGCATCCCTGCCGGCTTCAGCGCCAGCCCCGGCGTGCTGGTGAGCGGCGTGCAGGCGGGGCAGCCCGCCGCTCTCGCCGGCCTCCAGCCGGGGGATCGGATCGTGAGCCTGGCGGGCCAGCCGATCGCCGGCGGGCAGCAGGCGGTGGCTGCCCTGGTCGACACGGTGAAAAACTCCCCCGAGCGACGCCTGCCGTTGGTGGCCGAACGGGGCTCCAGCCGGCTGGAGCTGCAGCTCACCCCCGCCAACGCCAGCGGCATCGGCCGCATCGGTGCCCAGCTGCAGCCCTTCGGCAACGAAGCCTTCCGCCCCGCCCGCGGCCCGCTCGAGCCGATCCGCCAGGCCAGCAGCGATTTCGCCGCCCTGCTCAGCCGCACCGCCGGCGGCTTCCTCACCCTGATCACCCACTTCGGGGAAAACGCCGGCCAGGTGAGCGGGCCGGTGAAGATCGTGGAGATGGGTGCCAACCTGGCTCGGCAAGGCGGCGGCAGTCTGTTTCTCTTCACCGCTCTGATCTCGATCAACCTGGCGGTGCTCAACGCCCTGCCCCTGCCCCTGCTCGACGGCGGCCAGTTCGTGCTGCTGCTGATCGAGGGTCTGCGCGGCCGGCCCCTGCCGGAGCGCTTCCAGCTCGCCTTCATGCAGTCGGGCTTTGTTTTCCTGGTGGGGCTGAGCGTGGTGCTGATCGTGAAGGACACCTCCCAGCTGCCGGCGGTGCAGCAGTTGCTGGGCCGCTGAGCGGGCTGCCTGGTCAGGGGGTACGATCGATCATTCTGTTCGATCGCTCTCCAGCCCGCATGGCGAAGAAGTCGATGATTGCGCGCGACGTGAAGCGCAAGAAAATGGTGGATCGCTTCGCCGGCAAGCGCGCTGCCCTCAAGGCAGCCTTCGAGGCCGCTGCCGATCCGATGGAGCGGCTGGAGATCCACCGCAAGATTCAGAGCCTGCCCCGCAACAGCGCCCCCTCCCGCCTGCGCAACCGCTGCTGGGCCACCGGCAAGCCCCGCGGCGTGTACCGCGACTTCGGCCTGTGCCGCAACCAGCTGCGCGAGCGCGCCCACAAGGGTGAACTGCCCGGAGTGGTCAAGTCGAGCTGGTGAGTCTCTGACGACCAACCTGAGCTGCCGGAGCGCCTGCGGGCGCTCTTTTTTTTGGCACTGCTCTGCCGCAGCCAAGACACTCGCCCGCCCGAATGCGAGACTGGGGGTTGACAAAGAAAAATAAGCCCCAGTGCAAGGACAAACTCAGTCGATCTCCTTCGATGGTCGGGAGATCCGGCTGACCACCGGACGCTTCGCCCCCCAGGCCGGGGGCTCGGTGATGGTCGAATGCGGCGACACCGCCGTGCTCGTCACGGCCACCCGCTCCGGCGGCCGCGACGGCATCGACTTTCTGCCGCTGATCTGCGACTACGAGGAGCGGCTCTACGCCGCCGGTCGCATCCCAGGCAGCTTCATCCGCCGCGAAACCCGCCCGCCTGAGCGCGCCACCCTGATCGCCCGGCTGATCGACCGGCCGATGCGTCCTCTGTTTCCGGGCTGGATGCGCGACGACCTGCAGATCGTCGCCACCTGCCTGTCGCTCGATGAGCGGGTGCCGCCCGATGTGCTCGCCGTGACCGGCGCGTCGCTCGCCACCCTGCTGGCGAAGATCCCCTTCCACGGCCCGATGGCCGCCGTGCGCGTCGGCCTGCTCGGCGACGACTTCATCCTCAACCCCAGCTACCGGGAGATCGACCGCTCCGAGCTCGATCTGGTGGTGGCCGGCACCCCCGCCGGCGTGATCATGGTGGAAGCGGGCGCCAACCAGCTGCCCGAACAGGATGTGATCGAAGCGATCGACTTCGGCTATGAAGCCGTCTGCGAACTGATCAAGGCCCAGCAGAACCTGCTCAAGGAGCTCGGCATCGAGCAGGTGATCCCCGAGCCGCTCGCTGAGGACAACACCCTGCCCGCCTTCCTGGAGAAGCAGTGCGCCAAGGGCATCGGCGAGGTGCTGCAGCAGTTCAGCCTCAGCAAGGGTGAGCGCGACGAGAAACTCGACGCGATCAAGGCCGAGGTAGCCCAGACCATCGCCGCCCTCAAGGACGACGATGCCGTGAAAGTGGCGGTGAGCAGCAGTGGCAAGGCGCTCGGCAACAGCTACAAGGCGCTCACCAAAACGCTGATGCGCGCCCAGATCGTGAAAGACGGCAAGCGCATCGATGGCCGCAACCTCGATGAGGTGCGCCCGATCAGCGCCGCCGCCGGCGTGCTGCCCAAGCGCGTGCATGGCTCCGCCCTGTTCCAGCGCGGCCTCACCCAGGTGCTCTCCTGCGCCACCCTGGGCACCCCCAGCGATGCCCAGGAGCTCGACGACCTCAACCCTTCCACCGAAAAGACCTACCTGCACCACTACAACTTCCCGCCTTACTCCACCGGCGAGACCAAGCCGATGCGCAGCCCCGGCCGCCGCGAGATCGGCCACGGCGCCCTGGCGGAACGGGCCCTGGTGCCGGTGCTGCCCGCCAAGGACTCCTTCCCCTACGTGCTGCGCGTGGTTTCGGAGTGCCTGAGCTCCAACGGTTCCACCTCGATGGGCTCGGTGTGCGGCAGCACCCTGGCGCTGATGGATGCCGGCGTGCCCCTGAAGGCACCGGTGAGCGGCGCCGCCATGGGCCTGATCAAGGAAGGTGAGGAGGTGCGCATCCTCACCGACATCCAGGGCATCGAAGACTTCCTCGGCGACATGGACTTCAAGGTGGCCGGCACCGAGAAGGGCATCACCGCCCTGCAGATGGACATGAAGATCACCGGTCTGGCGGTGAAAACCGTGGCCGACGCCATCCAGCAGGCGCGCCCCGCCCGCCTGCACATCCTCGAGAAGATGCTCGAGGCGATCGACAAGCCCCGGGAGGTGATGAGCCCCCATGCCCCGCGGCTGCTCAGCTTCCGCATCGATCCGGAACTGATCGGCACCGTGATCGG
>JBBASO010000103.1:0-1854 GCA_040399265.1 Prochlorococcaceae cyanobacterium
AGCGGCGAATAGGCGGTGATGTGCACGCCTGCGGCCGCGCAGTCGGCCAGCAGCTGCGGCTGCTGCTGCAGGGGGTGGCGCTCCACCTGGTTCACCTCCGGTCTGTGCCGGCAGTGGGCCAGGAGATGATTCAGCTTGGTGCTGGAGACGTTGCTCACGCCGATGTGGCGCGTGAGGCCCAGCTCCTGCACGGCCTCCATCCCGGCCCAGGTGTCGGCCAGCGGCATGCTCTCCGGGGGCAGCAGGTCGGCAGCACTGGTGGGGAAAGCCACGCCGGGCCTGATCGGCACCGGCCAGTGCACCAGGTAGAGATCCAGCCACTCCAGCTGCAGATCGGCCAGGGTGCGGCGCAGGGCGGGTTCCACGTTCCCGCGGCCGTGGGCATTGCACCAGAGCTTGGAGGTGATCCACAGCTCCTCGCGGCGCACCTCAGCGGCGGCGATGGCAGCGCGGATCGCCTCGCCCACCTCTGGCTCGTTGGCGTACACGCTGGCGCAGTCGATGTGGCGGTAGCCCAGCCGGATCGCCTCCCGCACCGCTGCCCCCACCTCCCCCGGCGCCGCCTTCCAGGTGCCCAGGCCCAGCAGGGGCATGCGGTCGCCGTTGGCGAAGCTGGCGGTGGGCATGGGCGGCTTGGAGGAAACTGACGGCACCCTAGGCAGGGTTGCTGGTGTACACATGCACGCGCGTGGCTCAGAGCTTCAGCAGCAGCTGGGAGATCACCACCCAGGCGTCCTTGTCGCCGAAGCGGTCGTAGTTGGTGAGCTTGTAATTGGCCTCCAGGCCCAGCTGCAGCCAGGGGTTCACATCCCAGATCAGGTTGGCGAAGGCGGTGCTGTTCAGGGTCAGGCCGAAGCGGCCCGTGTCGTCGGCGGTGTCGATGCCGTAGCCGGCATTGACGCGCAGCTGGTCGTTGATGGCGGCGCCGAGCTGGGCCCAGCCGCCGGAGGTGGGCACTGCCTGGTTGCTGCGCCGGTTGAAGGTCTGCAGGATGCCGGCCATGTACTCGCCGAGGGCCTGGCCGCTGTACAGCTCCCCGCTCAGGCTGAGGTGGCGGCCGAGGGCCAGCCGGCCGTCGAGGGCGCCGCCCCATACGTTCACCACCGAGCGGTCGGCCTTGAGGGTGATCGGATCGGTGAGCCGGATCTTGTCGAACACCCGCAGCTGGCCCACCACCCCAGACACGCCCAGTTCCAGCGGGCGCAGCTGCCGCCCGCCGGCCCGCTCGGCCGGAGCGCCGAAGCCGATGCTCAACCGGCCCTCCACATTCGGCCAGCCGTTGTCCTCCACCAGCTTCTGCTCCGGCAGCCGGTCGAAATCGAAGCTGCTGGGCAGGGCGGTGGTGATCGGCGAGGAGAGCCCCAGCTGCAGCAGCGATTCGCTGCTGGCGCCCAGGGTGTCCCGCCGTTCCAGCCGCAGCTGGGGGCGGTAAGCCCCCGGGTTGCCGGTGGTGGCCAGCTTGCCGCTGGGCAGGTTGTCGGGATCGCGGGGGGCGAACAGGTCGAACTGCTGGCCGGCAGCGATCCGCCAGCCGCTGCTGCTCAGGTCGCCGTAGAACACCACCGGCGTGAATCCATACCCCTCGGCGAGGATGTTGTCCTGCAGGGTGAACAGGGCGTAGGCGCCGGGGGTCCAGCTGCCCCAGCGCGGTCCCTGGAACGCCGCTCCCACGGTGCTCTGCTGGGCCGTGAGGTCGTAGGAGGGATCGGGGTCTTTGGGGCCGACCACAAGCGGCTGCCCCGGGTTGAACACGTAGCGGTTGCTGGAGAAGCCCAGCAGTTTGGCCTCGGCCCAGATCCGCAGCAGGCTGTCGCCGCTGCGCAGACTGAAACCGGCCCCTGGCGTGTAGGACAC
>JBBASO010000103.1:1954-4115 GCA_040399265.1 Prochlorococcaceae cyanobacterium
ATGGCCGCGCTTCTCAACCCCGCCTTGCTGTCGATTCCCCTGCTTGGGCATCCGCTGCTGCGGCAGTCGACCGACGATCCCCAGGCCTGGGCCCGCACCGTGTGCGCGACCACTCCGGTGCGAATCTGCGAGCCGTTGCAGAGCAGGCCGGCCTTCCGCAATGACGCTGCGATCCTGAATCTGGGCCAGGTGCTGATGGTCGCCACCCAGGGTTCCGCGATCACGCTCAGTACCGATCAGCACCCATCGGCCCAGCTGCTACTGCCCTATCGCGGTAATGGTCACTGGCGGATCGAGCAGACCGTCTTTGAAAATCCCCTAGGGGAATCGGTGCTGTATCTGCCACCAGCACCCCTGCACCTGGAGAACGACATCACCTCCGGGGTGTCGCTGAACGTCAATCCCGCCATCCTGCTGGCCACCGCCATCACCATGGCCGGCCCTGAGGGGCTCCCTCCCCATCGCCTCGTGGTCTTTCAGCAGCCGCAGCGGCTGCTCCTCAGCGACCCGGCCTGCGCCCGCTTGATCAACGGCATCTACGCGGTGCTGTTCAGCATCGATCAGCTCACCTGTGCCAGCGGCGCTGATGCGCTCGCCCTGCGGCTCGATGATGTGCTGCTGCGGGCGCTGGTGCTGCTGCTGTTGCCGGAGCTCCAGCAGGACAGCCCCCGGGTGAGTGAGCCGGTGGCGTCGCTGGCGGCCCGCCGCAGGCTTGAGCCCCTGCTGGAGTGGATCGATGCCCATCTCGAACAGCCGATCGGGCTCACGGATCTGGAGGCCCAGGTGCACTGGTCGCGGCGCACCCTGCAGTACACCTTCCGCAGCGCCTGCGGCTGCACACCGATGCAGTGGCTGCGGCAGCGGCGGCTGTATCGGGCCATGCAGCGGCTCAAACACCCCCAGCCCGGCGACAGTGTGGCCGCGATCGGGCGCTCCGTCGGTTTTGTGAGCGCGGTGTCCTTCAGCCGTGAGTTTCGTCGCCACTACGGCTGCACACCCTCTTCGGTGTTTCGGGCCTGATGCGGCGGTTGTGCTGCAGCTCACCTGGCACCGTTGACGGTTGGTGCCGCCGCTCCTAGCCAGGGAGGGATACCTGGGCTGCCGCCATGGCGCTGGATGCGTTTCGCGATGAACTGGCCGCCACGGCTGCCGCCCTGGCCGCGGCGGGCAAGGGCCTGCTGGCGGCCGATGAATCCACAGGCACGATTGGCAAGCGCTTCGAGGCGATCGGCCTGGAGAACACCGAGGAGCACCGTCGCGCCTACCGCACCCTGCTGGCCACCACAGAAGGGCTGAACGCCCATATCTCCGGCGTGATCCTCTACGAGGAAACACTGTTTCAGGCGAGCACCGCCGAGACGGGCGGCGTCCCGATCGTGGAGTTGTTCCAGCAGCAGGACATCATTCCCGGCATCAAGGTGGATCAGGGGGTGGAGCCGCTGGCGGGTGGCCTCGCCGGTGAGAGCTGGTGCACCGGCCTGAAGGGTCTGGCTGAGCGCGCCGCCCGCTACTACGCCCGCGGTGCCCGTTTCGCCAAGTGGCGGGCCGTGCTGAAGATCAGTGCCACGGGCTGCCCCAGCGAACTGGCGGTGCGCGAGAACGCCTGGGGGCTGGCCCGCTACGCCCGCACCGTGCAGGAGCAGGGGTTGGTGCCGATCGTGGAGCCGGAGATCCTGATGGATGGCGACCACGACATCGCCACCACCGCCTCCGTGCAGGAGTGGGTGCTGCGCACCACCTATGAAGCGCTGGCGATGAACGGAGTGTTTCTGGAGGGCAGCCTGCTCAAGCCGTCGATGACCTGCCCCGGTGCCGCTTGTCCCGAGCAGGCCGGAGCTGAGGAGGTGGGTGAATTCACGGTGCGCACCCTCAGTCGCACCGTGCCGGCGGCGGTGCCGGCGATCCTGTTTCTCAGCGGCGGCCTCAGCGAGGAGGATGGCAGCCTCTGCCTCAATGCCATCAACCAGGTGGCAGCCCAGGGCTACGCCCCCTGGCATCTCGGTTTCTCCTATGGCCGGGCTCTGCAGCACTCCTGTCTGCAACGCTGGGGCGGCAGCGATACGGCGGCCGGTCAGGCGGCCTTGCTGGCCCGGGCGCGGGCCAATGGTGCGGCCAGCCGCGGTGCCTACGAGCCCGGCAGTGAACCCTCCGACGACACCAG
>JBBASO010000104.1:0-3929 GCA_040399265.1 Prochlorococcaceae cyanobacterium
CTCAGTCGCGGTCCGGGTTGGTGCTGCAGACCTCCTGCAGCGGGCCCATTCGCGCAGCCTGGTGAAAGGCGCTGCGGGTCAATCCCAGCACCCGTCGCGTGGCGGGTTCATGGCGGCGAAGCCAGGGACTGAGGTTGCTTCGCCTGCTGGTCGGATCGGCCATAACGGTCCTCGAAGCGCACGATGTCGTCTTCGCCGAGGTAGGAGCCGCTCTGCACCTCGATCATCTCCACTGGGATCTTGCCCGGATTGCTGAGCCGGTGGTGGGCGCCCAGGGGGATGTAGGTGCTCTGGTTCTCGCCCACCAGCTCCTGCTGGCCATCCTTCTCCACCAGGGCCGTGCCCTGCACCACCACCCAGTGCTCGGCCCGGTGGTGGTGCATCTGCAGCGACAGGCTGGCGCCGGGGTTGACGACGATCTTCTTCACCTGCCAGCGCTCCCCCTCCACCACGCCGTCGTAGCTGCCCCAGGGACGGTAGATCTTGCGGTGGGCCTTGCTTTCGCGCGCTCCCTGCCGTTCCAGCATCCCCACCACCGTCTTCACCTCCTGGGCGCGGTCGCGGTGGGCCACCAGCACCACATCGTCGGTTTCCACCACCACCAGGTCTTCCACCCCCAGGCCCACCACCAGCCGGTGCTCGCTGCGCAGGTAGCAGTTGCGGCTGTCCTGGCTGATCACCCGGCCGCGCAGCACGTTGCCCTGCGCGTCGTGGTCGGAGGTGTCCCACAGGGCGCTCCAGCTGCCCACGTCGCTCCAGCCCGCCTCCAGCGGCAACACGGCGCCCCGGTCGGTCTTTTCCATCACGGCCACGTCGATCGCCACGTTCGGACAACCCGCGAAGGCCTCCCGCTCCAGGCGCAGGAAATCGAGATCGGGGCTGTCGTGCTCCAGGGCGGCCCGGCAGGCGCTCACCACCTCCGGTGCCAGGCGCTCCAGCTCCGCCAGGATGGCGCTGGCCCGGAACAGGAACATGCCGCTGTTCCAGGTGAAGCGGCCGGTGGCCAGAAATCCTTCGGCAGTGGCTCGGTCGGGTTTCTCCACGAAACGGGCGATCGGCACGGGCCCGCAGCCCTCGCCGCTGGTCAGGCTGCCGGCCGCCTCGATGTAGCCGTAACCGGTTTCCGGCGCTGTCGGCACGATGCCGAAGGTCACCAGGGCACCGCCGGCTGCGCCCTCCAGGCCGGCGGCCACCGTGGCCCTGAACCGTTCCGCGTCGCGGATCACATGGTCGGCGGCCAGCACCAGCAGCAGGGGATCCTCGCCCTGGGCCGTGGCCTGCAGCGCCGCCACCGCCACGGCGGGAGCGGTGTTGCGGCCGATCGGCTCCAGCAGGATGGCAGCTGGTTCCACACCGATCTGGCGCATCTGCTCGGCGACGATGAAGCGGTGGTCCTCATTGCAGATCAGCAGCGGCGCCGCCAGGCCAGGCAGACCCTGCAGCCGTCGCTGGGTCTGCTGCAGCAGGGTGTCGTCGCTGCCGGCCGCCAGGGGCCAGTACTGCTTCGGGTAGGTGGCCCGCGACAGCGGCCACAGCCGCGTGCCCGTGCCGCCGCAGAGGATCACAGGCACCAGGGCGGTGGTTCGGCCATGGGAACGGGTCGTGGCACTGAGACCGGTGCTCATGGCAAATGCTGATGGTGCTGGAGCTGGAGAACCGGCCTCAACGGCCAGAAATCTCCGGCCAATCTCGCACTTCCGCGCTGTTCAGGCCCGGGCTGGGGTCAGAGGTCCAGCAGTCCAGGTGGCGGGGTGATGCCGAGCCAGCCCTCCGCCGGCTCCACCCTTGGCACGATCGCCGTCACAAATGGCACCAGCACCCGCCGGCCCTCGTCGCCCTCCCCGGGGTCCAGCTCCACCTCCAGCAGGTCATTGCCAGCGTGATGCAGGTCGATCACGCGGCCGATCCGCGTTGGCTGTTCGGCCAGCAGGCGCACCTCCAGACCCACCAGATCCATCACGTGGAATTCCCCCTGGCTGAGGCGGGGGCGGTCGTCGCTGCGCACCAGCAGCTCCTGCCCCACCAGCGCCTCGGCAGCTTCGCGGCTGTCGACCCCCTCGAAGCGCACCACGAACAGCTCCTTGCCCGGCAGGCCGCGGCCGGCGAGCAGCCGGACCTGCCGAGCCTGCTGGCCGGCGCGCCGCAGCCAGCGTTGCCCGGCCCGGGTGAACCGCTCCGGAAAATCGCTCTGGGGCAGCACCCGCAGCTCACCGCGCAGCCCCTGGGGTGCCACCACCCGGCCCACCACCAGCAGATCCAGCGCCTGTGCCTGCTCCCCGTCCGCCACGTCCGTTCCGGCCTCTAACCTGATCATGGCGCGGTGCCTGCACCAGCCCCGTTCCCCATCTCCCCTTCCATGGCCGACCTGCCGATCCTGCCGGGCTCCACCGTGGTGGTACGCGATCCCCGCTCGATCTACAACGGCTACAGCGGTTTCGTGCAGCGCATCAGCGGCGACCGGGCGGCGGTGCTGTTTGAGGGCGGCAACTGGGACAAGCTCGTCACCATGCCGATCAATCTCCTGCAACAGGCCTGACGCGCTCGAGCAGCTGGCGGGCCGCTTCCTGTTCCGCTGCCCGCCGCGACGCACCCCAGCCTTCGCAGCTGGTGGCTGCTGCCTGGTGGGGCAGCTGCAGGCTCGCCGTGCAGTGGAAGCGGCGGGGGTCACCGTGCACGCTGCTCGCTTCACGGCAGTGGTACTGCGGCAGGCCCAGCCCCCGGGGCTGACTCCATTCCTGCAGGGCCGACTTCCAGTTGTGGCGCTCCGGATGGGCCAGCTGGTCGTCGCTGCTCCGCTGCCAGTGGGGCGTGAGCCAGCGCAGGGCGGCGAGCAGGCCCCCCTGTGGGCCGCCCCACAGCTCATAGACCGCACCCACCAGTGCTTCGCACAGTTCCGCGCGCAGGGTGGCCTGGCCGGCCCGGTCGCCGGCGGCGACCGGGCCGATCCGCCATACCTGCTCCAGGTTGCAGCGCTCCCCAAGTTCCGCCAGCCAGCGGTCGCTCACCAGCTGGGCCCGCAGGGCCGAGCGTTGGCCCACGCTCAAGCCGGAATGCCACTCCTCCAGAAATTCGGCGGCGGCAAGGCGGAGCACCGCATCGCCGAGAAACTCCAGGCGTTCGTGGTTCCAGGGCCGACGGGCGGAGGTGTGGGTGAGGGCCTCCTCCACCACCCCCAGCCCGGGCCGCCCATCAGCTTCGGCCAGGGCGGCGGCCTCTGGATCCAGGCCGAGCGCTGCCAGGAAGGCCACCAGCTCCTGGCGGCGCGGCGGCGGCAGGACTGGCACGGGGCAGGCGCACATCGCAATGGGGTGAAAGCAGGACGTAAGCCGGGTTCTGTTCTCCCGCCGGCATGCCGGTGGGGGGTGATCATCTGTCTGGGACCGCCGTTGCCGACGGCCTCGAGCGGCGCACTGGAAGCGGGACGGGTGTCATGGCCAACCGTTGTCCCTGGGCCTTGCTCCCGGCCGGGGTTTACCGAGCCAGCACCTCTCGATGCTGCTGGTGCGCTCTTACCGCACCTTTGCACCCTTGCCTGTGCACGGGTGGGTTGCCCCGGCCCGGCCATCGGCGGTGTGTTTCTGTGGCACTGTCCTCACGGTCACCCGCACTGGGCGTTACCCAGCAGGCCTGGCCATTGGGGAGCCCGGACTTTCCTCAACCGGCCGGCACGCCGCCCACGCCGAAGCATGGCCTGCATACCACCGATCGCGATCACCTCGCCTGCTTTCTCGTTCATCATCCCAGTTCATCAACGCCCGCCCTGGATCCCGAGCACCGGCAGCTGCCGCCTTGAGGGCTCGTCTCGGCGTATCCGATAATGATGGTCGGGCCATTCCTGGGGTCCAGGGGGCTGTAGCTCAGCCGGATAGAGCGACGGTTTCCTAAACCGTAGGTCGTGGGTTCGAGTCCCGCCAGCCCCGTCTCCCCGA
>JBBASO010000105.1:0-3648 GCA_040399265.1 Prochlorococcaceae cyanobacterium
GCCTTGATCTTTTCCTTCTGGTTCACGCCGAAGCGCTGCTCCTCATCCACCACCAGCAGGCCCAGCTGCTTGAAGGCGGTGCCCTTGGAGAGCAGCTGGTGGGTGCCCACCACCACATCCACCGTGCCTGCGTTCAGCCCCTCCAGGATTGTTTTGCGTTCGCTGGCGGTGCGGAAGCGGTTGAGCAGATTCACCTTCACCGGATAGGGGGCGAAGCGCTCGGAGAGCGAGCGCCAGTGCTGCTGGGCCAGCACCGTGGTGGGGGCGAGCATCGCCACCTGCTTGCCGGCGGTCACGGCCTTGAAGATCGCCCGGATCGCCACTTCGGTCTTGCCGAAGCCCACATCGCCGCACACCAGCCGGTCCATCGGCGAGGGCTGCTCCATGTCGCGCTTCACATCGGCGATCGCCTTCACCTGGTCGGGCGTCGGCTCGTAAGGGAAGGAGTCTTCGAGTTCGTTCTGCCAGGGACCATCGGGCGGGAAGGCGAAGCCCGGGACCTGGTGGCGCTCGGCGTAGAGCTTCACCAGATCCACCGCCACCTTGCGGATCGCCTTCTTCGCCCGCTCCTTGGCCCGGGTCCAGGCGGTGCCGCCCATGCGGTTGAGTTCGGGCGGGGTGTCACCGGTGGCGCGGTACCGGCCCAGGCTGCCCAGCTGGTCGGCCGCCACCCGCAGCAGTCCATCGGCGTACTGCACCACCAGGTAATCCCGGGATTCGCCGCCGATCGCCAGCTTCTCGAGCTTGAGAAACCTGCCGATGCCGTGATTGCGGTGTACCACGAAATCGCCGGGCCGCATCTTGCCCGGATCCACCGTGCGGCTGGTGGCCTTGCGGCGCCGGCGCACATAACCGGTGGCGGCAAGGGCGTGCTGACCGAAGAACTCCCGGTCGGTAATCAGCACCAGCTTCCAGGCTGGCAGATGCAGGCCTTCCAGCTCGGCGGTGCCCCTGCTCTTGAGCGCCACCGGGGTGTTCTGCTGCTGCAGTCGCTCGATCGCCGGCCTGTCGCCGGGGTTGGGCACGAAGCGGCTGACGCAGTCGTGCTCTTCCAGCAGCGCCACCGCCCGGCTCGGCTGGGCTGAGAGCAGCCATACCGCCGCCTTGTCGCTCTGGAAGCCCTTGATCAGTGCGGCCAGCTTGCCGAAGGCGTTCGGGTAGGCCGGCACGGGGCGACTGGCCAGGTCGAAGCTGTTGGGGTGGTGATCGCTTTCGTGCAGCTCGGCCAGATCGAAGCCGGTGAAGCCCTCGCTGGCTTCGGCCAGCGTTTCAGCTGGTGGGCGATGCTGCACTGCCGGTAAGCAAGTGCCCGGCTCCAGCCCCAACGCGGCTTCGGTTTCTGCGTGGTGCTCCACCACGTGATCGAACCATTGCTGGCCGTGAGCAAGACAGGCGCGCCGCTCATCGATGGCCACCACCGTGCTGGCGGGCAGGTAGTCGAGCAGGGAAGCGGGCCGGCTCCAGGCATGGCCCATCAGCCGCCGCAGTCCCTCCGGCGTGCCGCCCTCCAGCAGCTGCTCCAGGGCTTCGGGGCTCAGCAGCTGCTCCAGTCCAGCGGGCATGCCCTCCCGCAGGGCATTGGCGATCAGGGGCCCGTAGCCGCTGGGGGTAAGCCGCACCACCTCGATCGGATCGAGCGAGCGCTGGCTGGCGGGATCGAACTCCCGCAGCTTCTCCAGTTCCTCCCCGAAGAACTCCAGCCGCACCGGCAGCTCGCTGCTCACCGGGAACACGTCGACGATGTCGCCGCGGCGACTCCAGCTGCCCTCCTGCTCGATCGTGGGAACCCGTTCGTAGCCTAGGTGCGTCAGCGTCTCGCCCAGCTGCTCCAGCGTCAGCTGATCGCCCTTGCGCAGGCTCAGGCACTGCTCCTTCAGTACGGCTGGCGGCGGCAGGTGGGGCTGCAGGGCCCGCTCGGTGGCCACGATCGCTAGCCCTTGCCGGTCGCTGGCTTCGCTGCTGCCGTTGCCATGGCAGCCGTCGACGCTCCCGTCGATGCCGACGCTCTCGCTGGCACGATCCAGCAGCTCGCTGAGCACCTGCAGCTGGCCCCAGGTGATTTCGCTGGTGGGATCGAAGGGCTCGTAGGGGCTGCCCTCGCTGGTGGGATAGAGCTGGCAGCTGCGCCAGCCCATCAGCTCCAGCAACGCTGCCCAGCGCCCCGCCTCCTCCAGGGTCGGCACGATCACCAGCAGGGGAGGCGCCGCTTTGCCCTGGCTCGCCAGGGCGCTGGTGATCAGGGCGCGAGCCGCCCGGCCGGCACCGCTCAACCGCAGTCGCTCGACTCGCCGGCTCCGTTCCAGCACGTCGCGGGTGAGTGGCACCTGCTGCAGATGACGCACCAGGGGAGCGAGGGGCATGGAGGCGCAACGCAGGCCACAGGATCCTCGCAACCGGCTGTCGCAGCTGCGCGTTCAGCAGTGCTCGACCGCCGCCACAATGGAATCGTGGCGCATCATTTCTTCCTCCACGGCAGGCCGGCACGGCAGCAACGCCCCGGCGGATCGGGCGGGTGGCTCCTTTTTGTGTTGTTGACGCTTCTCGCTGGCTCCGGCCTGGCGGCCGCCCTGCCGGAAGCGCGTCTGGCCCTGGCCCAGGTCGAGCTCCCCGAGACGCTGCCCGATGTCCTGGCCCTGCCGCTGGCCTCCGTGATGCCGCTCCGGGCTGCCGGGCTGGAGGGGATCGATCACCGGAGCCTGATGGAGGGCCTGGCGGTGGCCGATGCCGCCTGGACTCCCCGGGTCGAGTCTCTGCCGGATGGCCGGATCCGCTACCACTACAGGAGGCGGAGTGGTGATCCACCGCTCAGCCTGACCGAGGTGCGCGCCCTGATGGCCAATCCTCCCCGTTTCAGCCGGGAGCGCCGCGCCATCGTTGCCTTGCTCACGGTGCTCGGCCGGGCGGGGGTGCGGATCCAGCTTGAGCAGCCCCGGCGTGCCGGTGCGGCCGGTGAGTGGGATCCCCGCATGCGGGCGCTGCGGATCAAGCCCGCCGCGATCGAGAGCGGCAGCGCCGAGTTCGCCAAAGTGCTCAACCACGAGGCCTTTCATGTGGCCCAGAGCTGCAGCGGTGGCCATCTGCGCGCCATGCCTCGGCCCCTGGGTCTTCCGGCTCAGGTGGCGCCCCAGCTGGCGGCGGTGTTCAACGAGCCGGTGTACCGCAGCGCCGGACCGCTCGAACTGCAGCTGGAGCGCGAGGCTTACGCCAACCAGCACCGCCTGGAGCTGGGGGCGGCGCTGGTGGGACGTCATTGCCGGCTGGCTGATCCAACCTGAAGTCACGTCCGCGACCAAGGCACCGCCACTGGGTTGGAACCGGCACCGTCTGAGTCCATGCCGGAGCGATCTTCAGCCCGCTGCGCTGTCCTGTGACGGAGTGTGTCGTGCGGCGTACCCCGGTGTCGCAATTGTTGTGTCCGTCCGCCTGTGGCAGAACAAACGAAGTGTTTTTGGTGCGTTCAGCATGAACAGACCGGTGATCCGCCAACGCGCCAGAATGCCTATACCTGATCGTAACGATCATCTGTCCGCCTTAGCCCCACTCAATCTGCTTACCACCAGAGGGCTGCTTGCTGGTCGAATCCATCTGGGCGGCTGCCAATCGATCAGCCCGATCCAGTTATACGCAGCCCAAACCTGGCAGCCCAAA
>JBBASO010000106.1:0-3644 GCA_040399265.1 Prochlorococcaceae cyanobacterium
CCCCGCGGCTGCTCAGCTTCCGCATCGATCCGGAACTGATCGGCACCGTGATCGGTCCCGGCGGCCGCACGATCAAGGGCATCACCGAGCGCACCAACACCAAAATCGACATTGAAGATGGCGGCATGGTCACCATCGCCAGCCACGACGGCGCCGCCGCCGAGCAGGCCCGCAGCCTGATCGAAGGCCTCACCCGCCGGGTGTCGGAAGGAGAGGTGTTCACCGGAGCGGTCACCCGCGTGATCCCGATCGGTGCCTTCGTGGAGATCCTGCCCGGCAAGGAGGGGATGATCCACATCTCCCAGCTGAGCGAGGCCCGCGTCGAGAAGGTGGAAGATGTGGTGAACGTGGGCGATCAGGTGACCGTACGCGTCCGCGAGATCGACAACCGCGGACGCATCAACCTCACCCTGCGCGGCGTGCCCCAGGGCGATCCGCCGGTCTGATCACACCGCAAAGCCCGGGTCGATCGCGGCCATCGCCGCGGCGGCCCGCTCGCACAGCTGGCCGTGGCTGGGGCCATGGCTGGCGATCAGGCAGCCGGCCTGACGCACATCGCCGGTGTTGTAGGTGAGCACCCGGCCGTCGGCATGGGTGAACGAGCCGCCGGCAGCCCGCAGCACCGCATCGGGGGCGGCCATGTCCCAGTCCTTCGGGGCACTCCTGCCCGAGAGGGAGATGTAGAGGTCTGTCTCACCGCGCAGGATCGTGGCCACCTTTCCCCCCACGCTGCCGATCGCCTTGGTGTCGCCCAGCTGCAACGCCGCCAGCAGCTGCTCGAGGCGGTCATCGCGGTGGTTGCGGCTGGCCACCAGCACCAGCTCACCCAGTGCCTGCCGGGCGCTGAAGCACACCGGCGTGCGGGCACCGGCGCGGTCCTCACACCAGGCCTGGCCCGGCGCCCCCGCCAGCTCCTCGGTGATGCCCAGCCACAGCTGCTCCAGCTCCGGCAGCAGCACCACACCCAGCACCGGCACGCCCTGATGGGCCAGGGCCAGGTGCACGGCGTACTCGCCCGTGCCCTGCAGGAAGTCCTTGGTGCCATCGAGCGGATCGAGGATCCACAGCCATTCGGCCGCCAGCGGCTCGCCGGCGGTGAGCTGGTCTTTCGCCGTCTCCTCGCTGAGCAGGGTCCAGGCGGTGGAGGGGAAGGCCTGGCCCAGCCCATCGAGCAGCCACTGGTTCACTGCCAGGTCGGCGGCGCTCACCGGTCCTTCGCCGCCGTCGTCGACGCTCAGGGCCGGCGGGAAACCGTAGGGGGGCTGCTCGCCGCGGCCGTAGGCGCGCAGGATGTCGGCCGCACCCCAACTGAGGCGACGCAACTCCACCAGCAGGGCTTCAAGCGTGATCCCGGAAGGCAGGGTGAGGCAACTGCCGGCATCGGCGGAAGGGGTGGCGGTCATCGAACACAGACTGGGATGAGCATTGTGCAGGAGATCCGGTGCCCCTCCCCCCTGAGCCCGCCGCCGGAGTGCTGTATCTGGTGGGCACGCCGATCGGCAACCTCGGCGATCTCTCGCCCCGGGCCCGACAGGTGCTGGCCGGGGTCGACCGCATCGCCTGCGAGGACACCCGCCACAGCGGCCTGCTGCTGCACCAGCTGGGGCTGCGGCAACGGGAGAGCGAAACCGAGGGCAGCCGCAGGGCCGCCAGGCTGGTGAGCTTCCACCAGCACAACCAGAGCAGCCGCATTCCCGAGCTGCTGGCGGCCCTGGCGGCCGGCGAGGCGGTGGCAGTGATCAGCGATGCCGGCCTGCCCGGCATCTCCGACCCCGGCGAGGAGCTGGTGGCCGCCGCTCGCGCCGCGGGACGACCGGTGGTGTGCGTGCCCGGGCCCAGCGCCGTCACCACCGCCCTGGTGAGCAGCGGCCTGCCGACAGGACGGTTCTGCTTTGAGGGGTTTCTGCCGGCCAAGGCCAGCCAGCGGCGCGCGCGACTGGAGCAGCTGGCCGCCGAGGAGCGCACCCTGGTGCTGTTCGAAGCGCCGCACCGCCTGCTGGAGCTGCTCGAGGATCTGCTGGCCGTGCTGGGCGACCGGCCCCTGCGGGTGGCGCGGGAGCTCACCAAGCGCCACGAGGAGCAGGTGGGGCCCACGGTGCAGGCCGCCCTCGACCAGTTCCGCAGCCAGCCCCCCCAGGGCGAATGCACGCTGGTGCTGGGCGGCGCAGCACCAGCGCCGCCGCCGGTGTGGGACGACGACCAGCTGCGCGGCCAGCTGCACCAGTTGCTGGCCACGGGCCTGAGCAGCAAGGATGCCGCCCGCGAGCTGGCGCGGCGGAGCGGCCACAGCCGCCGGGCCCTCTACGCCCTGCTGCACGAGCAGAACTGAGGCAGCAGACTGGAAGCAGACACGGCCTCGCCAGGCCGGCACCTCTGATCGATCCGACCGAAACGCGATGCTGCTGCGACTGCGACTGCTGCTGGCCAGCCTCGGCGGCGGGGTGCTGCTGCTGCTGATTCTCTGCCTCGGTGCCCAGAACCTCGATCAGCGGCCGAAGCTGTGGCTGGGATTCGGCAGCACCGCAGCGTTGCCGGCTGGTTTTTTGATCGGTCTGGCCCTGGCGGTGGGGGTGGTGAGCGGCGGCTGCAGTGCTGCCCTGCTGGCCCCCCGGCCGGCTGATCAGCTGCCGGGCAGGGAATAGAGGCTGCCGTCGATCACCACCCGGCTGATCCCCTTGGCGAGCAGGTAGGGCGCGGTGCGGCGCAGCAAGGTCACATCCGGCAGCTGAATCACCCGCTGGCTGCGACCGCAGTGGCGTTTCGCCTGGCGCTGATTGGCGTACACCAGCAGCGCCTGGCGATCCCTCTCCCCATCCGGCAGCAGACCCAGCTCGGTGCAGTCGCTCAGAGGGGTGGGCTGCAGCTCCACGGTCTTGTCAACCAGCAGGTAGGCAATGTCCGGCAGTGCCGCCTCGCTGATGCAGCGGCATTGCACCGGTTCGTGGCCAGCACCGACCGCTGGCGCGTCGTCCTCCTCGCCAGACTCGTCGTCGTCCTGGTCATCGTCGTCGTCGGACGTGTCCGCCGCGAAGTCGTCGGCATCGTCGATCGGCAACACGCCGGGGCCGTCGCCGTCCGCGTCCGCTGCAGGGACCTCTGGTTCGGTTGGTTCAGCTGGCTGGGTTGGCGGGGCTAGCTGGGTTGGCTGGATTGGCTGGGTTGGCTGGGCCGACTGGGTTGGTTCAAACCGGTCTGCCGATTCCGATTCGGCGGGTTCCACCGGTTCAGGCTTAGTGGCGACTGCGGCATCGACCCCTACGGGCCGCATGCCGCGCGACCGCTGCTGCTTGAGAGCCTCGTAAGCCTCGGGCGAGAGGGCCGCCTTGACAACCCGACTCACCGTGTTCGGGCTGCAGCCGAAGGCCTCGGCCAGGTCGGCGCTGCTCACTCCGTCCTGGTAGCGCCCCACAATCTGCTGCTTCTGGGCGTCGCTCAGCCGGGTGGCCGCCATTCAGCAATCTGTTCTTTAGCCCCTGATCCTAGGCGCAGCCTCGCCACCCCCCCGCTGCCAGAATCAGGATTGGGCTCCCTTAGCTCAGCCGGATAGAGCAGCTGCCTTCTAAGCAGCCGGTCGTTGGTTCGAATCCAACAGGGGGCGTTTCAGTCAGAGCCTGATTTTTTAGCCGAGAAGCCTTGCTGACACT
>JBBASO010000107.1:0-3605 GCA_040399265.1 Prochlorococcaceae cyanobacterium
GTGCGTCAGCAGCGGCACACGGCCGATATCCCGCAAGTAGCTGCGCACCAGGTCGCCACCGCCGAGATGGGAGCCATCGGCTGCGGCGACGGGCAGAGAAGGCATGGCGCGCGCTGTTACGAAATGATTGTGTTTCGTAAACCTATCACCTTTTTCCGAATGCCCCCCGCTGGCGAGGATGGGTGGATGGCCGCTGAACGCCTTCAGAAACTGATCGCCGCCGCCGGGCTCGGATCCCGCCGCAGCGCCGAAACCCTGCTGCGCAATGGCCGGGTGGCAGTGAATGGTCAGGTGGCCGGACTGGGCGATCGGGCCGACCCGCAGCAAGACCACATCGAGGTGGATGGCCGTCCCCTGCGGCGCGCGTCGGCACCGCTGCTGCTGCTGCTCAACAAGCCGGCCGGCGTGCTCTGCAGCTGCCACGATCCCGACAGCCGACCCACCGTGCTCGACCTGTTGCCGGCCGATCTGCGGCGCGGCAGGGGTCTGCACCCGGTGGGTCGCCTCGATGCCGACAGCCGGGGCGCCCTGCTGCTCACCAACCAGGGGAAGCTCACCCTCAGGCTGACCCACCCCCGCTATGGCCACACGAAGACCTACCAGGTGTGGGTTGCGGGTGAGCCAGCCCCCGCCAGCCTGCGACGCTGGGCCGCCGGAGTCCCGCTCGAGGAGGGACCCAGCCAGCCCGTGGGCGTTACTTTGCTGCGCCGCAGCTCCGGTCGTTCCCTGCTGGAACTGCGCATGAGCGAAGGCCGCAACCGCCAGATCCGGCGCACGGCAGCCCTGCTCGGCCACCCCGTGCTGGATCTGTGCCGGGTGGCGATCGGAACACTGACCCTGGCCGACCTGCCAGAGGGGGGCTGGCGCCACCTGGATCGCCAAGAATGGGAGCAACTGGTCGACCCATCCTGAGCTCGCCGCCCCTCACGCCGCTGCGCGAACGGATCATCCGCCTCTGGCGCCGTGGCCGGGTCTCCTCCGCTGGGGCAGCATCTGGCACGGCAGCGGATCCGCTGCTGGCCGCCGGTCAGGAGCTGCGGCGGCGCCGTGAAGAGCACAAGCTCAGCCTGCGGGATCTGGCGGTGGAGACCAGGATCAGCACAGCCGTGCTGGAAGCACTGGAGCGGGGCTGGCGCGATCGCCTGCCGGAAGCCACCTATCTGCGCACCATGCTGCCGCTGATCGAACGGCGCCTCGAGCTCGATCCAGGGAGCCTGGCAGCTGTGCTGCCGGTGGCGCGGGATCACAGCAGCCAGGCCCAGTTGAGGGTGCGCCGTTTCACCCCGGGGGCGGTCGATGTGTTCACCACCTGGCAGGGCTCCCTGCTCTATGGCCTACTCACCCTGGTGCTCATTCAGGCGCTCAATCTGCAGCAGCAGCGCCTTGCCCGCGACGGTCTGCTCACAGTGGCCCCGCTGCCGACCAGCAGAGCCCCCAGCGCCCAGGATCGGGGCAAGGGCCGGGCCCCAGCTTCTGGGGAGCTGCTGCTGCAACAGCTCCCCGAACTGCGACCCCTCGATCAGGCGTCAGCCGGACAGGGCATGCGGCTGTGGCGTCTGGCCAGCTCGCCGTAACCCTGCAGCGCTCCATCCAGGTTCGCCACCGGGCACGCGAGCCTCCAGTTCCAGTTTCCACCCACGGTGCCCGGCGTATTGAACCGGGCCTCGTCACCCAGCTCCAGCAGGTCCTGCAGCGGCACCACCGCCAGCTCAGCCAGGCTGGCCAGGGCAAGCTCCAGCAGCTGCCAGCCCGGCGCGTTCACCGAAGCCTGGAGCTCCTGCTCCAGCCGCTGGCGACTGGACTGATCGAGCCCCTGCCACCAGCCGATCGCCGTAGCGTTGTCGTGTGTACCGGTGTAGATCACCCAGCTGCTGCCCTGGATGTTGGCCGGCAGGTAGGGGTTGCCGTCGTTGCCGTCAAAGGCGAACTGCAGGATCTTCATGCCCGGGAGGGCGAAGCGGTCACGCAGGGCCTCCACCGCCGCGGTGATCACCCCCAGATCTTCCGCCACCAGGGGAAGGCGGCTTCCGCGCAGGCGGCCGCGCAGGGCCTGATGCAGCCAGAGCAGGGTGAGCAGCGGCCCCCCGGGAGAGGGCTGCCAGCTGCCGTGCTCAGCGGTGGAATCGCCTCCCGGTACCCGCCAGTAGGCCTGCAGGGCGCGGAAGTGGTCGAGCCGCAGCAGATCGAACAGCTGCAGCTGGCGGCTGAGTCTGCCGAGCCACCAGGCGAAGCCGCTCAGCCAGTGGCGCGACCAGCGGTACACCGGGGTGCCCCACAGCTGGCCGGTGGCGGAGAAGTAGTCGGGCGGCACACCGCTCTGGGCCTCCAGGGAGCCGCCGTCGCCGGCCAGGGAGAACAGGCTGGGATGGCTCCACACATCGGCGCTGTCGTGAGCTACATAGAAGGGCAGATCGCCGAACAGCTGCACCCCGAGGTCGTGAGCCTGGCGCCGCAGGGCCTGCCACTGGCGCTGCAGCTGCCACTGCAGCAACTGTTCCTCCAACAGCAGGGGCGCATGCTGCCGGTCGAAGCGGGCCAGGGCACGGCGCTGGCGGCGGGCCAGGGCGGCGGGCCACTGCCACCAGGGCAGGCCGTCGTGCAGCCGGCGCAGCACCATGAAGCGGCAGTGATCGCGCAGCCAGAAGGCCTCCCGCCGGCACCAGCGACGAAAAGTCCGCTGGCGGTCGGGGGCCTGCGCCGGCCAGGCCAGCCGCAGCGCCTCGCCCAGGGCCTGGCTGCGCCGCTGCTGAACCGCTGGCTCGAGCCGGCCGCCATCGCCGGCCGGCAGGGCCGCTGCCGCGGCAGCGCCGAGGTAACCCTCCTGCACCAGCCGCTCGCCATCCAGCAGCCAGGGGTTGAGGGCTGAACCGCTGGGTGAGCTGTAGGGGGAGCCGGTGCCGTCGGTGGGGGCCAGGGGCAGCAGCTGCCACACGCCGATGCCATGACGGCCAAGCAGGGCCAGCCAGTCATGGGCGGGCTGGCCGAAGCTGCCGCAGCCACCCGCCCCGGGCAGAGACGTGGGATGGAGCAGCACCCCGGCTCGCCGCTGGGGGGCGCTCATGGGGCTGGCAGCCGGTAGCGGCTGATGATTCGCTGGGCGAAGGCGGGGATGTGCGCTTCCACCTTCTCGGGATGGTTGCGACGCAGCCACAGCGCGTTGCGGGTGAAGTGCGAATCGATCGAGAAGCGGCCGTATTCCAGTCCCTTTGGGCCGAAGCGCTCCACGAAGAACCCGATCACGTTGGCCAGCCAGAGTGGCAGCTTCACCGCCTTGTCGTAGGCCTCGATGCCCTGCTGCACCGCCGCCTGGCGGTTGCCCTGACTGGTGACAGGCGCCTGATCGAGTTCATTCTCCACCAGATCGAGCAGCACCTGACCTTTCTGATTGCGCACCGTGAGCCACTGGCGGCCGAAGCTGGCTCCCATGTAGCCCACCACCAGGTCGGCGCCGGCGTTGGTGTAATCGAAGCAGCTCAGGCAGCTGGGAGCGAACACATCCTTGAGCCTGGGGGTATCGAGCCCGAAGAAAGGCACCGTTTCGGTGCGGCCATCGCTGTGGCGGAAGTGGATGCGGAAGTCCTGCATGAACTCGTAGTGCACCACCG
>JBBASO010000108.1:0-3414 GCA_040399265.1 Prochlorococcaceae cyanobacterium
CAGCGCACCAGAATGAACCCAGCCACCGCAGCTGATGAATCGCTCCGCCGACTGGCTGCATCAGGCGCACGCCGATCTCGATCTGGCGTCGGTGAGTGCCGCCGCCGGCCACCATGAATGGGCCTGCTTCGCCTGCCACCAGGCGGTGGAGAAGGCGCTGAAGGCCCTGCACCTGCAGCATGGCCAGCAGGCCTGGGGCCATGGTCTTGGCCGCTCCTGGCGAGAACTGCCCCCTGCGGTCGGTGCTGCGCTCGCGGAAGCGCTGAGCGATCTGGAGGACAGGCTGCGCATCCTGGATGCGCTCTACATCCCCACCCGCTACCCCGATAGCCTTCCCGATGGAGCTCCGAGCGACCACTTCGGCAGGCTTCAAAGCGATGACGCCCAGCGCCATGCCCGTTCGATCGTTGACGCAATCACTGCTGCGCTGGCCTGAGCCGGAGCTGGTGCTTCAACAGGTTGCCGGTTGGGCCGAACGGATGGCGGTGCAGCATCCCGGCCTGGAGCGGGTGGGCGTGTTCGGCAGCTACGGCCGCGGTGACGCCGGCGTGGGCAGCGACCTGGATCTGCTGTTGATCGATGCCGAAGCGTGTGGCCCCCAGCACCAGCGACTGCTGGCCTGGCCCCTGGCTGATCTGCCCCTGAGCTGCGATGCCCTGGTGTTCACTCCCGCCGAGCACGGCGACCTGATCGCCTCCGGCACGGCCATGGCCCGCGCGCTGACCAGCGACAGTCGCTGGCTCTGGCAGCGCTGACCACCCCGCCGGCCTCCCTCACCGGCCTCACTTCAGCCACACCACGCTGCAGCCGGGGCCGCCGTCGCCCCGGTCGGCGTCGCTCACCCGCTCCACCCAGGGCACCGTCGCCAACCAGTCGCGCAGACCGCGCTTGAGCTTGCCGGTGCCGATGCCGTGGATCACCCACACCGGCCCGTTCGCGGCGCGCAGGGTTTCCTCCACCGCCGCCTCCGCCTCATGCACCCGCAGGCCGCGCACATCCACCGTGTTGCGCTCGGTGCGCACCTGGGGGCCGCGGCCGGCGCCGGCGCTGCGGCCGCGCAGCTGCACCTGCACCCGCGGCTCCGGCGGGGTGGGCTTTTCGCCGTGCAGCCCTTCGATCGCCTCGATCGCCACCGTGCTGCGCAGCACGCCGCAGCGCACGGTGAGCTCGCGGCTGTCGTCGCTGATCGCCAGCACCTCCGCCGCCTTGCCCAGGGCCAGCAGGCGCACCCGTTCGCCCACCTTGGGCATCCAGCCGCCGTGCTCCCGGCGCTCGGGTAGGGGCCGGTGCTGCTCCTCCAGCAGCCTGAGCCGCTGGCCGGCCTGGCGGGCGGTCTCACCCGCCCGGCGCCGCCCTTCCCCTGCCACCGCAGCCCCCTCCTGGCGCAGGCGGCGGATGATGCGCCGCACCTCGCCCTGGCCCTGGCGGATCGAGCGCTCCAGCTGCTGGCGGCGCTGCTCCTGCAGCTCGGCGCTCTGCTGGCGCTGCTCCTGCCAGCGCGCCAGCAGCTCCTCATGCAGCAGCTCGGTGCGCGCCAGCAGCACGGCGGCCTCCTCCGCGGCCTCCTGCTGGCGCTGGCGCTGCTCTTCCAGGCCGGCGATCACCTGGTTCACCTCCCCCTCGCCGCGGGGGGCCAGCTGGGCGGCGGCCCGCTCCAGCACCGCCTCCGCCAGGCCGAGGCGCTGGGCGATCGCCAGGGCGTTGCTGCGGCCGGGGATGCCCCACTGCAGCCGGTAGGTGGGCGCCAGGGTCTGCTCATCGAAGGCCACCGACGCGTTCTCAAAGCGGGGATCGGCGTACTTCAGCGCCTTGAGTTCGCCGAAGTGGGTGGTGGCGATCGTGAGCCGGGCCCGGTCGGCCAGATGCTGCAGCAGCGCTGTGGCCAGCGCCGCTCCTTCGGTGGGATCGGTACCGGCGCCCACCTCATCGAGCAGCACCAGGGCGGCACCCCCGGCACCCGCCGAAGCCGCTGTCCCGACCGGGGGCAGCGCTGCCAGGATGCGCGAGATCCTTCGGATGTGGCCGCTGAAGGTGGACAGGTTCTGCTGCAGCGACTGCTCATCGCCGATGTCGGCCAGCACCAGGGCGCACCAGGGCAGCCGCGGCGTGCCGGCGCAGGGCAGAAACAGCCCGGCGCGCGCCATCAGCGCCGCCAACCCCACGCTCTTGAGCGTGACGGTCTTGCCGCCGGTGTTCGGCCCGGTGATCGCCACCACCCGCAGCGCTGGCTCCACCTGCATGGTGACCGGCACCACGGGCTGGCCCCCCTCGCGGCGCTCCTGCCAGAGCAGCAGCGGGTGGCGCAGCTCGCGCAGCGCGAAGGGGGCATCGCCCTCCTCCAGCAGCTCCGGCCGCACCGCCCCCAGCCAGGCGCCGTAGCGGGCCCTGGCCAGGCCGGCATCGAGCTGCACCAGCACCGCCTGCAGGTGCGCCAGGGCTGCAGCCTGCTCGCCCACCAGGGCACTGAGCTCGGCCAGGATCCGCTCCACGATCTCCCGCTCGCGGCCTTCCAGTTCGCGGATGCGGTTGCCCAGCGGGATCACCGGCTGCGGTTCCACGTACACGGTGCTGCCGGAGGCGGAGCTGTCGTGCACCAGGCCGCCGATCTGGCCGGCGGCGCCGGCCTTCACCGCCAGCACCGGCCGGCCGTTGCGCTCGGAGACCACCGTGTCCTGCAGCAGGGCTGCCCAGCGGCGGATCAGCTCCTGCAGCCGCTCGCGCCGCTCGCCGCGCACCGCCTGCAGCTGGCGGCGCAGCCCCGCCAGTTCCGCACTGGCCCGGTCGGCCACCCGCCCCCCCTCCTCGAGCGCAGCGTGAAGCCGCTGCTCCAGCTCCGGCAGGGTGCGTAGGTCTGCCACCAGGGTGGTGCACACCGGGCGCAGGGCTTCGTCTTCGATCTGGCGCCGCAGCCGCCGCGCCGCCGCCAGGGTGCCGGCCACCCCCAGCAGCTCCTCGCCGCCGGCGCTGCCCCCCTTGGCGCAGCGGGCCACGGTGGCGGCGATGTCGGCCACGCCGCGGAAACTGAGGCCCCCTTCGAGCACGCCATCAAGGCCGAGCAGCTCGGTGGTTTCGGCCAGCAGACTGCGGCTTTCGGCGCAGCTGGCCGGCAGGGGCATGCCGGTGCAGCGGCGCTGCCCGGCGGCGGTGCTGGCGAAGCCGGCCACCTGCTGCGCCAGCCGCGGCCACTCCAGCAGCTCCAGGGTTTCAGCGGCGATGCCCGCCATCGCCTGGGGTGAGAGAGGGGATGGGATCGCAGCCGGTGTTGGCAGGGATGCCAGCGGGGGGCTCATAGAGGATCTCCAGCCAGTTGCCTTCGGGATCCTGCAGGTAGAAGGAGGCGGTGCCGTCGCGGTGGTCGTGCACCGGACCCACGGACACTCCGCTGGCGCTCAGCCGCGCATGAACCGCATCCAC
>JBBASO010000109.1:0-3298 GCA_040399265.1 Prochlorococcaceae cyanobacterium
GCACCTCCGCTGTGCGCACCGGCTCGGGTGCTCCCTGGCCGGACTCTGTTGGAGGGTGAGGGTCGGGTTGGCACCCGGTCCTCCCCTCAACTTCAAAGTACGCCGCTTTTCAGCTGGCTGTGGCCCGCTGGAGTGCCTGTTCCCGTACCAGGAAATACCCAGTCAGTGCAATGCTTTTGAGGCGTCCCCTACTCCTCGGGGAGGCTGCGGCACCGACGGTTCTATGCGCTGGGCGCATGGATTTGCGGACTGCTGCATCCGCACGGCAACCTGAAGCCTGCTCGGGCTATCCCGGCGAGCCGACCCGCTGCTCCACACCCCTGGGTCCGCACCACTGTGGGGGCTGCCGTTCAGCTCTGCCCTCGATACGGTGCGGTTAATGGGGAGAGGTCGATGCTGCGTGAGCTGGTGCTGGCCATCGGTATTCCCCTGGTCCTGTTGCTGCTGGCGGTACTGGCGCTGGAGCGCTGGGGCGATCGCCTGCCTGCCTGGTTGCAGCGCCTGGCCGAGCGCCCGTCCTGGCTCTGGAACACCGGCATCGGGCTGCTCATCGGCCTGTCGCTGCTGCGCTGGCTGCTGCAACGCTGAGGCTCAGGGAATGGGGAACTCCCGATCGTCACCCGCTTTGATGGCGGCGATCGCGGCCTGGATTGGCCGGTGACCTGGTGAATCCGCGGCCAGCCGATGGCGCTCCGCTCGTTCACGCCCCCATCCTGGCCAACCCTTGAAGGGTCGATAGCCCCCCCCCCACGGCATTGCGGCGCTGGCTGGACAGCACCGCTCAAGTCAGCGCCTGAAGGTGCTGGATCAGACCTGTCTCGACCCAGTCGTGTCGCTGCCGTTGGCAGATGTGATCGGCGATCGAGAGGGCCTCGGCTGGCACCTGGCAGCACTTGTGGCAGGCCTTGCTGTACCCCTTCAGCGCCTCAGGCCGCATCACAGGCAATTCGCTGCAGGTCCGCGGCGGCACCCCCTTGCGCCATTGCTTCATATGGCGTTACAGTGGCCGTAACAATCTGAAATACTCATGACCGACTCCACTTCCCGCTTCGGTTTCGTCGCATTCGCTGAAACCTGGAATGGCCGCCTGGCCATGCTCGGTTTCGTGATCGGCCTGGCCACCGAGCTGCTCACCGGCCAAGGCATCCTCCAGCAGATCGGGCTCGGTTGATCTCCATGGGTACTGATTACTCCGCCGCCATTGCTGTGGTTGTTGCCCTGGTGGTGCTGTTCACCGGCATGACTGTGTTTGTGCTGAGCCGCCCCAGCGACCTGGCCCCCACCACCCCCCGATGACCGGCCTGCTCGCTCTGCTGCTGATCGGCGCCTGGTTCACGGGTGCGCTGCTCCAGTCCAGAACCGCCGACTAACGGTTCGCTCACAGCCGCTGCACCACAGCCTCAGCATCACGGCTACTCCACCAAAGCCGACGCCTTCCCCCCCCCAACCCACCGCATCGGAGCTTTTATGACCAACACCCCCGCCAACGACAAGTGGTTTCAGCACCGCGCCGAGCAGCTGATCCATATGGAGCAGCTCAAGCGGGTTGAGCTGTTCAACGGCCGCGCCGCCATGCTCGGAATCGTGATCGGCATCGTGGTGGAAGGCCTCACCGGCTTCGGCATCGCCCATCAGATCGGTCTCGGCGCCCTGGTGGATGGCTATGCCGCCTGCCGCACCCAGTTTCTCCCCTTCTGCTTCTGAGCCCCGTTCGGGTCGCACTCCACCACCCCCGGCGCCCCCGGGGGTTTTTGATGGCCACCGCTTCACTCCCATTCCCATGACCGGTAATCTCCAGGCCATCGGCTTCCTGTTCACCTGGGTGCTGGGCTGGGGCATCGGTGGCTCCTTGATCGATGCCGGTCTGATCCATGCCGGGGTCTATGCGCTGGAGGGTGGTCAGCTCGGCACCGCCGCCACCTTCATCCTCTGGAGCCTGCTCTGGGGTGGTGGGGGGTTCTGGCTCTACCGGCGCTGGACCCGGCCCGTCACCCCGGATCGTTGAGCCGCTGGGGCTTTTTGACCGACTCGATCAGCAGGTTGTGGAGCAGCTCCCTGCTGCTGATCAGCAGGTGTGCCATCCAGCTGCCCGTCAGCTTCGGTTCCGCGACGTCATCGCCGCGGCAGCGGCCGATGGCCTGCTCGATCTCGGCCAGTTCCCGGCCGATGTTGCGCACCATCGCCTCGGTGGTCTCACGGGGCGTGGGGGGAGGCGGTGTCTGCATCGGCTCCACTCTGGCGGCTGCACTCTTGCGCCAGTGCTCAACCAAAGCGGTAGTGCTTGCGCACCGGGGCGAGCACGTCCCAGGTGCAGCTCAGCCCGGCGTCAAACACCACCAGATCACCGGCGCCAAAGCGCACCGGCTCTCCGCCATCGGGGGTGACGGTCACGTCTCCCGCCAGCAGCAGGCAGGTCTCCTGTTCGTCGTAGGTCCAGGGGAAGGTGCTCACCCCGCAGCTCCAGGTGGGCCAGCTGGTCACACCCAGGCTCTGCAGCTGCGCCGGATCCGGGTTGGCGGTGACCGTGATGCCGCTGGCCATGGCGAGTTGCTTGAGAACCAGGCGCCATTGTCTGCTGCCAGCCGCAGGCGAAAGCGATCAGCCGCCCGTGAGGCGTTCAGCGGCGCACCGGCACCACCTGCATGCCGATCGGGGCCAGGGCGATCAGCGCCAGCTTGATGTGCTGGATGCCGAAGGGGATGCCGATGATCGTGATGAAGCAGGCCAGGGCCGAGCTGAGGTGGCCGATCGCCAGCCACCAGCCGGCCAGCAGGAACCAGATCACGTTGCCCACCAGCCCGAAGGGTCCGGTGCCGATGTCGCCCTGACCGGTGAGCTCCCGCCGGCTCACCGCCTCGTTCCCGAAGGGCCAGAAGGAGTAGTTGCCGATCACAAAGCAGGCCCGGGCCCAGGGGATGCCGACGATCGTGATCGCCGCCACCAGCCCGGCCAGCCACCAGCCCAGGCCCATCACCACACCGCCGAGCAGGAACCACAGCAGGTTGAGCAGAAGGCGCAGCATCGGATCGGTGGCGGTGCCCCCAGCCTGGCAAGGGCTGCTGCCCCCTTCCAGGCTGAAACGCAGCCGTTGCGATCACCAGGGGTAATCCTCCAGCAAGCGCTGCAGGGCCATCAGCATGGCCCCCACATCCGTGAGGGTCACGGCGCCAGCCAGGACGCCAACGAGCTCTGCCGCATCTCGCCCGGGCCCGGCTTCTCTCCGTGATCTGGCCTGCCTGCCGTTCACCCCGTTTGCAGCCCGCCCAGCTCCTGCTCCTGCTCCTGCTCCAGCTCGCGG
>JBBASO010000110.1:0-3048 GCA_040399265.1 Prochlorococcaceae cyanobacterium
GCCAGTTCACCGAGCCAGTGCACCCAGCAACTTCGCAACTCCCTCTGCCCCGCTGTTCTGCATACCTCCCTAGACGGCGTGTCTTGCCATCGATCCGACTGCTCCGGATCCAGGCCTGACTACCCAGGCTTCACCACCGTCTCCTTCGCCCCCGTTCCTTGCCTTCAACCCGCCGCTACCGTGAGACTCCGGCGATCCTGAGCCGGCCCGCAGGGGCCGCCAGGATCACGGGCACGGTCGTGAACACCGGTCTGGGCGACAGGTCCAGCGACGGGGCCAGTTGCGTGATCACGACAGACAGCGAAGGTGCCCGGCTGGCAAGGATGTCCAGCCATGTCGAGTCGATCGAGTTGCGCACCTATGTGTTCCTCGACTCACTCCAGCCGCAGCTCGCGGCCTACATGGGCACGGTTAGCCAGGGCTTCCTACCGATCCCCGGCGACGCCTGCCTCTGGCTTGAAGTGTCTCCGGGGATGGCTGTGCACCGTGTTACCGACATCGCCCTGAAGGCCAGCACGGTGCGTCTCGGTCAGATGATCGTGGAGCGGGCCTTTGGTTCGCTGGCGCTGTATCACCGCGACCAGAGCAATGTGCTCCATTCTGGAGATGTGGTGCTGGAGGCGATCGGCAACCGGGTGGAGCAGCGCAGCCCGGCGGAAGTCACCTGGACTGAGATCATCCGCGCGATCACCCCGGACCATGCTGTGCTGATCAACCGTCAGAACCGCCGCGGCTCGATGATTCAGGCGGGGATGAGCATGTTCATCCTGGAGACCGAGCCGGCGGGATATGTGTTGATCGCAGCCAATGAGGCCGAGAAAGCGAGCAACATCACCGTGGTCGATGTCAAAGCGGTGGGGGCGTTTGGCCGGCTCACCCTGGCCGGCCATGAGGGAGACGTAGAGGAGGCGGCCGCAGCGGCGATGCGGGCCATTCACCACATCAACGCCACCGCAGGTGCCTGAGAGGCTCAGTTCAGGCCGAGAAGCTGTCTGAGCCCCGGCGCCAGAAGCCGTGCCGCCTTGCCCCGGCTGCCCAGCCTTGCCTTGAGCTGTTCACCCATGCGGGCGTAGCTGCTGCCGGCCTGGCGAACGTGAAAGATCGGGTCGTAGCCAGGGCCGTGCCCATCAGGGCTGACCAGGATCTCCCCATGGCAGACACCCTCCGCTTCAAGCACGGTGTGGCCGCTTGGGTCTGCCAGGGCCATGGCGGTGATGAAGCGGGCGGTGCGGTACGGCTGTTGCCCAAGGGCATGGAGGAGGCGATGGATTCGTTCGTGATCGGTGGGGGCGTAACGCGCCGAGAAGATGCCCGGGGCACCGTTGAGGGCATCCACCTCGAGTCCGGAATCGTCTGCCAGGGCCCAGGCGCCTGTGAGGGACGCCACCGCCTCTGCCTTGAGCCTGGCGTTCGCTGCGTAGGTCTGGCCCGATTCCTCTACCTCCAGGCCGTCCGGTTGCTGGCACACCTCGAGGCCGGTGGCGGCCAGCATCGCCGCCAACTCAGTCACTTTGTGAGGATTGCCACTGGCGATCACCAGGAGCGTCACGGCATCGGGTCGACTGGCACCATTGTGTCTCAGCCCGCTGACCAAGTATTCCCTAACGATTTGTGTGGCACTGATTAGCTCTGTTTATCTTTTAATCCCGGAACTGTGATGGTGCCTACGGCTCCAATGGGTTGACGGGGGGTCTGGCCGGGGACGAAGGTTGCTGACGAACCTCCACCCCCCTCCATCAGGAGCAGGACATGGCTAACGAAACCATGGGCATCGCCCTCGGCATGATCGAGACCCGCGGTCTGGTGCCAGCTATCGAAGCGGCTGACGCCATGACCAAGGCCGCCGAGGTGCGCCTGATCGCCCGCGAGTTCGTCGGCGGCGGCTACGTCACCGTGATGGTGCGCGGTGAAACCGGTGCTGTGAACGCTGCGGTGCGCGCTGGCGCCGATGCCTGCGAGCGCGTGGGTGACGGACTGGTCGCTGCCCACATCATTGCTCGCCCCCACCGCGAGGTGGAGCCTGCCCTGAGCGGTAGCGCCGGTTTCGCGGGTTCCAAGGACTGAGTCGTCTGAGGCCTGACCCGACCGGCCAGGTCCTGAACGACACCCACCCTTTCCCGACCCAACCGGAGAACCTCCATGAGCAAGAAGTACGACGCCGGGGTCAAGGAGTACCGCGACACCTACTGGACTCCTGATTACGTCCCCCTCGACACCGACCTGCTGGCCTGCTTCAAGTGCACCGGCCAAGAAGGTGTGCCCAAGGAAGAAGTGGCCGCCGCCGTGGCTGCTGAATCCTCAACCGGCACCTGGTCCACTGTGTGGTCCGAGCTCCTCACCGATCTCGACTTCTACAAGGGCCGCGCCTACCGCATCGAAGACGTTCCTGGCGACAAGGAATCCTTCTACGCCTTCATCGCCTATCCGCTCGACCTGTTCGAGGAAGGCTCGATCACCAACGTGCTCACCTCTCTGGTGGGGAACGTGTTCGGCTTCAAGGCTCTGCGCCACCTGCGTCTGGAAGACATCCGCTTCCCGATGGCGTTCATCAAGACCTGCATGGGTCCCCCGAACGGCATCGTGGTTGAGCGCGACCGGATGAACAAATACGGCCGCCCCCTGCTGGGCTGCACCATCAAGCCGAAGCTCGGCCTGAGCGGCAAGAACTACGGCCGGGTGGTGTATGAGTGCCTGCGTGGTGGTCTCGACTTCACCAAGGACGACGAGAACATCAACTCCCAGCCTTTCCAGCGCTGGCAGAACCGTTTCGAGTTCGTCGCCGAAGCTGTGAAGCTGTCCGAACAGGAAACCGGCGAGAAGAAGGGTCACTACCTCAATTGCACCGCCGCCACTCCCGAGGAGATGTACGAGCGGGCCGAGTTCGCCAAGGAACTCGGGCAGCCGATCATCATGCACGACTACATCACCGGTGGCTTCACGGCCAACACCGGTCTGGCGAAGTGGTGCCGCAAGAACGGCATGCTTCTGCACATTCACCGCGCCATGCACGCGGTGATCGACCGTCACCCCAAGCACGGCATCCACTTC
>JBBASO010000111.1:0-2974 GCA_040399265.1 Prochlorococcaceae cyanobacterium
GCCTCCTGGCCGTTGTAGAGGTGCACGAAGCCAAACATCTTGCCGCGGTAATACATCTCCGCGCACTTGTCTTCAAAGCGCCGGCCCAGCACCATGTCGCGGTAGAGCATCAGCCCCTCCTCGCGCGTCACCGTCGCCGGGGTGGCCGGATAGAGATTCTCGAGGCGCTCGGCATGGGGACCGGCGACATGGGTGGAATCGGCCGAGCATCCGGGCACCCCAGCTGCTGAGGCCAGTTCGCGACTCGTGTCTGCCTGGGTCATCGCTGGGTCATCGCTGGGTACGGGAGGGCTTCTGCCCGTCAGGAAACGCCGATCCTGACCGCTGACTGTACGGGGTCTGGATGCCGCGGATCCGTGCGGGAGGAACAGGGCCGGGCCGCAGGCGCCCCCGTTGCGGAAGGCTGGGCGAAACCGGAGACCCCGACTAAAATCGGCAACCACTGGACGGTCTGGGTTGGAACTGCCGATCGATCATTTCCGGCTGCTCGGCGTCAGCCCCACCACCGATGCCCACAGCGTGCTGCGCACCCTGCAGCTGCGGCTCGACCGCGCTCCGGACCAGGGCTTTACCCACGAGACCCTGCAGGCCCGCGATGCCCTACTGCGCCACAGCGCCGACCTGCTCTGCGATCAGGAGCGGCGGAGCGCCTATGAGTCTGAGCTCACTGCCCTGAATGAGAGCGGTCAGCCGCTTCAGGCCGCCCTCGATGTCTCCTCCAGCCAGGAGGTGGCCGGGCTGCTGCTGCTGCTGGAAGCCGACCTGCCGCTGGAGGTGTTCGAACTCGTGAGCCGCGCCCTGCAACCGCCCCAGGCCCCGGCCCTCGGCAGCGGCAGGGAGGCCGATCTCGCCCTGCTGGGGGGCCTGGCCTGCCGCAACGGCGCCGAAGACCTGCGCCGGCAACGCCACTACGAGAGCGCCGCCAATCTGCTGATGCAGGGGCAGCAGTTGTTGCAGCGCATGGGACAGCACCCTCGGGAGCGCCAGGCGATCAGCGACGACCTTGTGGCGCTGAGGCCCTTCCGGATCCTCGACCTGATCAGCCGCGATCTCAGTGCCGCCGAGGCGCGCGCCGAGGGTCTGCAGCTGCTCGAGGATCTGGTGCGCGACCGGGGCGGGCTGGAAAGCTACGGCGACTCCCGCCTGAGCAACGAGGAATTCGAGGCCTTCTTTCGCCAGATCCGCAGCTACCTCACGGTGCAGGAGCAGATCGATCTGTTCAGCCGCTGGGCCGAACGGGATGGCAGCACGGCCAGCCGGGCCGACGGCCTGGCCACCACAGCCCTGACGGCATCCGGTTTCGCCCAGCGCAAACCGGAACGGATCGCCGCAGCCCGCGAACGGCTGCTGGCCAGCGGCCGCAGGGATGTGTCGGAACGGCTGGCCTGCCTACACCTGCTGCTCGGCCAGGTCGACGCCGCCGAGGAGACCTTCTGCAGCGGCAACGAGCCCACGGCGGTTGCTGAGACAGAGGCAGATGTCCTGGCACACCTGTGCCGGCATTGCAGCAACTGGCTGGCCAGGGAGGTGCTGCCGGGCTATCGCGATCTCGAATCGGATCCAGATCTGGAGGCCTATTTCGCGGACCGCGATGTGCAGGGCTACCTCGACCAGCTCGAAGACGAACCGGCGCCGCCACCACCAGCCCAGCCCAGCGTCTTCAGCCTGGCGAGTTCAGCCCTGTTCAGCCTCAGCGGCCTGGCTGATCCAGGCGGTCGCCAGCGCGGTGGGGCAAACGACGAACCGGAACCGGAAGCAGCCGGCTTCGAGAACCGGGCGTTCGCTCTGCCTGATTTTGATCCGCCCCGATTCGATCCTGCCGACGATCGGGACGTTGACTGGACAGACGGCGAAACAGCTCCGGGCTGGCACCTGCCGGAGTGGCTGCACGCGGGCCTGGCGGAGCGGCTGGAGACGATCCCCCGCGGCGCCCTGCTGGCGGCCGGTGCCGCTGCGGCGGCTTTGCTGGCCATCGCCGGCATCAACCTGGTGCGACCGCGGACCGCCCCGACACCGATCCTGGTGCAGCCGCCTGCCGCAATCAAACCGCCGGCCGCCGTCCAGCCGCCCGGCGCAGACAAACCACCAGCTCCAGGCAAACCGGCGGCAACCCCACGCATCGGTCTACCGCTCACCAGCCCGTCGCCGGACAGCGACCAGGTTCGGGCCCTGCTCGAAGGATGGTTGGCGGCCAAGGCGGCGGTGCTGGCGGGCCGCAACAGCAGCACGCCCCTGGAGCAGCTCGCCCGCGAGAGTCAGGTGAGGCGGTTGGAGGGCGAGCGCCGCGATGACGCCGCCGCTGGCCAGAGCCAGCGGATCCAGACCCGTGTGACGGACCTGCAGATCGAAACCAGCAGCCCCGGCCGGATCTCCGCCATCGCCACGATCGACTACAACGACCAGCGCCTCGATGCCGCCGGCCAGCCTGTCGGCGTTCCGAAGCGGATCAGCGGCCTGCGCAACCGCTACGTGTTCGGCCGTGACGGCGACAGCTGGCGGCTGGTGAGTTTCCAGCGGGCGAACTGAAGGCGGCCTGCGGCTTTTTACGATCCCATCACCAGCGGGGCCTGACCTGCCTTCGCCCCCCTCCCTCCGCCTCCCCGTGTGCTGATGTTCGACGAGCTCTCCCAGCGGTTTGAAGACGCCGTCAAGAACCTGCGGGGCCAGGGTGCGATCAGCGAAACCAACATCGACGGCGCTCTGAAGGAGGTGCGTCGCGCCCTGCTGGAGGCCGATGTGAGCCTGCCGGTGGTGAAGGAGTTTGTCGACGAGGTGCGCAGGAAGGCCCTCGGCGCCGAGGTGGTACGCGGCATCAACCCGGATCAGAAGTTCATCCAGGTAGTGCACGAGCAGCTGGTGGACATCATGGGCGGCGAGAATGCCCCCTTGGCCGCCGGTGGCAAACCCGGTGAACCGGCTGTGGTGCTGATGGCCGGCCTGCAGGGCGCCGGCAAGACCACCGCCACCGCCAAGC
>JBBASO010000112.1:0-2771 GCA_040399265.1 Prochlorococcaceae cyanobacterium
GCGCCATGGGCTTCGGCTTCCGCTGCGGCTTCCTCGGCCTGCTGCACATGGAGATCGTGCAGGAGCGGCTGGAGCGGGAATACAACCTCGATCTGATCGTCACCGCGCCGTCGGTGATCTACCAGGTGAACATGCTCGATGGCAGCACGATGATGGTCGACAACCCCGCCACCCTGCCGGATCCGCAGAAGCGCGAATCGATCGAGGAGCCCTATGTGAAGCTGGAGATTTACACGCCCAATACCTACAACGGCACCCTGATGGAGCTGTGTCAGGAGCGCCGCGGCGAGTTCATCGATATGAAATACATCACCACCGACCGGGTGACCCTCCACTATGAGGTGCCGCTGGCGGAGGTGGTGACCGATTTCTTCGATCAGATGAAGAGCCGCACCAAGGGCTACGCCTCGATGGAATACCAGCTGATCGGTTACCGCAAGAACGAGCTGGTGCGCCTCGATGTGCTGATCAACGGTGAGAAGGCCGATCCGCTCACCACGATCGTGCACCGCGACAAGGCCTACAACGTGGGTAAGGGGCTGGTGGAGAAGCTGAAGGAGCTGATTCCGCGCCAGCAGTTCAAGATCCCGATCCAGGCTTCGATCGGCAGCCGGGTGATCGCCTCCGAGAGCATCAGCGCCATCCGCAAGGATGTGCTTGCCAAGTGTTACGGCGGCGACATCAGCCGCAAGAAGAAGCTGCTGCAGAAGCAGGCCAAGGGCAAGAAGCGCATGAAGGCGATGGGCAAGGTGGATGTGCCCCAGGAGGCCTTCATGGCCGTGCTCAAGCTGAACCAGTAGGGCGCGCCGCGCCGGCTGTGGCAACCCTGGCAGACGGATGCCTGGAGCCGATGTTGGTGTTGTCGATCAGTGTGTCGTTGTTGATGCTGTTGAGCAGCTTGTCGCTGCAGGCGCTGGTGCTGCAGGGGCGCAGCCTGGAGCTGGTGCGGCAGCGGCGCCGCCTGCAGGAGGACCGGCTGATGGCGGCGGCCCAGCAGCTGGCCGGGGCGTTGCAGCGCCGGCACCGCTGCCTGCTGCCGCTGGCGGCTGAGCAGTGGCCGCAGGCCGATTGCATCGCCGGCGGCGCTGCGGTGGCGGCGCTGGGGCAG
Organism: Prochlorococcaceae cyanobacterium; assembly: GCA_040399265.1. Taxonomy (GTDB): domain Bacteria; phylum Cyanobacteriota; class Cyanobacteriia; order PCC-6307; family Cyanobiaceae; genus NIES-981. Next base: position 1,109 of record JBBASO010000112.1, read on the forward strand.
GGGATGGCTGCCGACCAGCCCTGGCAGCTGGCGGCCTATCGGCCTCGGCCGGGGGGCAGCGCCAGCGCCGGCAGCGCTGAACTGCTGCTGCGCGGCGGCGGGGCCCAGGCGGCCTATGCCGTGCACTGGCGGGCGGCGGCTGGCGAGCTGCCCCGGCTGCTGGCGGTGCAGGAGCTGGGTCTGACGGGGGCGGAGCGATGAGCCTGCCGGAGGTGTTGATGGCGGCGGTGGTGTTGGTGTGCAGCGCCAGCGCTTCTCTGCAGCTGTGGGCGTCGGGCCAGAGCTGGCAGCAGGGGGCGGAGCTGCGCCGCCGCGAGCACGAGGGCCAGGAGGCCCAGCTGCTCGCCCTGCAGGGGCGGCTCGCCCAGCTGGCGGGGCTGCCGCTGGCGGTGGATTGCGAGGCGGCGGCGGCGGCGCTGGTGCAGCAGCTGGCGGCGGAGCAGCCGGGGCTGCGTCGCCGCGGCGAGGGGGTGGTGCTGGAGCTCAGCGGCAGCGATGGCAGCCGGCGCGAGCGCTGGTACGACCCGGCCGCCTACGGCCTGTGCGCCGCGGAGGTGGGCGATGGCCAGGGCTGAGCGGGTCCGGGTGGGGGCTATGGCCGCATTCACCCTCACCGAACTGCTGGTGGTTGTGGCGCTGCTGGGGCTGGCAGCCGCGCTTGCCCTGCCGAGCGGCCATGAGGCGCTGGCGCGGCGGCGGGTGGAGGCGGCCAGTCAGGCGCTGCTGCTGGCGATCGAGCGCCAGCGCGACCGGGCCCTGGCGGCGGGGCAGCCGCTGGCGCTGGCGCTGGCGGGAGAGGGGGGGCTGCTGGCGGAACCGGAGCTGGCGGAACCGGGGCTGCGCCTGCATCACAATCTGCCGCCGCTGCTCCGCTTCACGGCCAACGGCCTGCTGATCGATGGCGGCACCCTGGTGGTCGACCACCAGGGCAGCGCGGCGCGGCGCTGCCTGGTGATGGCGCTGCCGCTCGGCCTGCTGCGCCAGGGGGTGTATGGGGCTGATCCGTCGGCGGGGCTCACCAGCACCGCCTGCCTGCCGGAGGCGGAGCGATGAAGCGGCCGCGGCTGACAGCGGGGTTCACGCTGGTGGAGCTGCTGATCGCCCTGCTGCTCGGGGCGGTGCTGGGCGGCACCCTCCTGCAGATGCTGGTGGTGGACAGCCGGGCCAGCCAGCGGCTGGGGCGGTTGCTGCAGGAGCGGCAGCTGGGCGAGCGGGCGCTGGAGCTGGTGCGCCAGGAGCTGCGGCTGGCGCGCTGGGTGGAGGGGCGTGCGGCGCTGGCGCCGGGCTGCAGCCTGGCGGGGCGGCCGGTGGTGCTGCAGTTGGGCACGGCCGCCGGCGGGGTGATCACCTATTCGGTGGGGGCGGCGCCGGCACCGATCTGGCGCGGCCAGGTGCTGATGCGCTGCGGGCCGGCCTACGACCAGGCGGGTGTGCTGAGCGAGGGAGCGGTGCAGAACCGAGTGCTGCTCGATGCGCTGGTGGAGGAGCAGGGGTTGCGGCTGGAGCGGCCGGCGGCGGGGCTGCTGGCGCTGCGGCTGGAGCGGCTGGTGGGGCCGGCGCTGCCACTGCGGCAGGAGCTGCAGACGGAGGCGCCGTTCATCGGCGGTGCTCCCTGAGCGGGGGCTGTCTAGGGTTGAAGGAGGCCGTGAGTCCCGGCAGTGAC
>JBBASO010000113.1:0-2746 GCA_040399265.1 Prochlorococcaceae cyanobacterium
ACCACCCGGTGAGCGGCGAGCGGATCATCTGCGAAGCGCCACTGCCGCCGGTGTTCGAGACGCTGCTGGCTGCCCTGCGGCGGCGGCTTGTCACACCAGCGCCGGCAGCCGTGGACACGCCTCCACCAGGGTGCGGGTGATCGCCGCCTGGGGCTGGCTCAGCAGCCTGGCGCCGGGGCCCTCCTCCACGATCCGGCCGCCATCGAGCACGATCACCCGGTGGCAGAAGCCGCTGGCCACCGAAAGGTCGTGGGTGACGAACAGGATGCCCAGGCCAAGCCGCTGCTGCAGCTCCCGCAGCAGCTCGAGCACATCCGCCTGCACCTCGGCGTCGAGCATGCTCACGCTCTCATCGCAGAGCAGCACCTTCGGCTCGAGGATCAGGGCGCGGGCGATCGCCACCCGCTGCTGCTGGCCGCCGGAGAGCTGGCGGGGCAGGCGTTGCTCAAACGCTTCCGGCGGCGTCAGCCCCACCGCCGCCAGCAGCTCCCGGGCCCGCTCCCGGGCGGCGGCGCGGCCGGCCAGGCCATGGATCAGCAGCGGATCGGCGATGGCATCGCCCACCCGCATCTGCGGGTTGAGGCAGGCGAGCGGATCCTGAAACACCATCTGGATGCCGCGGCGGGCCCGGCGCAGGCGTGCGCCGCTGAGGCGCTGCAGGTCGACCCCCTCCAGCCGCACCGCTCCGCCGCGCACGGGCGCCAGTCCCATCAGGGCGCGGCAGAGCGTGCTCTTGCCGCAGCCGGAGGACCCCACCAGCCCGATGGTCTCCCCCTGCTGCAGCCGCAGGCTCACGTCGTCGACCGCCTTGAGCCACTGCCGCTGCCAAGGCAGCCCGGGCAGGGGATGCCAGCAGCGCAGCGCCTCGATCTCCAGCAGCAGCGGCGCGGCGGCCGGGGCCTGGCTGGCGCGGCCCTCCCGCTCCCGGGCCCGGGCCACCAGCCGCCGGGCCAGGTCTGAGGCGGGGGCGGTGAGCAGCTGGTGTGCGGGCGCCTGTTCGATCAGCCGGCCCTGGTCGAGCACGGCGATCTGCTCACACCATCGACCCGCCAGTGCCAGGTCGTGGCTGATCAGCAGCAGAGCGCTGCCGGCCTCGCGGCAGAGCCCTGTGAGCTCGGCCATCACCTGCCCCGCCACCGCCACATCCAGGCTGGTGGTGGGTTCATCGGCGATCACCAGCGGTGGATCGAGGGCCATCGCCAGGGCGATCGCCAGCCGCTGGCGCATGCCGCCGCTGAACTCATGCGGATAGCTGCCGAAACGCTCCGGTCCGATCCCCACCCGCTCGAGCAGCGCTTCGGCCCGTTGTCGCCGCTGGCGGCGGTCCGATCCGGCCCGGTGGGCCGCCAGGGTGTCGGTGAGGTGATCGCCGATGGTCAGCAGCGGATTGAGGCGGGTCATCGGGTCCTGAAACACCAGCCCCACCGCCGCGCCGCGCAGCCGCCGCAGCTCCGCCCGGCGCAGGCGCCGCGGGTCCTGCCCCGCCAGCAGCAGCCCACCGGCGCACTGGCTGCCCTCCGGCAGCAACTGCAGCACCGCCCGCGCCACCGTGCTCTTGCCGCAGCCGGAGGGCCCCACCAGCGCCAGGGTCTCGCCGGGGTGGAGGGTGAGATCGAGGCCATCAAGCGTGGCCTGTGCCGCCTGGGGGTAGCGAACCGACAGGCCGGCAAGGCTGAGGACGGGCTGGGTCATGGCGGCCAGCTTGGATGGGCGAACGGTGATCTGGAGCAGATCGTCGCCGCGTCTGCATACGATGAGGTGGCTCCGCAGGGTCGCATGCTCCGGGCGGTCACCGATCTTGATGCCGGACCTGATGCCGGCAGGCGGCGCGCAAAGCCTCAGGCTGTGCCCTGCGATCCAGCGACCAGCTCCCGCCCGCAGGCCGCACCCGCAACCCCCACCGGGCTGCGCCGCCGCCCGATTCATGCGCCGGCTGATTACGGCGTTCCCCTGCCGGATTGGTTGCAGCGCTGCATTGAACATGTGCCGCCGGGGGTCGGGCAGAGCTGCCCCACCGACACCGAGGCGCTGCTGGCCTCCGCCTTCGACTTTGCCTGGCAGCTGCACGAGGGCCAGGTGCGGGCCAGTGGCGAGCCTTACATCGTGCACCCGATCGCCGTCGCCGACCTGCTGCGCGACATCGGCGCCAGCGCCGGCGTGATCGCCGCCGGCTTCCTGCACGATGTGGTGGAAGACACCGATGTCACCCCGGCGGAGATCGAGGGCCACTTCGGCGCCGAGGTGCGGGCGCTGGTTGAGGGGGTGACCAAGCTCGGCGGCATTCACTTCACCAACAAAACCGAAGCCCAGGCCGAGAACCTGCGTCGCATGTTCCTGGCGATGGCCAGCGACATCCGCGTGGTGCTGGTGAAGCTGGCCGACCGGCTGCACAACATGCGCACCCTCGGGGCGCTCAAGCCGGAGAAGCAGCAGCGCATCGCCCGCGAGACGCGCGAGATCTACGCCCCCTTGGCCAACCGGCTCGGGATCGGCCGCTTCAAATGGGAGCTTGAGGACCTGGCCTTCAAGGTGCTGGAACCGGAGGCGTTCCGCGAGGTGCAGCAGCAGGTGGCCACCAAGCGCAGCGAGCGGGAGGACCGTCTGGCGGTGACCGTGCAGCTGCTGCGCGACCGGCTGGCGGCGGTCGGTCTGGACGCCTGCGAGGTGAGCGGCCGGCCCAAGCACCTCTACGGCATCTGGAGCAAGATGCAGCGCCAGCAGAAGGCCTTCCACGAGATCTACGACG
>JBBASO010000114.1:0-2676 GCA_040399265.1 Prochlorococcaceae cyanobacterium
GGTGCGGCCTCTGCGGCGGGCAGTGGCCTGCCGCACCGATCTGGCCACCTACTACCGCCTGCACCTGCGCGCCCGCCTGCCCTTCCGGCTGCTGCGCCAGCTGGCGGCCTTCCCCTGCCGCGGCCGCGATGATCTGCACGCCGGCGTGCAGGCCGCCGCCGACTGGAACCGCTGGCTGCCGCCCGAGCGCAGCCTCAAGGTGGAGGCCAGCGGCAGCCTGCCCGGCCTCAACCACAGCCACTACACCGCCCTGCAGGTGAAGAACGCCCTGGTGGACCTGCAGCGCCAGCGCTGGGGCGCCCGCTCGGCGGTGGATCTGGAGGATCCTGATCTCTGTTTGCACCTGCACCTCAGCGCCGGCCGCCCCGGTCAGACGCCCCAGGCCCTGCTCAGCCTCGATGGCAGCGGCACCAGCCTGCACCGCCGCGGCTACCGGCCCGCCATGGGCCTGGCGCCCCTCAAAGAAAACCTGGCCGCTGGCCTGATCGCCCTGACCGGCTGGGATGGGTCGGTGCCCCTGGCCGATCCCCTCTGCGGCTCCGGCAGCCTGCTGATCGAGGCGGCGGCGATGGCCCTGGGGCGGGCGCCGGGGCTGGAGCGGCCCTTCAGCCTGGCGCGCTGGCCCGATTTCGATGCCGCGCTCTGGCAGCGGGAGGTGGCGGCGGCCCGGGGGCTGGCGCGCGAGCAACTGGCCGACGGCCGCCCCCTGCCGCCGCTGCTGGGGCTGGAGCACGACGCCGCGGTGCTGGAGCAGGCCCGCCACAACGCCGCCGCCGCCGGCGTGGCTCCCTGGCTCGAGCTGCAGCGGGGCGATTGCCGCGACTTCCAGCCTCCGCCGGGGCCTGGCGTGCTGGTGTGCAACCCGCCCTATGGCGAACGCATCGGCGAGGCCGACGCTCTGGAGGCGCTCTATGCCGATCTGGGCGCAATGCTGAAGGAGCGCTGCTCCGGCTGGACCCTGTGGCTGCTGAGCGGTAACCCCCAGCTCACCGGCGCCCTGCGCATGAAGGCCAGCCGCCGCATCCCCGTGAGCAACGGCGGCATCGACTGCCGCTGGCTGCGTTACGACATCCGCTGAGCGCGCCCCGGGCGGGCCGCCCCGTTCAGAAGCGGCCCACCAGCGTGCGGGTGGTGCGGCTCAGCCCGGCCATCGTCTGCGGCAGGTAGGGGCCCTTGAGCATCTGGCCGCCGACGCGGAAGCAGATCGTCGCCAGCACGGCATCGATCAGCGCCAGCCAGAGGCTGGCCTGCAGCCAGCCCAGGCTGAAGCGCTCGCGCAACCACAGCAGCAGCGCCAGCTGCAGGGCGACCGTGGCCAGGCTGGCCATCCCCGCCCCCATCGCCACGAACACGCCGCCACCGATCAGGCGGCGCTTCTCCCGGTCGGCCTCCTGCAGCGCGATGCGCACATGCAGGTCCATCACCGAGGTCATCAGCCCGGAAACGCGGGCCCAGGCACCGCGCGAGCGGCCCCCGTCCTCGGCGCCCCGGGCGATGGCGTCTTCGAAGCTGCTCATGCCGAACGCCGGCCCGAGGAGAGCAGCATGCCCAGCACCATGCCCACGCCGGCGGCGATGCCCAGGGCCAGCAGCGGCCGCTCCCGCACCGGCTTCTCGATCCGGGGCCGCAGGCTGGTGTTGAGTTCGTCGAGCAGGCTCTCCAGCTGCTTCTCCAGCGGTTGGAGCGTTTCGCCGATCCGCTGCTTGCTCTCACCGGCCAGGCCGGCCAGGTCGTGCAGCTGGTGGCGCACGGCGCTCACGGTGCGGCCCGACTGATCGGCGATCACGTGCGCCACCTCATCGAAGCTGCCGCGGGTGGATTCGAGGGTGTGGCGCGCCACCTCCGGCCAGCGGCGCTGGATCTCGGGCAGCAGGCTCTCGAAGCGCTCGCGGAAGGCGGTCACGGTGCCGGCGTGGGCTGGTGCGGCCCCATCCGGCAGCGGGGCGGGCGGCGCCACCGTGTTGCCGTTCATGCCGGTCTCGGTTGGGGTTTCAAGGGTGCTGTCGGCAGACATGGCGATCGCTGGGTGGGGGGAACAACGAGACAGAGAGACGGAGAGTGAGGCGGGAGGTGTGAAGCGTGAAGCAACGCCGCCGGTGTGGATCTGAGCTCAAACTAGGAATGGGGTTGAGCTTCGGGAACCCTCCGCTACATTTCTGCTGCTCGGCGCTCGGGCCTGTTGGTTCACATCAATCAGGTCGAGCTGCACCAGTTCAAGTCGTTCGGCGGATCGATGACGATCCCGCTCGAGCAGGGCTTCACCGTAGTGACGGGCCCCAACGGCTCCGGCAAGAGCAACATCCTCGATGCAGTGCTGTTCTGCCTGGGCCTGGCCAGCAGCCGCGGCATGCGCGCCGAGCGCCTGCCCGACCTGATCAACAGCGCCATGCTGCGCGCCGGCAAGGCGGCGGAAACGGTCGTGAGCGTGCGCTTCGATCTGGGCGACTGGCGGCCCGATCAGGCGGAGGCCGGTCTGGAGCCGCCGGACGACGGGCCCTGGATCAAGTCGGGGCAGACCGAGTGGACCGTGAGCCGGCGGCTGCGGGTGGCACCGGGCGGCACCTACGCCAGCAGCTTCAGCGCCGACGGCGTGCCCTGCAACCTGCAGCAGCTGCAGACCCAGCTGCGCCGCCTGCGGGTGGATCCCGAGGGCAGCAACGTGGTGATGCAGGGCGA
>JBBASO010000115.1:0-2517 GCA_040399265.1 Prochlorococcaceae cyanobacterium
ATGATCCGCGTCATGCCGATCTCCGCGGCGTTGCGGGCCGAGAAGCTCTTGTCGTTGGAGTCGCGCACCTGGCGGCTGCCGATGGTGCGGCTCGTGATCGCCAGGGTGGTGAACAGGCCGCCCAGTACCACCAGCAACGCCAGAGCCAGTGAAAAGCCCTCCTCGCCGGCCGCCGTGAGCGACCGCCTCAGCCAGGGCTTGATGTCGCGACCTCCTGCCACCGGTGTCCCCGTTGCAACCCTTCGTCATCCACAGTATCGGCAGCCCTCCGGAGGGTGACAACGGAACAATTGCGTAGTTCAAACGGGTCTGGGGTGCCGACGGGGCAGGGGTTCCAGGGGCCGCAGGTCGCGCTGGCGGCTGACGGGCCACAACGCAGGCTGTAGCTGGCCATCGCCCCCCTGCGGTTGGCTCACGAGGTGCCGCTCATCCACAGCCTGCACGTTCGGGAACCCTCCAGCCTGGAGCGACTCCACAACCGCTGCCACCGCATCAGGCGGCATCCGCAGCTGGGTGAACCCTACTGCTCAGATGTGCAGCAACCCCCAGTTCAAGCCTTTCTACTGACTGTCGCTTTAGGTTCAACGAGAACTGGTCCGTTGAAGCGATCCGCGCCTTTCATTCGCTCGCGTTACGCTTCACCAAAATTCAGCCTCTTGCCATCCGTCAGGTCTCTCCTTCCCCTGCCTGGCGGGCTCTGTGCTGGCCAGCCGCTACTCCCCGAGTGGGCCCAGTTCCCACCTGGAGGATCTGCACAAAGGGGTTGAGAGCAAAGGCCGGCTGATCCGTGCTGATGGGACTCGCCTGGCGGCGAAGATGTACCTGCTCCATGATCGCCTCGGCAAAAACCCCGGTGAGAGCGTGCGCATCTGGATGACGATGACGGCCGATGCCGCATCGAAGCCTGGGCCCCCCGGGGCGCCGCTTGCTTTGATCGTCGCGGAGCTGTTCATCGATAGAGCTCTCTTCTGTGTTCAATTTTCACGACGGCGACGACTCTGTCTTGATGGTCTACGATATAGATCACTCGATCGTTGCCTTGCCGCAGGCGATAGACGGCTGATCTCCCAGCAAGCTTGTCAGATCCTTGAGGACGCGGATCAGAAGCAAGGTATTTGATCTTCTCGATCAGCTTATTCAATGTCTGCTTATTCAATGTCTGCTTATTCGAAACGGCTTGCAGCCCTTTCGCGGCGGAATTCTTGATGGTGACTTTATAGTCGCCCACTTTCTCTCAGGGCTCCAATGAAATCCTCAAAACCCATGCTCTTCTCGGTTTGTCGGATCTCTGCATCCCGTAAGACGTCAGCATCCTCGGCCAAGGTGATCCGCACCGCTTCATTCACCATGTCCGGCTTTGACATAATCGAAGATAAATGCCAACTGAGCTGAGCCCGGGCGCGCTCACCCCGCCCAGATCTCCTCCAGGTTGAGGCAGAGGCCGGGGAACTCAGCGCCGCCCGCCAGCGTGGCGGCCTGCTCCAGGCGGCTGGGCTCTGCTTGGCTGGCCTCCTTGTCGGCGGGGGCCCACACCTCCACGGCGCGCTCGTGGGGCAGCAGCAGCCAGCCGAGGCGGGCGCCATTGGCCTGATAGGTAGCCATCTTCTGGCGCAGGGCCGACACCCCCCGGGGGCCTTCGTCGCTGGGGCTGGCCAGTTCCACCACCAGGTCGGGGCAGAGGGGCGCAAAGCCGCAGCAGCGAGGCGTCGGGACTGCGCACCGAGCCGTCGGGCAGGCGGAAGCCGGCGGAGCTCTCGAACACCTTCCAGCCGCCGCTGCTCCGGGCGAAGCGCTCCAGCTGGTAGAGCAGCGCGCTGTTGCGGCTGCTGGTCTCGCTGCTCGCTGGCGTCATGGTGATCAGGCCACCGTCGGCATCCAGCTCCAGCACCGCCTCGCGGTTTTCCGCGCACACCCGCTCAAACTGCTCGGGCGTGAGGCGCAGATCCGGCGGCAGCCGCAGCGGCGCCAGGGCATCAAACAGGCTGGCCGGGGCCGGTGGTGTGGCCGGGGCGGGTGGTACGGCCGGGGCGGGTGGCGTGGGTGTGCTGGTCATGGGTTGAGGCCAGCGGGTTGGCTTCAGCGTAGGGGCGGCGGCGAGCTCGGCATTGATCGCTGGCTTGCTGCGCGGCTGGGGGGCCAGCTCGATCGCGGGTTGAGGCTCAGGTTGGACCTGCAGTGAGCATGGGGAGGGAAGGCTTTGTGTTGCTGGTGAGTGGTTTCGCCGCACTGGTGGCAACCCTGAGCCCGGCAGCCTGATGCCTCTGTGCCCACCGACCACTGGTTCTACAGCCTGTTCCAGAGCACGCCCGACTTGATTGCGCTGCTGCTGCAGGCGGCCAGGGCAACCAACAGTCCATCGCCCCGCCTTGGCCCGGAATCTCCCGGGGATGAGCTCTACCGCTATGAGGCCGTGGAGCTGAAAGCTGTGAACCACCGCCTCGACGGCGTGCTCTGGCCGCAGCGGGGACTGGCCGGCACGCATCAGCAGCCGGTGGTGAAGCTGGAGCTGCAGATGCA
>JBBASO010000116.1:0-2446 GCA_040399265.1 Prochlorococcaceae cyanobacterium
AGCAGTGAATTTGCAGCAGTGAATTGGGAGCCGTGAAGCTGGAGCAGTGAAGCGAAATACAGAGAGCCTGGAAAGGCAGAGAGCCTGGAAAGGCCAACTTGACTGATCGAACTGGCGAACCGGTCAGGCAGGCAGGCGGGTCAAGCGAGTAGTCGGGTCAGGAGAACAGGCTGATCAGGAATGCAGGCTGGTCTTGGAACAAGCGGGTCGAAAGATCAGTGCAGATCAGGCGAGCCAAGGCTTGAGAAACAATGGTGATCGGTGCGCAGGTTCCGGAGCGACCCGCAATAGGGGCTGAACCGGAGCCGTGATGCGCGAATGAATGCAGGTTGATGAATGACCCAGATTGCTGGGTGTGGGCCTGGCCGTAGGACGGATTTACCCAAGGGTTCTGGGGGCCCAGGCATGAGAGCCCTGGGGCTGATCCTGGTCACGAAAACAATCGGCTCGTAGCCGCGCTTTCGATCGAGATGACTCGTGGACCGGGACTCGCGAAACAGGACCGTTGGCAGCCCCGCATGCAAGATCCAGAGACCAAAAAGCTTGCGATGTAGAAACTCGCCAGCTCCTTTCAGAATAGCACGGGTGTTGCGGGGCTCCTGCTTCACACAAGCGGCACGGGCGGCTGCCGCAGCTGCAATGCCAGGCGGCACTGCCAACCCAGTTGAAGGGGCTCAGCCAGGGCCTCCGCCAGCCAGTGCCGCACCTGGTCGGGCCTGATGCTGCGTCCGGCCTCATCAACCGCGGCATCCAGCCGCAGCCGCAGCGAGGGCGCCGGGGGCAGCAGCTCCAGTGCCTGCAGCGCCGGCCGGCAGTCACGCTGTCTCGGCCGGCCTTTCTTGTCGGTGTCGTGCCAGAGGAGCTCAGCCGCGGCAAGGATCGCCGCCACGCCCTCCTGCAGCCGCTCCCAGGCCAGCGGCCGATCGCTGCGGAGTTCCAGCTCCCACTGGGCCGAAGCCAACTCCTGGCTGAGGCTGGGGCCGAAGGTTGGCACCACCGCCGCCGAGAGGAGCTGCAGCCCAGGCGGGAGCTCCGGCTGCAGGCGGGCACGCACCGCCGCTGGCTCCACCGCCTCGATGAACTCCAGATCGAGCCATTCGCCCGTGCCCTCCACACCGAGGGGCAGGGCCAGGGCCACCTGCAGCCGCGGCAGGGGGTGGAAGCCGCCGGTGAAGCTGACCGGCAGGCCGGAGCGGCGCAGGGCTCGCTCCAGCAGCCGCAGCAGATCGAGGTGGCTGATCAGAGCCAGGGAGCCGGTCTTGGCGAAGCCGATGCGCAGCCGGCACACCCGCTCACTGGCCGGGGCCCGCTGGGGCAGGGCCGGCGGGATCGATGGCGGCGGAATCACCACGTTGTGACCCAGCTCGGGGCCGCACACGCCGCAGCTGCTGCAGCCCGCAAAGGAGCAGTCGGGCACCACGGTGGCGGCCAGGGCCCGCTGCAGATCCTCGGCCAGCCAGCGCTTGTCGAGCCCCGAATCGATGTGGTCCCAGGGCAGGGGTTGACGGCAGAAGGCCTCCAGATCCGCCGCTGCCATCGCCTCAGCGGCGCTCCATGCCCCCAGCTCCAGCTGGCGATAGCGGCCGCCCAGGCCAGCGGCCTCGATCGCGCCGGTCCAGGCGGCGTGGCTGCGCTCGGCCGACTCGAACCAGGCATCCAGTGCCGCCCCGGCCCGCCAGGCCGCCTCGATCACCGGCGCCAGGCGGCGATCACCGCGGCCGATGAAGTCTTCGATCGCGGAGAGGCGCACATCCGTGAAGTTGGTCTTGATGCCGCGCAGCTGGCGCAGGGCGCGGCGCAGCAGCTCCTGGCGGCGCCGGAACTCCTCGGTGCTGACGCTGTGCCACTGGAAGGGGGTGTGGGGCTTGGGGGTGAAGTTGGAGATGGTGAGGTTGAGCTCCAGCCGCCCCAGATCGCGGCACTGCTGCTGCAGCTGGGCGCAGGTGTCGGCGATGCCGAGCACGTCGGCGTCGGTTTCACCCGGCAGGCCGATCATGAAATAGAGCTTCACCTTGCGGTAGCCGTTTTCCATGGCGGTGCGGATGCCGGCCAGCAGCTCCGCATCGGTGAGCCCCTTGTTGACGATGTCGCGCAGGCGCTGGGTGCCGGCCTCCGGCGCGAAGGTGAGCCCCCCCTTGCGGGTGCCACCCAGAATGTGGGCGATATTCTCGTCAAAGCGGTCCACCCGCTGGCTGGGCAGGGTGAGGCTCACGTTCCTGTCGGCGAGGCGGTTGCGCAGCTCCACCCCCACCGCAGGCAGGGCCAGGTAGTCGGAGCAGCTGAGCGACAGCAGCGAAAAATCGCTGTAACCGGTGCGGCGCATGCCCTCCTCCACCGCCTCCACCACCGCCTCGGGCTCCACGTCGCGGGCCGGGCGGGTGAGCATGCCGGGCTGGCAGAAGCGGCAGCCGCGGGTGCAGCCGCGGCGGATCTCCACCGTGAGCCG
>JBBASO010000117.1:0-2396 GCA_040399265.1 Prochlorococcaceae cyanobacterium
GCGGCGGCGGCGGCGGCCTGCTGCAGCAGCACCATGCCCACCGAGAAGTTGGGGATCACGGCCCCGCCGATGGAAGCCTTGTCGGCAAAGGCCGCCAGATCGGCCAGCTGCTCCGGACTGAGGCCGGTGGTGCCGATCACCGGATGCACGCCGTAGGCGATGGCGCCGCGGGTGTGCTCGTACACCACCTTCGGGTGGGTGAAATCCACCAGCACCGCCCCCTGACCGGGGCCAGCGGTGCGCACCGCCTGGCTGGCCTGGCAGAGGGCACCCTCGAAGTCGGCGGTCACAGCCACTTCCAGCTCGCCCAGGCCCAGCTCCAAACCCACATCTGCCCCCTCCTTGCCGGGGGTGGTGTCGATCGCCGCCACCAGCGCGCAGTCGGGGGATGCCAGCACCGCCTTCACCACCTCGGCGCCCATGCGACCGAGGGCACCGGCCACCACCACGGCGATCGGCTTGGCAGGCGAGGAAGGGCTGCTGGTCATGGCGGTGGTGCCGGAGTGCACGGCTGCAGAGCCTATGGCGGCCACCGGCGTCAACCCCGCCAGAACGGCTGTAACACCTTGTCTGTTGACCTCGCGTCCCTACCGGGCTCTTCGTAGGCTGCTTCACATTGCTCAATCCGCCCGCATGTTCACGCAGGTCCGCTCCGCCTCCCGCCGCGTCAGTCCCGCGGAGGTGAACGGCCGGACCCTGATGAAGGTGGTGTACGTGGTGCTCGAGCCCCAGTACCAGAACGCCCTCACCCAGGCCGCCAACTCGCTGAACGACCAGAACGGGCCGCTGGCGGTTGACCTCTGCGGCTACCTGATCGAGGAGCTGCGCGACCCCGACAATTACGCCGGCTTCTGCGCCGACGTGGCCGAGGCGGATGTGTTCATCGCCTCGCTGATCTTCATCGAGGATCTGGCCCAGAAGGTGGTGGAGGCGGTGGCGCCCCATCGCGACCGCCTCAAGGCGGCCGTGGTGTTTCCCTCGATGCCGGAGGTGATGCGCCTCAACAAGCTGGGCAGCTTCTCGATGGCCCAGCTGGGCCAGAGCAAATCGGCCATCGCCAGCTTCATGAAGAAGCGGAAGGAGGCCGGTGGTGCCGGCTTCCAGGACGCAATGCTGAAGTTGCTCAACACCCTGCCCACGGTGTTGAAGTACCTGCCGGTGGAGAAGGCGCAGGACGCCCGTTCCTTCATGCTCAGCTTCCAGTATTGGCTGGGCGGCACGCCGGACAACCTCAGGAATTTCCTGTTGATGCTGGCCGATAAGTATGTGTTCCCCCGCGGCACCGGCGAGAACGCCAACCGGCCCGAGCTGCAGGTGGCCGATCCCGTCACCTTCCCCGATCTGGGCATCTGGCACCCCCTGGCCCCGGGGATGTTCGAAGACCTGAAGGAATACCTCAACTGGAACGCCAGCCGCAAGGATCTCTCAGAGCAGGCGCGCCGGGGCCCGGTGATCGGCCTGGTGCTGCAGCGCAGCCACATCGTGACGGGCGATGAGGCCCATTACGTGGCCGTGATTCAGGAGATGGAGTACCGCGGCGCCACCGTGATCCCGGTGTTCTGCGGCGGGCTCGATTTCACCAAGCCGGTGAATGCCTTCTTCTACGACCCCATCAATCCGGACATGCCGTTGGTGGATGGGGTGGTGTCACTCACCGGCTTTGCGCTCGTGGGCGGCCCGGCTCGCCAGGATCACCCCAAGGCAATCGAGGTGCTCAAGACACTCAACCGCCCCTACATGGTGGCGCTGCCGCTGGTGTTCCAGACCACCCAGGAATGGGAGGAGAGCGACCTCGGTCTGCACCCGGTGCAGGTGGCCCTGCAGATCGCCATCCCCGAGCTCGATGGTGCCATCGAACCGATCGTGCTGAGCGGCCGCGACGACGCCACCGGCAAGGCCCACACCCTGCAGGACCGGGTGGACGCGATCGCCGAGCGGGCGATCCGCTGGTCTTCGCTGCGGATCAAACCGCGCAGCGAGAAGAAGCTGGCGATCACCGTGTTCAGCTTCCCGCCCGACAAGGGCAACGTGGGCACCGCCGCCTACCTCGACGTGTTCGGTTCGATCCACCGGGTGATGGAAGAGATGGCGGCGAAGGGTTACGACGTGAGCGGACTGCCGAAAACCAGCAAGCAGCTGATGGAGGCGGTTCTCAAAGATCCCGAGGCGATGGAGGGGTCGCCGGAGCTGGCGATCGCCCATCGCATGAGCGTGGCGGAATACGAGCGGCTCACTCCCTATTCCGAGCGGCTGGAGGAAAACTGGGGCAAACCGCCCGGCAACCTCAACAGCGACGGCACGAATCTGCTGATCTACGGCCGCCACTTCGGCAATGTGTTCGTGGGTGTGCAGCCCACCTTCGGCTACGAGGGCGACCCGATGCGGCTGCTCTATTC
>JBBASO010000118.1:0-2382 GCA_040399265.1 Prochlorococcaceae cyanobacterium
TGGCCGGGTCGATCGGTGAACGGATGGCCTTCACAGCAGTGGCGTGATCACCTGCAGGAGGTCGGCGGCACCTGTGGCCCCCAGCAGGAACGGGGCCCTTGCGCCGGCATCTGCGGCCCAGCCGGCACTGCGCAGGTGGCTGAGCTGGGTGTCAGCCAGGGCGGAGGGGTTTGTGACTGCTGGAGCGGCCTTGCTGCGCATCAGGTTTTCGCTGGAGCCGGTGAGGCCGGTGAGGCCGGTGAGGCCATCCAGGCGGTCGCGGCGGGCTCTGCTGCTTCGGCTGCGGCGGTCGTCATTGCGGATCAACCCGGCAGCGACCGCGGTGCGGATCGTGGCGTTCTCGGCGTTGCTGAGGGAGACGGCGAAACCTTCATTCGCTTCCACCTCCAGATCGCCGCGCACCTGAATCTTGATGGTGGCGGCTGTCTGCCCCGGTGCGAAGTTCACGGTGCCGGAAGGGAAGGCATTGGCGGTGAAGTCGCTGGCGCTGGCCCGGCTGCTGCCGCTGCCCCTGCTGCTCACGCTGTAGTCGACGCGGGAAGCGGCGCTGGTGTCGCCCGAGCGGCTGATGATGAAGCTGAAGGGTGTGCTGCCTCTGTTGCCTTCAGCCCTGGACTCCGAGCTGGCGGCGATGGCCAGCTGAGGTGGTGGCGGCGGGACATCGTCATTGCGGATCAACCCGGCAGCGACCGCGGTGCGGATCGTGGCGTTCTCGGCGTTGCTGAGGGAGACGGCGAAACCTTCATTCGCTTCCACCTCCAGATCGCCGCGCACCTGAATCTTGATGGTGGCGGCTGTCTGCCCCGGTGCGAAGTTCACGGTGCCGGAAGGGAAGGCATTGGCGGTGAAGTCGCTGGCGCTGGCCCGGCTGCTGCCGCTGCCCCTGCTGCTCACGCTGTAGTCGACGCGGGAAGCGGCGCTGGTGTCGCCCGAGCGGCTGATGATGAAGCTGAAGGGTGTGCTGCCGCTGTTGTCTTCGGCCCTGGACGCTGAGCTGGCTGCAATCGCCAGGGTCGGGCGCCCGTCGACGGCCCACAGCTCCTCGCCGCTGCTGCCATCGTCTGCGGAAAAGAACAGCACATCCCCCACCGCTTTGAGCTGACTGGGATTGGATCCTGGTTTGCCAGGCCTGATGTCGGCGACGCGGCTGACGGTGGAGTCGACCAGTCTCCAGAGCTCAACACCGTCACTGCCATTGTTGGCCTGAAAATAGACAACGTCGTTGACCACGGTCAGGTGGTCGGGGTAGGACCCGGCCGCACCAGGGCGGATATCGGCGACGCGGCTGGTGCTTTCGCCATCGGTGATCCAGAGCTCGTTGCCGCCGCTGTCGTCGCTGGCGGTGAACAGCAGCCTCCCCCCGATCGGGGTGAGGTTGGCGATGTCGGCGCTGCCGGAGCCTGGCACGATGTCGGCGACGCGCACGGTGCCCGCGGCGCTGCCGTCGCTTGTCCACAGTTCGTAGCCGCTGCTGCCATCGGTCGCGCTGAAGAACAGCGTGCTGCCGACCGCCGTGAGCCACTGGGGATAGGACCCTTCAGGGCCGGGGTTGATGTCGGCGACCCGCTGCACGGCGGTGCCGTCAAACCGCCACAGCTCCACGTTGCTGCCCGCATCCCTGGCGCTGAAGAACAGGTCGTCGCCAACGCGCACAAGCTGTTCGGGATAGGAGCCATCCGGGCCGGGGGTGATGTCGGCGACGCGGCTGGTGGCGGTGCCATCGCTCTGCCAGAGCTCAAAGCCGCCGCTGCCGTCGTTGGCACGGAAGAACACCCGGTTGCCCACCGCTGTCAGGAAGGTGGGGTACGAGCCATCAGATCCGGGCAGCAGGTCGGTGACCAGCTTCGTCCCGGCCGCCGTGCCATCGCTCTGCCAGAGCTCGGCGCCACTGCTGCCGTTGTTCGCCCGGAAGAACACCCGGTCGCCCACCACCGTGAGGTACTTGGGGTCGGAGCCTGCTGAACCGGGGTTGAGATCGGCAATCAGCCTGGTGCCGGCGGCAGTGCCGTCGCTGCGCCAGAGCTCCACGCCGCTGCTGCCGTTGCTGGCGGTGAACAGCACCTGGCTGCCGAACGCGGTCAGGTTGGCGGGGGAGCCGCTGCCTGGGCCGGGATCGATGTCAGCGACCCGCACGGTGCCGGCGGCGGTGCCGTCGGAGCGCCAGAGCTCATAACCAGCCGTGGCGTCTTCGGCGCGGAAGAACAGCGTCTCACCGACGGCTGTGAGCGCGAAGGGGTAGGAACTGGCGGCACCCGGGCGGATATCGGCGACACGCACTGGTGTGGTCATGACGTTCAGAGCGGTCGCAGCTGGGGGTGATCATCCGGGCGTTCAATCCCGCAGATCAATGGGGTGCAGCTTAGAACTGATCTTGGCGAAGGC
>JBBASO010000119.1:0-2322 GCA_040399265.1 Prochlorococcaceae cyanobacterium
CCCAGGAACACGTTGTCGCTCTCCCAGCCCGGCGGTTTGGCGAGGGCCGCCTGGTCGCTCCGCCAGAACACCCGCAGGGTGTAGTCCCCCTCCCGGTTGAAGCGAATCCCCTCACGGCTGGAGCTGCGCGTGTAGCTGCGGCCCTCCTCGGCGCTGGGGAACTGGAACTCCCGCTCCCCGAAGCGCACGCTCGCGTTGCCCTGGCGCTGGCTGAACGTGCACAGCCCCGTTTCCACCGGGATCGTGTGGTCGTGCCGGCTGAAGCTGCAGGTGGCGGTGGTGCTGTCCGCCCGCGCTGGTGCCGGCACAGAGCTACTGATGCCGATGCCGATGCCGATGCCGATGCCGAGCAGCAGGATCGCCGTGAGCAGACGGGAGTGGGACATCAGCGCAGGATCACCTCGCACCTCCATCCTGCTGCTGCGCCTGTGCCAGCACGGTGATCAGGGCCGTGTCCACGCTCAGGGTGCGAGCCCCCAGGCTCACCCGCCGGGCGATCACCGCTTCGGCCAGCTCAATCTCGAAGGGCACGAAGCCACCTTCCGGGCCGATCATCACCACCGCCGGCACGGGCGGTGCCTCGGCCAACGCCAGCGGGGCCTGCATGTGGGCCAGCCAGCAGGGCCGGCCGGAGCAGATGCCGGGCAACTGATCCTCCACGAAGGGGCGGAAGCGGCGGTGCAGATGCACCCGCGGCGCGATCGTGTCGCGGCTGCGCTCCAGCCCCGCCAGCAGCGCCTCCTCGAGCGCGGCCGGCTGCAGCAGCGGGCTCTGCCAGTAGCTCTTCTCCACCCGGGCGCTGTGGAGCAGGTGCAGATCACTGATGCCGAACTCAGCGCACTGGCGCAGGATCCGCCGCAGCATCTTCGGCCGCGGCAACGCCAGCACGATCTCGAAGCGATGCCGGGGCGGCGGCGGATCGGTGAGCGCCACCTGCAGGCGCGCACCCTCCGGGTCGAGGGCTTCGATCAGCCCCTGGCCGCACAGCCCGCCCAGCAGACCCACCCGCAACGTGTCGCCCACCCGGGCCTTCAACACCGCACGGATATGCCCGGCGCGGTGATCCCGCACCAGCACGCGCTCAGCGTCGATCCAGTCGCCCTGGCGCAGCAGCAGGAGATTCATCGGCCGGCCATGCATTCGCGTTCAGCACAGTGACAGCGCTGCCAGCCAGCCGTGCCATCGCCACAATCCGGGAACGTGCTGTTACCACCATGCCGCGTTCTCCCAAACAGCAAGCCCTGGCCATCGCGGCCGGTCTGGGTCTGGTTGCCGCTGCCATCCCGCCCGCGCCCGCCCTGGCCTGCTCCCGCGTCACCTGGACCGGCCCCGATCAACAGGTGATCACCGGCCGTTCGATGGACTGGCCCTACGGCTTCAATTCCCACTTCCACGTGATCCCCCGCGGCGAGGTGATCGATGGCGCCGGCGGCGTGAACAGCCTGCGCTTCACCACCCGCCACGGGGCCGTGGTGGTGAGCGGCAGCACCGAACCCGGTGGCGTGGTGGATGGGGTGTTCGACGGCATGAACGAGAAGGGGCTGGCCGCCAACCTGCTCTACCTGGCCGAGAACGACTTCGGCATCGCCAGCGCCGACACCCGCCGCCCGCGCCTCTCCTTCGCCGCCTGGACGCTGTATCTGCTCAGCCAGTACGGCACGGTGAAGGAACTGGTGGCGGCCGTGCGGGAGGACCGCATCCAGATCGTGCCGGTGCCGTTCGGGCCGGGCGGCAAGGCCAAGGCCACCGTGCACATGGCCGTGTCGGATGCCAGCGGCGATTCGGCGGTGATCGAATACCTCAAGGGCAAGCCGGTGATTCACCACGGCCGCCAGTACCAGGTGATGACCAACAGCCCGGTGTACAGCGAACAGCTGAAACTGAATGCGTTCTGGCTGACGAAGGATCGCAGCAGGGAGCTGCCCGGCTCGATCCAGTCACCCGACCGCTTCGTGCGGGGTTCCTATTTCAACGCGCAGCTGCCGCCCACCAGCGATCCGCGCCAGGCTTTGGCCGGCGTGATGAGCGTGATGCGCAATGTGTCGGTGCCCTGGGGCACCCCCGATCCCGAACACCCCAACATCTCGCCCACCTGGTGGCGCACCCTGCTCGATCAGAAGAACGGGGTGTATTACTTCGATTCGGCCCTCTCGCCCCAGATGGTGTGGCTCAACCTGCGCCAGCTCGATTTCAGCCCGGGCGGCGGCATCCGCGCCATCGCCATCGAAACCAACCCCACACTGCAGGGCAACCTGAACGCCCAACTCAGGCCCGGCACGCCGATCCGCTTCCTGGCGCCGAAATCCTGAGCGGCGCCTCAGC
>JBBASO010000120.1:0-2155 GCA_040399265.1 Prochlorococcaceae cyanobacterium
ACGTGGCTCATGCGCATGCGCTTGGCGATGTAGTGCCGCAGGCGCTCGTAGGTCGGGGAGGGGGTTGGGGGCATGGGGGGATCCTGGCCGGGATTCCTTCTGCGGGCCGGCTTGCTGGGGCGGGGGGTGTGACAGGAGGTGGCACTGGTGGGGGAGAGGCCCTGTCGCGATGCCATGCCCTCCTTCAAGCCCTCAGCCAAGCCTTACGGGACGACTCCACACCGTTTCCGTGCGTCGGTTGTACTAACATCACCGAGTTGCTCAAGTAGGGGAGGCGGTTCGCCATGGCTGCCTTCGGAGCCTCGCCTCCTGCGCGCTCAGCCCGGCTCGGCCTGCGCGCCACGCCGGAACAGGAAGCCGTGCTGCGCCGTGCCGCTGAGGTGTCCCACAAGTCGCTCACCGACTTCATCCTCGACAGTGCCTGCCTCGCTGCCGAGCAGACGCTCCTGGATCAGCGCCTGTTCATGGTCTCGGGCTCCCAGGCCCAGGCCCTGATCGATCTGCTCGACCGCCCCGAGCAGACCAACGAGGGTCTGCGTGACCTGTTCACCAGGCAGGCACCCTGGGACGCCCAGTGACCTGGCGGCCGCCGGAGCCGCTGGCCGTCCATCACCGGCTGGAAGGCTTTGACTGCGGAAAGCCCACACTGAATCACTGGCTGTTGCACCACGCCCGCCAGGCGCAGACCAGTGGCTCGGCCCGAACGTTCGTCGTCGCCGACGAGGAGAACCGCGTCGCCGGCTATTTCAGCCTCACCGTGGGCCAGGTCGACACGGTGGGGGCCCCAGAGCGTATCCGTCAGGGCATGGGGCGATTTCCGCTGCCCGTGGTCATCCTGGCCAGGCTCGCCGTGACACGGGAAAACCAAGGATGTGGCATCGGTGTCGGGATGCTTCAGGACGCGATCCGTCGGACGGTGGTGATCGCCGAGCAGGCCGGAATTCGGGCGATCCTGACCCATCCCATCGACGAAGACGCGGCACGCTTTTACACCCGGTTCGGATTCACTGCATCGCCGCTGCGCCAGCAGCAACTGCTTCTGCTCCTCAAGGACGCGAGGAAGATCCTCCAGTGAGCAATGGGGGCATCCTTGCTGGGGTGTGACAGGGGGTGGCACTGGATCAGAGAGAGGCCACATCTCCCCCCCTGTTCCTGACCCAGCGCACCCGGGGAGCGCTAAAGTGTGTACACAAGTCGCGCAGGACAGCATGGCAGCCCGTGTCGGCATTCGGGAGCTTCGGGCCAGGCTCGCCTCCCATCTCGAATCCGCCACCCCAATCGAGGTCACCCGCCATGGCCGCACGATTGGCCTCTACGTGCCGCTCCCTCACGACAGCGGCATGAGTGAGCGAGAGAGGCTGCTTGAGGCTGGCCGCCGCATGCAGGCGGAACTGGAGCGGATCGGCCTCGATGAGGAGACTCTCCAAGCCGACTTCCAGAGCTGGCGCCAGCGGCAGCGAGCTGACAAGAACAATTGAGCCCTGAAGATGGAACGCAAGCGTCTGGTTCTGGACGCCAACATCCTGATTCGTGGTTGCTTCGGCCGGCGGGTGCGATTGATCCTCGCCAACCATGCCGATCAGGCCGACTTCTTTGTGGCTCAGGCGGCTCTCTCGGAGGCCGGTCGCTATGTCCTCGACCTCGCCCGCCGGAGGGGTCTCGATGAAGTTGTTTACCAGGAAGCTCTCCAGAGTCTGCTGATCGTTGTGCAGGTTGTCGATGATGAATGGCTCGCCCACGCCAGGGACGAAGCACTGGCCCGCATCCGTGATCCCGAAGACTGGCCCACCCTGGCGCTATGCCTGCAACTGGAATGCGCTGTCTGGACAGAAGATCAGGACTTCTTCGGCTCCGGTGTCGCCACCTGGACCTGCGCCACGGTTGAGCGCTATCTCAGGTGTTGACACCATCCAATAAACCATCGCCGCCCAACACATCCTCGCCGCGTTGCTCTCGGAAGGCATCGAGACGCTGGCGGCACAGCTGCAGCAACTTGTCGCGCTCGGCGTCGCTCAGCTCCACCCCGCCCACCAGGTCGTAGGTGCCCTTCTCGCAGCGGGTGATGCCGTTGAAGGTGAACCTTGCCCACCATCCGCTTGACGCGCTCTGTGTAGTCATCGATCTGGGTCACGTCTTCCCCCAGGATCCGCCGGGC
>JBBASO010000121.1:0-2133 GCA_040399265.1 Prochlorococcaceae cyanobacterium
CAGTGTTTCGGACAGCGGTTCGATTCCGCTCAGCTCCATTCCCCCGCTCCCGGCTTGATCGGCAGCATCGCGGGGCTGCAATGGTTTCGACGGGGCATCAGGAGGGTGACTGAAGCCTGCTCGGTAAGAGCAAACCCGTAACAGCGAACAACATCGTTCGTTTCTCCCGTCAAGCCGCCCCCGTGGCTGCCTGACACTCTTAACGGAGACGGGGTGAGGTCAGCCTTGTCACCCAAATGACCCATGGGCCCTGGAAGGGGCCTTCCCCGTTCCGATCAGCCGCAGCTGCTCCGCTCCTGGTTCAGGGACTGGTGGAACTTGCTCTATTCATCCAGCAGACGGGCCAGGGATGAATCCGCCGGCAGGGCCTCGGCAGCGAACCGGAATCCGGCCAGGGCCTGGTGATCGGTCTGCTCCAACCAGCGCAGTTCCGCCTGGACGCGCAACTCGTCTGCATCCCGGCCGGTGAGCAGCACCAGCTCCACCATGCTCCCCCAGGGCAGCGCCAGAGGCTGGATCAGCATCACGCCGATGCCGGTTGGTCCGAGATCCCAGAGGCAGCCGCTGCCCAGGTGGGCACCCTGGCTGTGGATCAACACGGTCACATGCGGCGAGGGATCGTTGCGCTCGGCGATCGGCGGGCGCGGCAGCACAGGCACGCGGCGATCCTGGCTGAGGATGCGCGGATCGCGACGCCGGTCCCCCTGGCGCCGATCCAGGCTGCTCGCTGCCGGCGCGGGTGCCAGCAGCAGCCTCGTCCCATGCTTCAGCCAGCGGCCGAGCCGCCGCAGTGGCTGAATCATCAGCTCCCAGGTCGCCATCAGGTTCATGGCCGATTGGTGATGGCTCGCATGAAGGCGCCCTGGCAGAGCTGGCGATGGGAGCAGACGGGAATGGTGCGGCCGTTGACGCGGGCCGTGGCGGCGGCCGATGGGGCGTTCGGCTGGGGTTGGGAAGCCGCCACGGTCGTCGCCACGGTCGTCGCCACGGTCTGGGCGGTGACCGCAGGCACAGCCGCGCTCCACGAGCCGAGCAGCGCCATCACTGCCGCGGCCGTGGCGGTGCGTGAGGATCGTTTCAAGCGCATCGGTTCAAGCGCATCGGTTCGCCCTCTACGGTTTCGAGGGTGAGGCGCCCGGCCGGTAGCCGCTCCAGGCCGCAAGCTCGCTGATCGTTTGCACCCCCTCCAGGCGCGGCCTGCCGGGCATCACCCAGGTGGGGAAGGCACGGATCCCGGCCGCCAGACAGCGCTCCCGGCCCTCACCGGGCCGCGGCGGCGGTGGGGTCTTCGGATCGCACTCCACATAGGGCAGCCGATTGCCAGCCTCCTTGCCGAACAGGTTCTTCTGCTGGAAGCAGGCCGGACACCACCAGGCCCCGTAGAAGATCGCCCCTGCGGCGCGCAGGTGGTTGCCGAGGGCCACCTGCTCTGCGGTGGAGGCGCGCAGGGGTTGGCCGACCCCAGGCGAGGTGCTGGCTGGGGGGGCGGCGCCCGGGGCGCTGGCATCAGCCCCGGCGGTCGTCAGGCCCGCCAGCAATCCGAGGGTGCAGGTGATCAGCAGGGCGGAGCGCCTGGACCCGAACAACGGCATGGAGCGGTCGGAACGTGCCCCGACCCTAGAAGTTCGGGCCGATTTGCGCCAGGTTGCCGCGCCGGCGTTCGGCCTTCCGCCCCCGCCGCCGGCAGCAAAGCCGGCGGGCGACTGAGAGAATGGAACGATCTGTGCCCTGCCGCAGCCCGGCCGCCCGCCGCAGCCCGGCCGGATCCTGCACCGGTCTCCCCCCATCAGCGCCACCTGTCGATGAACGCCAACGGCTACCGCGACTACTTCAAGGTGCTGGAGGTGGAGCGGAATGCCGATGCCGAGGCGATCAAGCGATCGTTCCGCAAGCTGGCGCGCCAGTTCCATCCGGATGTCAACCCGGGCGACAAGGCCGCCGAGGCCCGCTTCAAAGAGATCAGCGAGGCCTATGAGGTGCTCTCCGACCCGGAGAAGCGGCGTCGCTACGAGCAGTTCGGCCAGTACTGGAACCAGGCCGGCGCCGGCGCGGGCGGCATGGGCGGCATGGATGTGGATTTCGGCCGCTACGGCAACTTCGACGACTTCATCAACGATCTGCTCGGCCGCTTCG
>JBBASO010000122.1:0-2129 GCA_040399265.1 Prochlorococcaceae cyanobacterium
CTTGGTTGGTTTATAAAACTTGTACGACCTCACTCACCTCGGGAATCGCCTCGCGCAGCTTGCGCTCAATGCCCATCTTGAGCGTCATGGTGCTGCTGGGGCAGCTACCGCAGGCACCCTGCAGGCGCACCTTCACGATCGGGCCGTCGATCTCCACTACTTCCACGTTGCCGCCGTCGGCCATCAGGTAGGGGCGCAGCTCATCGAGGTTTCGCTCCACGTTCTCGAGCGTGAGGGCGCGAGGGTCGCTGGCCGCGGCGCCGGCGGTGTCGGTGGTCATGGCAGGGGAATCGGCCAGGGATGCCACGATCCTAGAAACGTTGGTGTCAGGGCAGGTCGTACAGCGCGAAGAAGCTGGCGGGCGGATCCGGCCGGCCCAGGATGCGCCAGCGCTTCACCAGCTCGGTGAGGTTGCGCTCGTAGCGGTCGCGGTTGCCGCGCACCACCATGAAGTAGTACACGAAACCCGGGATCAGGCAGCAGAGCAGCAGGCCCAGGGTGATCAGCCCCTGGCGGGTTTCCGAGGGGGGGTAGGGGAAGCGGCGCCCGGCGCCGATCGCCCAGGAGAGGGCGCGCACCTGCTCTTTCTGCAGGCGGATCTGGCGCTGCTCCACCTGCACGGTGCTCTCCTTGAGGATCTCCACCTTCACGCTGCTGAGCATCTGGCGGGCCAGCTGGCGGCGGAAGCTGAGCATGGCGCGGGCGTCCACCAGGGCGACGCGGCTGATGATCTTGTCGTTGGCATCCCGCAGGGTGTAGCTGCTGCGCCCCACCACCGAGTGCTCGAAGCTGGCCACCCGGCCCTCGGCGAGGGCGCCCTGCTGACGGGCGAAATCCTGGGCGCCGGCGAACAGCAGCTTCAGGCCCTCAGATCGATCGACCCGCCGGCGCTCCCTTCCGGCGCCCCGCACGCTGGCGGAAGCATCAACCGGGGGCTGGGTTTGCTGAGGGTCGTTGCCGGCCAGCTGCTCTGTTTCACGGCTATGGCGAACTATAGGCAAGCCGTTGCAGCCAGGGCCGCTGCCTAGGATCGACTCACCTGGCCGACCCTGTCATAACCCCTGCATGACCGACGCACCCGTTTCCCGCATCCGCAATTTCTGCATCATCGCCCACATCGATCACGGCAAATCCACCCTGGCCGACCGGCTGCTGCAGGACACGGGCACGGTGGCGGCGCGCGACATGCAGGAGCAGTTTCTCGACAACATGGAGCTTGAGCGTGAGCGCGGCATCACGATCAAGCTGCAGGCCGCCCGGATGGAATACCGGGCCGCAGACGGTGAGCTGTATGTGCTCAACCTGATCGACACCCCCGGCCATGTGGACTTCTCCTACGAGGTGAGCCGCTCGCTGCAGGCCTGCGAGGGGGCCCTGCTGGTGGTGGATGCCAGCCAGGGGGTGGAGGCCCAGACCCTGGCCAACGTGTATCTGGCGCTGGAGAACGATCTGGAGATCATCCCGGTGCTCAACAAGATCGACCTGCCCGGCGCCGATCCTGAGCGCATCAAAGAGGAAATCGAGGCGATCATCGGTCTCGACTGCTCAAAGGCGATCCCCTGTTCCGCCAAGACGGGCCTGGGCGTGCCCGAGATCCTGCAGGCCGTGGTCGACAGGGTGCCGCCGCCGCCCGACAAGCTGGATGAACCGCTCAAGGCCCTGATCTTCGACTCCTACTACGACCCCTACCGGGGCGTGATTGTGTACTTCCGGGTGATCAGTGGCTCGCTGGCGAAGAAGGACAAGGTGCTGCTGATGGCCAGCGGCAAGACCTACGAACTCGACGAAGTGGGCGTGATGGCGCCCGACCAGCGCCAGGTGGAGAGCCTGCATGCCGGCGAGGTGGGCTACCTGGCGGCCTCGATCAAGGCGGTGGCCGACGCTCGGGTGGGCGACACGATCACCTTGCTGAACGCGCCGGCGGCCGAGCCGCTGCCGGGCTACACCGAGGCCAAGCCGATGGTGTTCTGCGGCCTGTTTCCCACCGACGCGGACCAATACCCGGATCTGCGCGAAGCGCTCGACAAGCTGCAGCTCAGCGACGCGGCCTTGAAATATGAGCCGGAAACCAGCAGCGCCATGGGCTTCGGCTTCCGCTGCGGCTTCCTCGGCCTGCTGCACATGGAGAT
>JBBASO010000123.1:0-2127 GCA_040399265.1 Prochlorococcaceae cyanobacterium
CCAGCGCATCCTTTACAACCCCGCCACCGGCAACCTCAGCTACGACAGCAACGGCAGCGCCGCGGGGGGCACCAGCGCGTTCATTGCCACATTGAGCAACAAACCTGCGCTCACCAGCAGCATGTTGGTCGTCACCTGATGGGCATCAGCCCCCCTCACACCCGCGCCAGCGTCACCCGCTCGGGCTGGTGCTGGTATTTGCCGGCCCGATCCTTGTAGGTGATCTCGCAGGGATCGCCCTCAAAGAACAGCAGCTGGCAGATCCCCTCCTCGGCGTAGATGCGGCAATCGGCACCGGAGGAGTTGCTGAATTCCAGGGTGAGATGGCCCTCCCAGCTCGCTTCAGCGGGGGTGGTGTTCACGATGATGCCCAGGCGGGCATAGGTGCTCTTGCCCAGGCAGATCACCGTGATATTGGCCGGCACCCGCATGCGCTCCAGCGCCACACCCAGGCCGTAGGAATGGGCCGGCAGGATGAAATAGCGGCCGTCGTCGTCCTCATGCAGAGGAGCGGGCTCCAGGTTGGCGGGATTGAACCGCTTCGGGTTCATCACCGTGCCCGGCACGTGACGGAAGATCAGGAATTCCTGGGCCGAGAGCCGCAGGTCGTAGCCATACGACGAGCAGCCATAACTGAGCACAGGGCGGCTGCCCGTTTCCGGCTCCAGGTGACGAACCAGGTTGGCCTGAAAGGGATCGAGCATGCCGGCAGCGGCCTGCTCCCTGATCCAGCGGTCGTTCTTGAGCATCGGCGGACGGCTAGAGGCCGCGACGGAGCTGGGTGACCTGATCGGCCATGGCCATCAGTTCCGGCGCCATCGCCGGCCCGGTCAGGATGACATCCATCCGGGCCGGACGGTGCTCGAGGGTCTCCAGCACGGCGGCGGCATCGAGATAACCGAGCTCCACCGCCAGAGCCAGTTCGTCGAGCACCAGCAGATCAACGGCGTCGGCCAGCAGCTGCTCACGGCTGAACTCCCAGAGCTCCGCCACCGCCTGCAGCACCTCCTGCGGATGCGCCGCCGCCGGCTCGGCCAGGCAGGCCGGCACCGCCGGGCGCAGCCAGCGCAGGCGGCCGTTCAGCCACGGACTCGCCCCGACACCCTGATCGACGCCGCCCTTGAGAAACTGACAGATCAGCACGCGGCTGCCCAGGCCCGCCGTGCGCAGGGCCTGGCTGAGCACGGTGGCGAAACTGCCCCGAAACGGGGCGGTGTGGATCTGCAGCAGCCCCTCCGGCTGTGCCACCAGGCGCAGATGGGCGACGCCGGCGGGGGTCCCAGCCGGCAGCGGACGATGGGCAGGGCTGGCCGCGGGAAGCGACGCCGGTGCAAGACCCGCCTGGGCAAGGGAAGGACGGCGCGTCGGCACCGAGGCGGGGAGACTGGCAGTCATGCGGTCGTAGCGACGCAGGCCTGAATGTAGCGGCCGTGTCCGCCATCACAAGCCGATCACACCATCCCTGGTGCATACGTTTGCACTACTGCCGCTGTCCCAGGGGCGCCGGCGGCAAAGCGTGTGCGTTGCTACAAGGGCATGCGGGCACGATTCTTATGGTCCGGCCATCTGCCAGCCCGTTCTCATGGTCGGCGCCACGCGCGGCGGATTCAGCCGCACCGCCAGCACGCCCAGCACAGGCGCCCCCGGCGCCGTGACCGGCATCGGCAGCGCCAGCCAGGGCAACCCCACCCTGCTGGAGGTGATCCGGGATCTGGGCGGCAGCAGCGTCGAAACGATCGAACGCGGCAAAACCATCTTCTTTCCCGGTGATCCCGCCGAGCGGGTATACCTGCTCCGCCGCGGTGCCGTGCGGCTCTCCAGGGTTTACGAAAGCGGTGAGGAGATCACCGTGGCACTGCTGCGCGAGAACAGCCTGTTCGGGGTGCTCTCGCTGCTCACCGGCCAGCGCTCGGACCGCTTCTACCACGCCATCGCCTTCACCAGGGTGGAGCTGGTCACGGCACCGGCCACCTCGGTGCGCCGGGCGATCGAGCACGACGCCAGCGTGGGGCTGCTGCTGCTGCAGGGTCTCTCCTCGCGCATCCTCCAGACCGAAACGATGATCGAGACCCTCACCCACCGCGACATGAGCTCGCGGCTGGTGAGCTTTCTGCTGGTGCTCTGCCG
>JBBASO010000124.1:0-2035 GCA_040399265.1 Prochlorococcaceae cyanobacterium
GCGGCTGAGGCCCGAGCACTGCTGGGGCTGCAGGTCGTGGCGAGGCTGCTGGTTCAGCGCGATGCTGGCGTCTCTGGGCCCACCCCCCTCCGTCAGGCTGGCGTAGGACCCTGATCGCGTCGGCCATGTCTTCTCCGCAGGAGTTGATCCATCGCCGTTCCGTCTGCAACATCGAGACAAAAACCGATCGGCTGAGGCGAGAGACCAATCCGCTCACTTTCTTCCATTCCGGGATAGATCCCTTGTTGCGCGCTGAACGATGTTCCCTTGGTGCTACTGGAGGGGCGGTGTTACTGGCGCCGTTCGTGTGGCGTGATCAGCTTCAACCCCGGAAACGCCTGCAGGTAGCGGCGGTGATCACATCCAGCAGCACACAGGAATCCACCATCACGGCTCGCCGCGATCGCTGGCGACGCATTTGCAGACACCGCCCGCACCCGACTCCAACTGAGTGAAGCTTTGGCGGTGGTGTTTACACACACCCGCGGATACCTGGAGCTGTTCAAGATGGGCCCTTGCGTTCCAGCCATCTGCAGCATCCTGAGGCCCCATGGCGTTGCGATAGCCGGTTTTACGGCCATGAGGCCCGCCGACTGGCTTGAATCGCCTTCACGATGGTGCTCTCCTGCCGAGGATCGGAGGCGATGGCCAGCAAGCGCACGCTCAACGCCAGCAATCTCGAGGCCCTCGGTGCCGCCGCCCTGGCCGAGCTGTTGATTGAGGTGAGTGCCGGCCACGCCGTGATCCAGCGCCGTCTACGCCTGGCTCTCGCGGCCGCCGATGGTGTTGAGGGTGCGGCCCAGGCGGTGCGCCAACGGCTGGCGACGATCGCCCGCGCCACCACCTTTGTTGATGCACGCAAGCGCAAGCCGTTGCTCGCCGATCTGCAGGCCCAGCACCAGGCGATCACCGGTCCGATCGCGGCGGCTGATCCCGCCCAGGCCTTCCAGTTGCTGGTGCGCTTTCTTGAAATCGCTGATGGTGTGCTCGCGCGCAGTGCCGACAGCACCGGCGCGTTGATCGGAGTGTTCCAGCGCGCCCTGGCGGATCTCGGCCCGCTGGCTTCTGCGGCGGCGCTCGGGCACGCTGCCCTCGCTGAGCAGGTGCTGGACCTGATCGCCGCCAATGGCTATGGCCAGTTCGATACCTTGATTCCCACCGTGGCACCAGCCCTCGCGGAGCCCGGCCTGCTGCTGCTCCAGGGCTGGTTTGAGGGGCACGGCGGCCCAGATGCCATCCATGCCCTGCGTCAGATCGCCGAGGTTCGTGGTGATGTGGATGCCTACCTGGCCCAGTTCAACCCCCAGCAGCTCAGCAGCCCCGCGATCGCCGCCGACGTGGCCCAGTATCTGCTGCAGGCTCACCGGGGTGAGCAGGCTCTGGCGGTGCTCGATGGTGCCGCCGCCCAACTCACCCCCGGGCAGTCGGCTCCATGGGCCGATGCGCGCATCGCCGCGCTCGAGCAGTTGGGCCGCAGCGAGCAGGCTCAGCAGCAGCGCTGGGATCTTTTCTGCGTAATCCTCTCGACTCCCCACCTCCGCGCCTACCTGCAGCGGCTGCCCGCCTTCGCCGATGTGGAGGCCGAGGAGCGCGCCTTTCAGATCGCCGAACAGCATCCCAAGCCCCTGCTCGCTCTCACGTTTCTGGTGCAGTGGCCCGCCCTTTCGCGCGCTGCGCGACTTGTAATCCACTACAGCCATAGCTGGGACGGTGAAGCCTTTGCGGTGCTCGCCCCCGCGGCAGAGCGCCTCAGCTCCGGCCATCCGCTTGCGGCCACCATCCTCCTGCGCACGATGGTGGTTTTTGCTCTTTCATCCGGCCGCACCAAGCGTTATCGCTATGCCGCCGAGCATCTGCAGACCTGTGAGCGGCTTGCGGCCGAGATCGACGCCTGGCAGGGCCTGCCAAGCCATGCCAGCTTTGTGGGTCGCCTGCGCGAATCCTTCGGCCGCATCTGGAGCTTCTGGCAGTTGATCGAACGCTGAACCCCCAACAAAAAGCCCCCGCCGTGAGGCGAGGGCTTTCGGGATTCCGT
>JBBASO010000125.1:0-2019 GCA_040399265.1 Prochlorococcaceae cyanobacterium
GCGATCGAGGTGGAGGCCCGACTGGTGCTGCGGATGGCCCGCACCATGATCTATCCGGTGGCCATGGCCTACCTGGATCGGCTCAGCCAGTCGCTGCGCAATCAGGAAGCGCTCGGCATGACCGCCGATCGCAGCGTGGCCGCCCAGCTGGCGGGGCTCTGCCAGTCGCTGCTGCGCGACTGCACGGCGCTGGAGGAGGCTCTGCAGCATCACAGCGACGGGGTGGAGAGCCATCTGCGCCATTGCGCGGATGGCCTATTGGCGCGCATGGGCACAATCCGACAGAGCGTGGATGCACTGGAGCAGCTGATTGATGACGACAGCTGGCCACTACCCACGTATCAGGAAATGCTGTTCATGCGGTAAGCGTCGATACCAGGGTCTGGCGGTAGCACTACAGCTCGCCAGACCCACTCCTGGCTGATTTGATTGGCAGCATCCCGATTAATTGATAGGGTTGGCTTGCATTTGAGACAACCATGCTTAACGGTGCCGATCTGCTCGCCAAAGTCAAGGAACTGGGCGAAGCCTCCAAATCTGAACTGGTGCGGGCCTGTGGCTATGTGAGCACCAAGAAGGATGGTGGAGAGCGCCTCAATTTCACCGCCTTCTACGAAGCCCTGCTGGAAGCCAAGGGCCTGAATATCGGCAATGATGGCAACGGCCGGGGTAAGAGTGGCCGCAAGCTCAGCTATGTCGCCACCGTGCAGGGCAACGGCAATCTGCTGATCGGCAAGGCCTACACCGCCCAGCTGGGGCTGGACCCCGGCGATGAATTCGAAATCAAGCTGGGTCGCAAACAGATCAAACTGATTCCCTCCGGCAGCGCCGACGAGGAGGAGTGAGGGGCTGAAGGGCGTCGGCGCAGTTCAGGGCGACTCCCCGCAGCCTGGCGGGGTCGCCTACAGGTCTGGGCCGTGCTTCGCAGGAGCAGCGCCACACGGTGCAGCTGCATCGCAGAAGCTTGCTGGAGTTTGGTGATATCCACCGTGCCCGCCGCGCCATCCAGCAGGGCCCGCCCCGCGAGCCCGCCACTGCCGGTGTATCGACCGCCAGCGGCGCTGGCACACCTGCACGTGCTGGATCTACTGGAGCTCACCGAATCCCAGGAGCGGGCCGCCGCCGCCCTGGCCGTGCACCAATCCACCGTGAGCCGCAGCCTGCGGCTGATGCGGCAGGATTTCAACCTGGTGCCGCGCGAGCGGCAGCGCGTTTGCCGCCACGGCCACAACGCCTGTGTGCAGTATCTGCGGCTGGCGTATCGGGAGCACCGGCTGATGGCGGGGCTGCTGCGGCTCGGCAGCGACGTGCTGCACCACACCCTGCTGCTGGGGCTGGCTGGCGTGCAGCACGTGCCGCCTCGCTTCCGCAGCGTGGAGCAGTGGGTGGAGCTGCTGCGCCATGGCCTGCTGGATGGAGCGATCCTTAGCTCCTTCTGCTTGGAAACGCCCCTACCTCCCGATCAGGCGCCGGTGTGGGAGGGAATCAGCGTGTGGCCGCTCGGCTGCATCGACGTGCAGCTGGTGGCCCAGGCGCCCAATGCCAGGCAGGTGCTGCTGCCGCGCCGAAGCGTGCTGCCGTTGCTGCACCAGCTGCTGGAAGCCCAGGGGTTTGGCGTGCAGCAGCAGCCCCTGGCCTGCCAGGAGCCGGCCGCCTGGCTGAAGCGTGCCCGCGACCGCCAGCTGGCGCTGCCTGTGGTGCGGGAGCTGGTGGGGCGGCATTGGCTGCGCAGCAACCGCCTGGAGCCGGTGGTGGATCAGCCGGCGCTGGCGGAGCGGCTCTGGCTGCTGCTTCCCGAGGGGGCGGGGGAGACCACTGCGGCGCAGGGGTGCTGGCAGGGGCTGCGTGGGCGAGTTGAAAGGGCGAAAGCTATGCAGGATTCGCATGGAATCCAGTGCTGATCGGTGTTTCGGAGCCTGCAAGATGGCTGCGGTGTGCTGTACGAAGGCCTCGTGGGCCAAGAGCTGTCCGGATTGTGTCCGCCGAGATGCTGGGCGAAGCCGCCTGCAAGGTGGTGTA
>JBBASO010000126.1:0-2011 GCA_040399265.1 Prochlorococcaceae cyanobacterium
AGAATGCCGATCACGGCCACCACGATCATCAGCTCCACCAGGGTGAAGCCTTTCTGGAGGGGATTTTTCTTCTCGCGCAGCTTCTTGAGCAGGGCGAGCTGGAGGTTGGTCTTGAGGGTTGATTGCATGGCCAGGTGCCAGACACTGAACACAGTTTCGGTCAAGGTTGACCGGCTGTCATCCCGGTTGCTACTGAGGAGTGGCTAAGAGTGCTCTTAGGGGCGCGTGCCTGCCGCTGCCGATGCCGCCACTTCGCACCCGCTCCCTGCGCATGGCGCTGCAGAGCAGCACCCTGATCGCCGTGCTGGCCGGCTACGGCCTGCTGCTGGCGGTGGGCGGCACCCTCGCTGCCCTGGAGCGGCGCCAGGCTCACGCCCAGCTGGTCTCCGCCCTGGCGGGCGGTTTGGAAAACGGCACGGAAAGCACCGGCGAGCTGGTGCGCTACCGCCTGTTCGGGCTGAGCGCCTGGCTGGAGCCCGCAGCGGCGCCGCTGCGGCGCGAGGGGCCCCTGCTGCAGGCGAGCGGCGACCAGCACTGGCTCGAAAGCCGCACCCCCGTGCAGCCCGCCGGCGCGGCCCGCCAGATCCTGGTGGTGCGCCAGAACGTGACCGACCTGGTCGCCCGCCAGCGCACCCTGCTGCTGCTGCTGCTGGCGGCGGCGGGGCTGGCCAGCCTGTTCACCGCCGCCCTGCTGCGGCCGGTGCTGCGCCGCGATCTGGTGCGGCCGATCGAGGCCCTCTGCCAGCGCCTGCAGGCGATCAGCGCCCCCCAGTGGGGCGGTGAACCGCTGCTGCCACAAGCCGATCAGCCCCAGGAGCTGCAGCCGATCGCTGCCGCCTTCGCGGCGCTGCAGCAGCGCCTTGCCGCCGCCTGGGGGCGCGAGCGCAGCTTCACCGATGGCGCCGCCCATGAACTGCGCACGCCGATCACCCTGATCTCCGGCCAGGCCCAGAGCCTGCTGCGCTACCCCCTGCTGCCCCAGCAGCGCATGGCCGTGCAGGCGATCGCCCGCGAAGCCGAGCACATGGGCAGCCTGATGCGCCACCTGCTCGACCTCTCCCGGCAGGATGCCGGCCGCCTGCAGCTGCTGCCCGCCCCGCTCGATCCGGAGGCGCTGGTGCTGGAGGCCTTCGATCGGTTGCGGCCGCTCGCGCCCGCCCGGCTGCAGCTCGCCGCCGCCGCAGACGCCGCCGCGCCGCCGCCCCTGCGTGCCGACCGTGAACGGCTGATGCAGTGCCTGTCGGCCCTGGTCGACAACGCCCTCGTCTACGCCCCCTCGGGCCCGGTGGAGCTGGCCGTGAGCTGGGATCGAGGCACCGTCACCTGGCACGTGCGCGACCGCGGCCCCGGCGTGGCACCGGAGGAGCGCGAGCGGATCTTCGAGCGCTTCGTGCGCGGCCACGCGGCGGCGGCGGCCGACACCCGCGGCAGCGGCCTGGGGCTGGCCCTGGTGCGGCTGCTGATGGAGGCGATGGGCGGCAGCGCCGCCGTAGCCGATCACGCCGGCGGCGGGGCGGATTTTCAGCTGCAGCTGCCGCTCAGCCCTTCACCGCCCCCACGCGCAGGCTGAAGCTGCTGGTGCGTCAGCGGAGAGGTTGGCTTGCCTCCAGCAGAGCAGACCTCAGCCGGCGTGCTGTGCCAGCCAGTCGTCCAAGTCACACCCGTCGCGGAAATCCAACAGGGCGTCAGCCAGCGCCTCCAGCCGCTCCAGCGGCAACGCCTGGATACAGGCGATGGTGGCCTCGCTGAGGGGGCCGCAGCGGCGGGCGAGCAGGCGAAGGGTCACCTTCACTTCGCCGCGTGCTTCCCCACGCGCCTCACCTTCCTGCCGGCCTTCCTCGATCAACTCCTGGGCAGCCCGGGAGTGACGCAGTTCGTGGGTGGGAATCTTGACGTACACCATCAGCTGCTCCAGGGTGAAGTTGGGGTGCCGTTGCATCAGGATAGGGAAAACAGACTCAGCCAGATCCGGGCGGCGCTCCAGGATCTGCTGGCTGCTCAGCTGCAACTC
>JBBASO010000127.1:0-1902 GCA_040399265.1 Prochlorococcaceae cyanobacterium
CCAACGCCTGAGGCAGCGGGGGTTGTCTTGGTGCCAGCTCACCACACCCTCCACCCCCGCCAAGCCCCTGCCCGCCTGAAATGAGCGACGTTCTGGTCAACGTCGACAACGTGAGCAAGCGGTTCTGCCGCAGCCTCAAGCGTTCGCTCTGGATTGGCCTGCAGGACGTCGCCATGGCGGGGGGAGCGGCCTGCCGCAGAGCAGCGCCGATGTGCCGATGCGGCCGGATGCGTTCTTGGCCGTGAAGGATGGGAGCTTGCCTGACTCCCCACACGCACCAGCCCCCCCACGGGCTGCAGCCCCTTCCTCTCCGACCTGCAAGCCGACCGCCATTTCTGGCTAAACTGGCTAACAGCTGAGACGAGGGTCGTGCAGGTGAACATGCTGGCTGCCAAGAGCCAGCTCTCGCGGCTGGTGAAGGCAGCCTTGGCCGGGGAAGAGGTGATCATTGCCAGCCATGGCAAGGCCCAGGTCAAGTTGGTGCCGTGCGCGTCAGCCGCCGGCCTGAAGCAGTTGGGCGCTCTGGCAGCGGCCTCGCCCGAGCTCCTGGCCAGCCAGGTGGATGCCGCCTTCGGTGAGGCTGTGGATCAGCAGGTGGCCGAGCTGTTCAACAGCTGATGCGGCTGTTGCTCGACACCCAGGTGATGCTCTGGTGGCTCCTCGACGATCCACGGCTGGGATCCAATACACGAGAGTTGCTGGTCGCCAGCCCCTGCCTGGTGTCGGTCGCCAGCATCTGGGAGGTGGCCATCAAGCACCGCCTTGGCAAGTTGGACGTGACACCAGCCGCCTTCCGCGATCAGAGCCTTGGTGCCGGTGCTGCGCTCCTGCCGGTGCTCGATGCGCATGTGATTGAAACCGCCCAGCTGCCCCTGGTGCATCACGACCCCTTCGATCGCCTGTTGATAGCCCAGGCGCGGGTCGAGGGGCTGATGGCCGTGTCATCCGATGGTCACTGGCCTGGTTACGACGTGACGCTGCATCGCGTCTGAGAGCGACTTCTCCCTGAGCCGCCAGGCGCCCCAGCCCGAACGAACGGCTCAGCCGCCTGTCGCCAACGAGCCCCTACTCCGATAAGGCCCTCACGGGTTCCAGCCCCAACCCCAAGCCCCGTCTCCCTGTTCGCCAGCCAGCGCTGCCGCATCCGCCTTAGTATGTGCTGATCATGCACATGAACATCGTGGCAACCGGCAAGAGGCCGCAGCATCCCCCAGAGCGAGCCACTGAGCGGATAGCCGTGTTGATGACACCCACAGAAAAGGCTGCCTATGCCGATCGGGCAAACAGCCTTGGCCTCTCACTCGGGCAGTTTTTCCGAGAGGCGGGAGCGGCGTACGCCGGCCTCAACGCTGAAGCCGAAACGCGCTCCCTCGCGGAAGCGGAAGCCCTGGAAGCGGCCCTCAGGCAGCTGGAACTGAGCACCAGCCGCACCGAACAAGCCCTGGATGCGGCCCTGGCCGAGGTGAGAGCTGCCTTGGACGCTCAGCCATGAGCGTCACAGATCGGATTCTCTCGGCTCTCACCACAGTGATCCGGATGAACGACAAGGTGGAAGAGATGGCCGGGCTGATGAAGGAGCAGCAACGCCGCCTCGACGATCTCCAGGGCCGGGTGATCCGTCTGGAAACGGTGCTCGAACTGGCCCTGCATCGATCGTCAGGGTCTTCCGGCCGGTTGCTGGAAGCGGATGGCGACCCAACCAACGGCTGAGGCCCTGCCACCCACACAGCTCATCACCAGCCAGCTTCACACCTTGCGAACTCGTGAGCATCCACCCGTCCTTGACTGCCATCCGCGCCTGGTTCACCTGACGGCTGGCGATGCCAATCCTGATCGAGCGGATGAGTGCCTGAAATGAGCGACGACGTTCTGGTCAACGTCACGACGTGAGCAAGCGGTTCG
>JBBASO010000128.1:0-1844 GCA_040399265.1 Prochlorococcaceae cyanobacterium
CTGCAGAAAGCGCAGGGTCTGGGCTCCCAGCCGGTGCTTGAACCCTGGCTTGCTGTGCATCTGCAGTTCCAGCTTCACCACCGGCTGCCGGGCCGTGCCGGTGAGACTCCTCTGAGGCCAGAGCACGCCATCGAGGCGGTGGTTCACGGCTTTGAGTTCCACGGCCTCATAGCGGTAGAGCTCATCCCCGGGAGATTCCGGGCCCAGAGGGGGAGATGGACTTGTAGTCGCCCCGGCCGCCTGCAGCAGCAGCGCGATCAAGTCGGGCGTGCTCTGGAACAGGCTGTAGAACCAGTGGTCGGTGGGCACAGAGGCATCCGGCGGCCGGGCTCAGGGTTGCCACCTCGGGGCGAACTCTTCAGTGCTGCACACGTTCAGCCCTTCACCGCCCCCACGCGCAGCATGAACCCCACGCCGCGCACGGTGTGGATCAGCTGGGGCAGGCCGGGGCGCTCGATCTTGCGGCGCAGGTAGCCCACATACACATCAAGCAGGTTGGGATCGCCGATGAACGGCGCCCCCCACACCGCCTCGAGGATCGCCTGGCGGGGGTGCACCCGCTCCGGCTCGCGGATCAGGAAGGCGAGCAGGTCGAATTCCCGCGCCGACAGCTCCACCAGGGCGCCGTCGCGCTTCACCTCGCGGCGCAGCAGATCCACGCTCAAATCAGCCAGGCTGTAGCTGCTGGCCTCGCCGCCGTTGAGGCCGCTGCGGCGCAGCTGCGCCCGCACCCGCGCCAGCAGCTCAGCGATCGAGAAGGGCTTGGTGAGGTAGTCGTCGGCGCCGGCATCGAGGGCACGCACCCGCTCGGCCACGTCGTCGTGGGCGGTGAGCATCAGCACCGGCGTGGCGTCGCCGCCGGCGCGCAGCCGTTCGCACACCTCCACACCGCTGAAATCCGGCAGGCCCCAATCCAGCAGCACCAGATCCCAGCCCTGCCGCCGCAGGGCCAGCAGCGCCGCCTGGCCGCTGCCCACGGCCTCGCAGCCGTACCCCTCCGTGGCCAGCTCCCCCAGCAGAAACTCGCGCAGCTCCGGGTCGTCGTCGACCACCAGCAGCCGCGCCGCGGGCGTTGCGCTGGAGACGAGGCTGGCCATCGGCGTGCGGGGAGGCAGGGGCGAAACTGACGCCTCAGCAGCGGGCGTGTGCTGATTCTGCTGCCAGCCAGGCCGTCAGGTCGGCGGCGCCGCTGCTGAAATCCAGCAGGGCGTCGGCCAGTGCCTCCAGCCGCTCCAGCGGCAGCTCCTGGATGCGGGCGGTGGTGGCCTCGCTGAGGGGGCCGCAGCGGCGGGTGAGCAGGCGGAGGATCATGGAGGCCGCCTCGGCTCGGCGCCCTTCAGCTTTCCCTTGCTGCCGGCCTTCCTCGATCAGCTCCTGGGCGGCCCGGGAGTGACGCAGCTCCTGGGTGGGAATCTTGACGTACACCATCATCTGCTCCAGGGTGAAGTTGGGGTGCCGTTGCATCAGGATAGGAAAAACAGACTCAGCCAGATCCGGGCGGCGCTCCAGGATCTGCTGACTGCTCAGCTGCAACTCAGGTTCATGCAGAACCGGCAGCCTGAGCAGATTCAGCAGCGGATCGAGCTGGTCCTGTTGGCCGAGCTCCTCCAGGCTGATCCAGATCACCTCATCCAGCACCAGCCGGAGCTGCCGCGGTAGCCGGGCTGGGCCCAGATTCAGCCGCTGGTGGGGCACAACCACCACCACCTCCAGATGCCGCACCTTGGGGTGGAGCTGC
Organism: Prochlorococcaceae cyanobacterium; assembly: GCA_040399265.1. GTDB lineage: Bacteria > Cyanobacteriota > Cyanobacteriia > PCC-6307 > Cyanobiaceae > NIES-981. The sequence continues at coordinate 1,739 of JBBASO010000128.1, forward strand.
AGAAAGCGCAGGGTCTGAGCGCCCAGCCGGTGCTTGAACCCAGGCTTGCTGTGCATCTGCAGCTCCAGCTTCACCACCGGCTGCTGATGCGTGCCGGCCAGTCCCC
>JBBASO010000129.1:0-1669 GCA_040399265.1 Prochlorococcaceae cyanobacterium
GGGGGCATGGCCGAGCCCTCAGGCCTCAGCTTCGGAACCCGGCACAACCAGTGCCTGCACCCGGCAGATCAGCTCCTTCACCTGCCGGTTGAAGGTCTCCCGATCCAGCCCCAGGGGAGCGGGATCGGCGTCGTAGCGGAACTGCACGGCATAGACAGTGAGTTGAGCCAGCGGCTCCAGATCAGCCGTGGCCACCCCCTCGGCCTCCAGCAGCAACAGCAGCCGGCGCAGGTCATGGGTGAGTGGGGGATCGCCACCGAGCTGCAGAAGCCATGCCTTGAGTGCCTTCTCTACGGCCTGCTGCAGCCAGAAGCCCCAGGCCCCCTCCCGGAACACAGCCGGATCAATGGAGGCCTCTGCGGTCTCCAGATCGGCCATGGCGATCCGCAGCAGGCCTTCCAGTTCAGAGAGCACCATCCAGCAACCGCCCCTCCCGGAACGCCCTGCCGATCACGTGGCTGCGCCACTCGCGGCGCTCCTCGCACTCCCGCTCGGAGTACAACAGCAGGTCGAGCGACACATCCGCACACGCCAGCAGGGCCCAGAGCTGATTGAGCACCTCGAAGCGGTTTCGCCCTTCCAGCCAGGCATCCGGAGCCGTGATCAGCAGGTCGATGTCCGACTCAGGTCCGGCGGTGCCTTTGGCCCTGGATCCGAACAGGCGTACCTCTGAGCCCGGGATCACGCCATGGATCAACTCAGCCATCGCCTGCAGGCGCGCATGGATCGGCAGGGCAACAAGAGGGCTCATGGACTCCATTCTGGTGGATCCAGCCATTCCCGTTTGCGGCGGAGGGCTGAAGCAACATGGCTGCATCCTGGGGCCGACAGGCCAGTGCTGGCACGGGGTGTGACAGGGGGTGGCACTGGTGGGGAAGAAGCCTTGCTGCCGTGGTCTTGATCCCTCCCACCCCCTTGACCACCATGGAGAGTGCCTACGCTGGGTTCTCAGCCGTTCCTGGTGGCGATGGCACCCGTGTCTGACCTTCTTCAGCTGCCCCAGAACGAACGGCTTGCTCTGGCGATCGCCCTCTGGGACAGCCTCGATGACGAGGCCCGAGATGGGGCGCTGCCGATCGATTCTGCCCTCTGCGCTCAGCTGGATCGGCGCTGGACGGCCCATCTCGCCAACCCTTGCGCAGCAGTGCCCTGGGATGAAGTGCGCAGCCAACTCGGCCTCCGATGACGCTCCCCTCGGTTCGCTTCCTGCCAGAGGCGGTGGAGGATCTTCTGGAAACCCAGCGCTGGTTCGGCGCGCGTGAGTCGGCGTTGGCCCAGGACTTTGCCGAAACCGTTGCGGCTGCGATTCAACGCATTCTCGTCTCTCCTCAATCGTTTCCCTTGATCCACGGTCAGATCCGCAGGGTGGTGCTGAGTCGATTTCCCTATGCCGTCTATTTCCGCGAGCAGGGCACTGAAATCCTCGTGATCGCTCTGCACGGTCGCCAGGATCCCCGGCGCTGGAAACAGCGCACCTGAATGGGCATCGGCGATGCAGAGTGCCTGCAGGTTGCTGAGGTCGTCCGAGCCGCCCTGGTTCCTGGGCACGATATGGTCCACCTCCAGGGCCCGTTGATGCGGGGCTTGCCAAGCAACAGCCGGCGCCGCAGCATTCGCAGCGGCCGCGGGCACGGGTGAGCACCCGGACTTTGATCGAGCCGCTGATCGG
>JBBASO010000130.1:0-1623 GCA_040399265.1 Prochlorococcaceae cyanobacterium
CTCATCCCCACCAACAGCAACGCCTCCGCTGCGCTCACCGCTGCCGGCGTCACCCGCACCATTGATACCGCCAACCAGGGCAATGCCCACCGCTACACGGTGACCTACACCGCCGGCGGCCAGACCCTGGCCACCGCCACCTACGTGCCCACCACCGCCGCCTGGTGCCCCTGATGCAGAAACGTGCAGACGGTTTCGCCCTGCCCGAGCTGATGATGATCGTGGTGCTGATCGGCATCCTCTCCACCACCGCCACCATCACCACGCAGCGAGCCCGTTTCGAGCGCCAGCGCGCCGCCCTCAACAGCACCGTGCGCGACCTCGGCCTCTGGCTCGATCAGGTGCGCAGCATCGCCGCAAACGGCACCGTGTGCACCGTGACCCTCACCAACAACAACTCCCTTGCCGGCGGCGCCACCCTCGCCAGCGTCAGCCCCGCCGCCTGCGCCGTGCTCGGCAGCACCACCCTCACGATCGATAGCGCCGCCGCCGCCGTCGCCGGCCCGTTCGGTGCTACTCCCAGCCCCAGCGCCACCCTGGTGATCTCCAACACCGGCGTGGTGCTCCCTGCCAGCACGTCGAGCCTCGATGGCTTCAATGCCCTGGAGATGCGCCTGAGCTCCACCGCCGCCAACCTGCGCCGCTGCATCGCCATCAGCGACCGCACCGGCAGCCTCCGCTTCGGGGCGGCCAGCAGCAGTGGTGGCACCTGTTCCTACACCGCGCCGCTCTAGATGGCTGTTCACCCCTTGCGCCCCCTGCCCACCGCCAGCGCCGGCTTCACCCTTGTGGAGCTGCTGATCACCGCCGTGTTCGGCGCTGTGGTGATCGGCGGCGTGGCGCAATACCAGATCAGCCAGCTGCGCAGCGATGCCACCCAGGAGCTCAACCTGCAGCTCCGCGAGGAGGCCAACCGGGCCGCCGCCTGGATCGATGCGGAAATCAGCCGCGCCTCTGGTTTCGACAACACCGTGGCGGCCAACTGCACCGCTCCAACCGGCACCTCTCTGAGCTTCAGCGTGCGCACCCAGACCAACGCCGGCACGGTGCGGGAGGTGAGTTTCTTCTCCCCCACCGGCACCGCCGTGGGCAACGTGGTGCGCTGCGGGCCGCCGGTGGTGTGCACCTCCAATACGGCCTGCGCCCTCGATCTCGCCGCCGCCAACGCCACGTATCTGGTGGCCAGCAACACTCGCCTCGGGTTCACCAGCACGCTGGATGCCACCCCAAGGAGGGCTCTTACCTACACCCTCACCAACCGGCCAGGTGCCAATCAAAATCCCACCATCACGCGCCAGGCCTTCGCCGGTGCGCCCGGCAGCGAGAACGACACCGGGGCTTACTGAAGCACCGTGGCGTGTGAATGACAGTGCCGACTGGGAGGTTGGCCGCTGGCTGAGGTCTTGATCCTGCTGCGCGATGACCGCCAGGTTTGCGGTGCGGTGATTGAGCACGGCGATGCGGGCATCATCCTCGGGCGGCAGATGATTCTGGGCAGCACACACCCGTGAATCCCCAGGGAGGGGGTGCTCATCCGCCAGCTCGATGATCACGTGGTGGCCGCACTCAGCCCCCGTGCCCAGGCCCAGGGGCTCTCCCTGGAGCAGAGCCTGCGCGATCTGC
>JBBASO010000131.1:0-1575 GCA_040399265.1 Prochlorococcaceae cyanobacterium
GGCGGCCCTGCCGCGGCTTGGGCTTTTTCTGTAGAGGCCTGCTCTGGCGCCATAGGGCCTGCAAACCCTGCAGAAACCGCTCCAGCTCCCGCTTTTCTTCCTCGGGGGTCTGCCAGCTCAGTGGATCGCCAGCCATGGCGCTGGCACGATGGCCGCTGATCAACAGGGCCAGCCGGCCCTGGCAGCTGCGCATCGTGGCCAGGAGCGGCTACCGGGTCACACCGCTTTCTGAGCTCCCTGAGGGCCTGGGCCTCCCGATCGCTGAGCACTCCGGTGCGTAGGAGCTGCTGCAGCGGTGTTCGCGGCGGGTGGTGCTGCCGCTTGATCCGGCCGCCCTCCCGCACGCTGCTTTTGAGCTTGAACGATGGCTGGAACAGGTTGGTGAACAGCCGCAGTGCCGCGTAGAGCTCGGCCAGCAGCTGGGCTGCCTCCAAGCCCACCAAACGCTCGTAGCCCACCACCCGGCGGATCAGCATCCCGTTCTTCTGCTCCACCCAGGCCTGATCGTTGCTCTGGTAGGCGCGTGAGCGGGTGAGTTCGATCGCCTGCTCCGGTGCATCGCACCACTTCTCCATCAGGGCGTTCATGAAGGCTGGATCGTTATCCGCATCGATCCCGCGCAGGGGGAAGGGCAGTTGCTGCCGCAGCCGCTGGATGACGGCCAACACCGACGCCCCATCCCGTGTGATCACGGGCAGGCTCTCGCTCCAGCCGGTGGCGATGTCGGTGGCCACCAGGGTCCAGATGAACCGCCCCTCCAGACGGCCGCCGCAATGGGCCACCAGGTCGATCTCCAGCCAGCCGGGCTGCTTGTGGTCGTCCCAGCCCTTGAACGTGCGCACCTGAACGCGCCGCCGTACGCCGCTGTGGGCCCGGGGAGGGCGCCGCCATCCATTGCCCGCACTGCTCTGGCGGACAGGGACCAGCAGCCGATCAATCGTGGCGCTGCTCATCGTCAACACCCGTGCCCGCACGGACGGCTCCAGCTGCAAGTGGCCGTGGTGCTCAAGCGACTCCACCAGCTGCGGCAGCAGGGCATGGAGCCGCTTGCCGCAAAGCCGATCACTGGCTTCCCACAGCGGCACCAGCGCCTCAACCACCTCGGGGCCGTAGCGGCGGCGATGCTGGCCGCGGAGGCTGCTCTGCCGCTGATCGGGCTGCTGGTTCAACCGGCGCAGCAGCGATTTGCGGTGATAGCCGGTGAGAACCTGCAGCTCATTCAGAAGCAGCTGCTAGCCCGTGCGGCTCAAGCTCCGGTAACGCGCGGCTGCCGCGTTGATCGCCAACGCAATTCGCTCTCCCTCCTTGAGAGAGCCCGCCCGGACTGACCTCAGGTTTTGCTCGCCCTGCCGCGCTGATGCCATCAGAGGACGCCACTTCTGATGCAACAACCCTAGACGAGTAGCAGCTTTAAAGATGCAATGCGCCCGCCTTCGTAGTTGACATCGGGCAGCCAGGCCTTATGCCACTTGTAGAGGGTGATCACGTGGATCCCAAGCTCCTGGGAGATCTCGGCCACGCTCTGGCGATGGGGAGGCCCCATCCGGCTGCGGACATCAGCCTTGAAAGCCTCGC
>JBBASO010000132.1:0-1429 GCA_040399265.1 Prochlorococcaceae cyanobacterium
GTGTGAGCAGAAGTGTGAGCAGTTCGCCGAGGAGGAGGCCTCAGCGCGCCTTCGTTCGAGCGGTTGCGGGGTGCTTCGTCGCGGCTCGCGCCACACCTCCTTGGCCTGTCCAGGCTGGAGCCCAGCACCAACGGCCGACCCGCCTGCGGGCTGGTGCTCGCACCGCTCCCTGGTCGTGCATTTCTGCCGCTCTTCTGCCGCACCGACCCCTGGGTGGATGGGCTTGACGGCAGCGGCCAAGCCCCTAAGGTATTCCATGGAGGGAATGCCGGATGTGGGATGTCGGTCAGACCGCTGTCTTCGAGGACTGGTGGGGCGAGCTCAGCGAGCAGGAGCAGGACGATGTGACGGCCATCGTTGAACTGCTCCAGGAAATGGGGCCCCAGCTGCCCTTCCCCCACTCCTCAGGAGTGGAGAGTTCCAGGCACAGCCGCATGCGCGAGCTGCGCATCCAGTCCCATGGTGACCCTTTGCGTGTCTTCTATGCCTTTGATCCCAGCCGCAGCGCCATCCTGCTGATCGGCGGCAACAAGACCGGCAAGGACAAGCGGTTCTACAAAACGATGATCCCCAAGGCGGACGCGCTCTACGACGAACACCTCATCAATCTGCAATCCCAACCCAAGCCATGACGCGCTCTTTCTCTGAACTCACCAAAGACCTCAGCCCTGAGCGGCGTGAGCGCATTGAGCAGCGCAAGGAGCAGCTGCGGCAGGAAATGACCCTGGCGGAACTGCGCAGGGCCTTTTCACTCACCCAGGACACCCTGGCCAAAAACCTCAACGTCAAGCAGGCCGAGATCTCCAAAATCGAGAATCGGGCCGACATGCTGATGAGCACGTTGCGCAACTTCGTCCAGGCCATGGGTGGTGACCTGGAGGTGAGGGCTGTCTTCCCCGACCGCGCCATTGAGATCAGCACCTTTTCTTCTCTGGCCGGCAAGCCCGGCAAGTCGGGTACTGGAAAAAAGAAACAGCAAATGGTTGAGGCGTAGAGATCACTCTCCAGGTGCCACTGCAGGGGGCCCCATCAGAAGGGCCCACGGCTGTTAGCGGGCGGCTGAGCAGGCCGAGCTGAACAGAAAGGTCGAAACGGCAGAAGCCAAAGCCAAGGCCGCGACAGAGGAGGCGATGGAGGCTGCCGAGACCGCCGGTGTGGAGCCCCCGGAGCTGGAGCCTCCTCGGCTGGGGCGATGCCCAGGAGAGGTCTGGCCCGAAAGGCCGATGGCACGCCGACCAGGAAGACCCAGCGCAATTTCACTGATCCCGACAGCCATCTGATGCAGTCAGGTGGGACGCCCCCAGTTAAAATTTCGCGCAGGAAGGTTTCCTTCGTGGCGAGCAGGACCCGGCAAAGCCTTTCAGCCCGAAAGCCAGTGTCAGCAAGGCTTCTCGGCTAAAAAATCAGGCTCTGACTGAAACGCCCCCTG
>JBBASO010000133.1:0-1275 GCA_040399265.1 Prochlorococcaceae cyanobacterium
GCCACACCACCTGCTGCTCCAGAAACAGCCGCAGCGGCTGGGTGGGACCGAGGTTGAGGCGGTTGTGGGGCGTGATCACCAGCACGGCCCAGTGCTCCACCTGGGGCTGCTGCTGCAGAAAGCGGTAGGTCTGCGCTGCCAGCCGGTGCTCTCCCTGGGCCAGAGCACGCCATCGAGGCGGTGGCTCAGCTCTTTGATTTCGAGCGCTTCATAGCCGCAAGGCTTCTGCGTAGGCGAAGCCTTCTCGAAGAGAAGCAGTAGCGATAGAGCCGATCGCCCGGGTCGCCCGGGTCGAGGCTGAGCGCCTTGGTGGCGGCACTTGAGCCGGGCAGCAGAGCACGGATCAGGTCCGGGGCGCTCTGAAAAACGCGGTAGGTCCAGCGGTCAGTGTTCAAGGGCTGCTGGAGCTGGCTGGCGGAAAGGGTGCCGCGGCTTGGGGTTGGGGCTGGGATGCCTGGCGGCCCAGGATGCCACCGGTTAGCATGAAGGCATGAAAGCAAAGGCAGCATGAAAACCGCCAAGCAGGTTGTCAAGCAGGTTGGGGCCAGCGGTCAGATCTCCCTGGGCAAGGAGTTTGCCGGTCGCACCGTTGTGGTCGACAGCAGCGAGCCCGGGGTCTGGGTGATCAAAACAGCCCAGACCATCCCCGACAGCGAGCTCTGGTTGCATCAACCGGAAGCCGCCGCCCGCCTCGATCGGGCCATGGCTGCCATGGACCAGCCGCCTCTCGCCGCGGATCTCGACGCCCTGGAGCAGCACCTGGGGATGCTGTGATTCAGCTCGACCTCAACAACCCTGAGTTTCAGGCCAATCTGCTGGCGCTGGAGAAATCAGACGCCTGGTCCGTGCTCAAGACCCTGCGCCTGCTTCAGGCGATGAGCTGGGATCAGCTGCAAAGCAGCAAGGGGCTGCGCTGGGAACTGATCCAGAGCCGGCAGGGCTCTGCAGGGGAACGGCTCTATTCCCTGCGGATCAGCCGCAGCTGCCGGGCCGTGGCCTGGCGCGATGGCCCCTGGCTGCGGTTGCTGTCGCTCCACCCCGACCACGACTCGGCCTATTGATGCGGCGTCAGCGGAGCAGGGGGAAGTCACCCCATCGCGCTTTAGGAATGGGGCCGTTGGGCACACCAGATGTGGTGTGTGGGGCGTCAGGGAAGCTCCCATCCTTCACCGCCCGGAACGCGTCCGGACGCAGCTGCACATCAGTGCTGCTCTCCCGCCATGGCGGCGTCCTGCAGGCCAGTGCAGAGCGAACGCTTGTGGCAGCGGCCGAACC
>JBBASO010000134.1:0-1235 GCA_040399265.1 Prochlorococcaceae cyanobacterium
GCGGTGGTGGAGCTGGTTCATTCGATAGAGAGGAGATGAGATCAGCTGGCGGGAATCTCATGCCATCGAACGACAACGTCGGATTGAACCTCAAGCACCCGATTTACCATGTCAGGGTCACAACTCTGGTTGATCAGCTGGATGGCTGACTGGACCCTGATCCATTGCTCTTCCGCATTCAAACCAGCTTCCCTGAGAGCGATCACGCCTGGGTGAACGTCTATGGCGGCGGCCAATCGCATGAAATCCCCCACGTTCACCGTGACCACAATCTGATCCCGAGCCATTGCATGGGCGAAGACATCCTCATCCGCAGCGCCAGCAAGACCGACATGCACGGCAGCCTCTGCTGGAATTCCCATGTCACAGGCCCAACGGGCGAGTCGAGGGCTGAGGTTTTCGTCGATCAACAGCCTCAAGGGATAGGCCTTCAGCCGCGCTGCAGGGTGAGAGGTTGGCGGGGACGGCCTGGAGGCTTCGGCAGACGGGCCTGGATCTGGGCGTAGTCGAGGGCCTGCCTGCTGAGCTGGGGAAAGTCGGCCTCCAGGTCGGTGCGGCTGACGCCGGAGCGCAGCTGCTCCACAACCACGGCGACTGGAATTCGGGTGCCCCGAAAAACAGGCTGCCCCGAGCAGATGGCCGGATTGCTCTCCACCAGGGCATGGGGCCGCCTGAGGAGCCGATAGCGATAGCGGAGCTCCTGGCTCACGCTGCTGAGATCAAAGCTGAAGGTCACCGCACCGGTTTTGCGCAGTTCACCGTGGCCTCGGGACCATTCACCCAGAGCGACCTGACCCGGGGGTGAGTCCACCGGCAACCGCTGAGTCTTCTCGGTGAGGACACGGAACACCTGACGCTTCTGAACAGGCGAAAGCTGCAGCCCCTCGGCACTCAGAGCGCTGACCACCTGGAAGTAGAGCAGCTCACGAAAGCCCAGCCGCAGCGGCGCTGCGGAGGAATGCGAGTCGGGCGGGGCCAGCACACGGCGGTATTCCTGACTCAGCAGACGGGCATCGGCTCCGAGCAGGGCGGCCCCTGTGGCGGCGGTGAGGGCTGGGGGCATCGCAGGAACCATGTTTCAGGCTGAAGCATAGTAAGGGGGCTGGGGTTGGTGACCCCGTTGGACGGGGTGGAAGGCCATTACCGAAAGGAGATGGTTCCTCAATGAGCAAGTGCCACCCCTGTCACCCCCCAGTCCCCACCTGCCCCCCAGCCCCCGCGCAGGACGTAGCCCG
>JBBASO010000135.1:0-1062 GCA_040399265.1 Prochlorococcaceae cyanobacterium
GGGGAACAGGTAGCCCGCCTTGAGCTTGAGGTAGTTGCCGTTGACCTGGACCATTGCGGGAAGGGCCGCCGCCGGGCCCGTGGGTACTGGGCGCGATTGTCCTATGGCGGGGGGCGGCGTTCCTGCCGGGCACTGCATACGATCGAGGCTGCCCCGCTGCCGGCATCCGGCTGCTCTCGCGTGTGACCGTTGCCCCCCCTGCCGGGAGTCGTCCGGACGCTCCGATTGCGTTCGAGGCCCTGATCGATCTGGAGATCAGCAAGCCGGCCCGCTACCTCGGCAACGAGCGTGGCGTCGAACTCCGCGACTGGTCGGTGGCCTGGGCTGCCGCCGGCGTGCGCTGGGCGCTCACCTACCCCGAGGTCTACGAGGTGGGGGCCAGCAACAGCGGCCACATCATTCTCTATTCGATCCTGAATGCCGTTCCCGGCCAGCTGTGCGACCGCAGCTACCTGCCGGCGCCGGATCTGGCCGCCCGCCTGCGCGAGCGCGGTGCCCCTCTGTTCGCCGTGGAGAGCCGCCGGCCGCTTTCGGCTTTCGACATCCTCGGTTTTTCGCTCAGCTACGAGCTGGGCGGCACCAACATCCTCGAGATGCTGGAGCTCGCCTGCATTCCGATCCGGGCTGCTGAGCGCGGCGACCTGCCCCTCAGCCACCCGGAGGCGCCGCCGCTGATCTTCGCCGGTGGCCCCACCGCCACCAGCAACCCCGAGCCCTTCGCCGCCTTCTTCGACTTCATCGCTCTTGGCGACGGTGAGGAGCTGCTTCCGGAGATCGGCCTGGTGGTGGCCGAGGGCCGCGGCGCCGGCCTCACCCGCCGCGAGCTGCTGCGGGATCTGGCTCTGGTGCCGGGTGTCTACGTGCCATCGCTCTATGGCCCGGGCGCTGACGGCGTGTCGATCGAGCCGCTGGAGCCGGGCATTCCGGCCCGCATCCAGCGGCGCACCGCCACACCGATGCCCCACTACGCCATGGGGCTGGTGCCCCACATCGAAACGGTGCACGACCGGCTCACGGTGGAGATCCGCCGCGGCTGCACCCGCGGCTGCCGCTTCTGCCAGC
>JBBASO010000136.1:0-1011 GCA_040399265.1 Prochlorococcaceae cyanobacterium
GCATCGGCGCCGTTGCCCAGCTGCAGATTGCTGCGCCGCGGCTCCCGCAGGAGCTCAACACCGCTGCCCTTGCTGCGCTGCCCGCGGATCACATCATCGCCGTCAAGGGCATTGATCAGCTTGCTGCCGCTCGCCTGAACGCCACCTTTCTGATCGACTACCACATTGGCGCGGTTGGTCCAGACCCCTTTGGTCGCGCCCGACCAGCCAGCAGGGCGGATTGTTGTCGCAGCCATGGGTGTTTTTGACGATCTTCCCATTGGTCATCCTGCAGGGTCAAGCTGGCGAGGGGGCAGCCTTTATGGTTGAGACCAAGATCTGGTTCAGAATCCATTGCCCTTGCGCGCTCCGCCGCCGGTGCGCCTCTGCTTGGCTGCCGGGATCGTGTTGCTGGCTGCCCTGATCGGCTGTCGTCGCCCCGATTCTCCTGTCAGCCTCGATCCCAGCCTGCAGATGGTGGATTGTCAGTTCGGCGGTAGCGGTTTGATTCATCTGCACCTCTCCCCGGCCCGCGGTCTGGCCAGTGTGCTGAGCGGCTATCAGCCGAGCGCCGGCACAGGGCATGGGGAAGCCCTTCGTCAGTCCAAAGAGAGCAAGGGCAGGTTGATCAAGGCCAGCGATGGGAGCTACCGCATCGACATCTTCCTGAGGGTCGACAGTTTCAAGGCCCGCCCGGATGAGCGACTGATCCTGGCGGTTGATCGATCGGGTGCAGCGCGCTTTGAGGCCTGGCTGCCCGATTCGACCGTCCGTCAACTCGATTCCGGGTCCTGCACTGGCGCAGTCAGCAGCTGAGTCTGTCTGAAGCGTCGCCACTGTTCCAGTGCGGCCATTTGCAGCGCTAGCCTGCAGGTATGTGAGGCAAGGTAGGAGGCAAGGCAGATTGTCGGGGCAGCCTCGCTGGAATTTTTTTCGTTCGCGATCGCGGGGAGGAGTTGGGGCTCCACTCGCCGGTCTGCGTCGCCTCGGAAAGCTGCTGCTGCGCCCCGATGCGGTGCTGCTGCTGCTGCT